>VXLV01000022.1 GCA_009841405.1 Chloroflexota bacterium | reverse complement strand
GCTTGGGTTAGGGGGTGGGGGTGAATAAAAGTCGCAGTCGATGCCGTGCCCAATGACCCGCAGCTTGTCTGTGCGATAGGGAAAACTCGTCGCGTCCGCGCTGACCGCCCGCCGCGACATCGCCAGGCCCCATCGCAACTGCGCCGAACGCGCCCGATGCGTATACCAAAGCGTGGTCGGTATCCCACGCGCGCTCAGCAGTGGCCCGGCCATGCCCGCGAACAAGGGCATCATGTGCGCGAAGCAGGCGTCATAGCGCCGCTCTCGCAACAGCCGCAGCAGATGTCGGTAGAAGTTCGCCGCGCGCAGCGATTTGCTCAATCCACGTTCGCGCCCCGCCGAATACACGCGCACATTCGGCGGCAGTTGATAGGCGCCGCGGTACATGGTGATGACATCGACGTACTCGCAGCGCGCCGCCAGCTCGCGAATCCAGCCACAAGCGAAGCCAAGCACGGGATCGCTTTCGTCGGTCATCAGATTGAAGAGGAGAAGGCGCATTGACGCATTTACGCTATTCTGCTCGGCAAGGATGTTATACTGGCCATTGTAGCCCGAACGCAGTTTGAAGTCATAGTTGCGAATCATGAGGAAAAAGCGCCGGAATCGCCGTAGCGGCATCAATCGCTTTCGTTTCGTTTCGGCGTTGACGCCAGACGCCGCGATGGAAAGACTGCACAATCTTTCGCCGGTCGAATTCTCCACCGTCGAAACTCACGTTCGCCAGAGCTATCAGGTCAAGAGCGAGAAGCTGGACGATACGATCTACTTTGAAATCGAGGTAATGGGCAGCGCCTACTACCTGCCGGCTTTCCCTGGTCAGAAGATTCGCGGACAAATCCGCGCCCTCGACGCGAATCGGACGCTCGTCGAAGGCGACCTCGAGTATTCCCCGCAGGTGAAATTCATCGGACTGCTGCTGACGACGCTTCTTGGCGGCGGCGCGATCTGGCTATTCCTGTCAGGCGCTATGCCAGCAGGCGATTTCCTCACAATTGTTGGTATCATTGTAGTCACCATCATTCTCATCCGAATCTTCGGTACCGGAAAAGGCGGCCGAAACCTGACAATCGATCGCATTGAGGAGCAAGTCCGGCCACTCTGGAAAGACCTGAATCCAGAGTACAAGCGCGAATGCCTAAGCCTGAACGTAGACGCTGAACGCCCCGCATTCGAAAGGAAGGCCGAGGAAAACGAGACCGCGCAGAAACCGCGGGATGACGCATAGGCAGCGAGGAACGAGAATTGTAGAAAGGTCTCAAGCCGAAACGCGATCAAGACCAAACCTATCGATTCGAGTCGCCGCTGCGCGCGGACAATGCCATCGCCCGGCTGAAAGTGAGCTGAAAAGCCAATACTCGCCCCTGTTCGGATACAATCACATTGCGGTATCGCACGAAGAATTACACGACAGCCAAACCTTTGAGGTTCATCAGCTGGGAAACAACTGGCTGCCAGAGCGGGTCGTTACCGGCCGTATCCGCCAATTGGCCGAGCAGCGCTCCCTGGTTGAATGTGAAGTCAAAAAGGCCGAGCGCTACTTTCCGGTGTTCGAATACGCCGCAGCCGGCATTCTGATCGCCGCCTGGATTACAACGGTGAATGGCTCCGCAATCAAAAAGATGGTGATGCTGTTATGGGCGCTGCTGGCTATCGTCACCGCTGGCGTTCTATGGTTGCGCCGGCGTTCACGGCAAAGACGCGACCCGCTGATCGAGCGCGTCCAGCGTGTATTGCAGGGCTGAGCGATTTGGCGTCAAGCATGCGCGCCATCGCCCGAGAACTCCCCGGCTAGCGCGGATAACCCAGCCCGTCAACCGCAGCGGCCGCAGCGATGTCCTTCGCCGAGAGCTGATTGCCGGCGTCGTGAGTCGTGAATGACACAGTCACGCGGCGCCAGCCAATCGTCATATCCGGATGATGATCCAAGCCCTCGGCAACCACGCCGACGCTCGTCGCGAACGCTACGCCCGCCAGATAACTGTCGAACGAGAACTCCTTCACCAGCGCATCGCCAGCCCGCGTCCAGTTGTTCAGCGTCGCCAAGCCAGCGCTGATTTCCGCTTCAGTTAATGCCGCCGCCATATCCCACGCTCCCTCTCTCAATCAATCACAAACCAGGCGCAGCCGGCACATAGCCGTCGGCGCCATAGCCCACACCGAGCCACTCGGCCAGCGCTGGCAGCTGCCCCAGCACACGCCCGCCCGGGCAGACCGTGCTCTCGTTGAACTGGCTGTGCGCCGCAATATGCGTCAAGGCCAGCTCGGCAACCAGCCAGCGCCCCAAGGCGATCAGCGCGCCCCATTGCGCGGGCGGCGGCGCGCGAAATTGGAAATCCCCCAGCAGGCAAACACCGGCGCTGCCGGTATTGCGCCCTGCCGTATGCGCGCCCCGCGCGCGCAAATCACGCCCGGCGTATATTGCGCCATCGACATCCAGCATGTAATGATAGCCAACGTCCGCCCAACCGCGATCCTCCCGATGCAAGCGCTGGATCTCCAGCAGCGTCGCGCGGCCGTCCCCTTTATACACCGCGCTATGGTGAACTATCAGCGTCTGATAGCTGTCGCGCAGGTCGCCGGCATAGGTATACCAGCCCCAGGGGTTGCCCTCGCTATCGTAGTGGCCGCCTTCGTTGCGCGCGCTGTGATCAACCGGCAGCGCGCCCCATTCGTCGCGGCTGACGATCGGCGGCCGCGCCGAACCTCTTGACGCTTCCGCCGCGTTGGGCAAGACAACCACTTGCGGACGCTGCGAGAACGCCCCAGCCGCGGCCAAGGCGCCGGCGCCGCCCAGAGCCGCCAATCTGCGCAGCCAGCGCCTGCGGCTAACTTCTCGCTGATTCGTGTGTTTCGGACCGCTCATTGCGCTCCTTCTACGCCGCGACTGCCCGATTACCAGTATAGCCGACCTGGAGCGCGGCAGTCATGCGCTTTGCGATTTGCCCTGATTCAGAAATGCCAATTGCATCGCTTGCGTACTACAATTGACGAAGTTATTCTATCTGTCCTTTGGCAGAAGTAATTCAAGACAAGTCATGCAACTTTGCCACAGAGTACACAGAGAGATAATGAGGACACAGAGTAACGCCATTCAGATAATTGCCTCTGTGCCCTCTGTGCCTCTGTGGTGAATAATTGTTGTATCGATTACTTGCGCTTACTGAGATTGGATGGCGGCAACGAGTGGCAAACAACAGTTTCTTCGTCGTAATCGAAGGCATTGACGGCGCTGGCAAGACCAGTATCGCGAGAGAGCTTTGCAACATCTTGCGACAGACGCTCGGCGAGAACGTCTTGCTGACGGAAGAGCCTCACAACGAGTCGCTAATGGGCGCCGAGATTCGCAGCGCCCTGCGACGAGAACGCGAACTCAGGCCGGTCGAATTGGCCCAGGCATTCGCGCTCAACCGAAGCAGTCACCTCAAATCCGTTATTGAATGCCATCTGCAGAAAAAACAAGCCGTCGTAATCTGCGACCGCTACCTGCTTTCGTCGCTGGTGTATCAGACGCGCGACGACATTACTATGGAAGACATCTACCAGCTCAACCGCTGGGCGCGATCGCCGGACCTGACCATCGTGCTGAACGTGTCCGCCCACATCGCTTACCAACGTATGGACGAGCGCAGCAAGAGCGCGCGCGAGTTGTTTGAGAATGACCTGCCGACGCGCCTCAAGAAGTACTGCGCCGGCATCGAAATGCTCCGCGAGGAAGGGCAACGCATCATCGAGATATGTGGCGATGGCGAGCTGTCGGATGTAATCCATGACGTGCTTGGCGCGCTCGAAGAGGGCGCGCCGCCCTGGCTGCGCATCCAGCCGCCGCTGCTGTTGGCATAACTCAGCGCGAAATTCACCTGAGATTCCCTTGACACTAAAACACATGTTCTATACACTGGAGGCATGGCTGGCCGACTTGTCTCCGAAACCCTGACCAAACTCTCCCAGATGGGCGATGTCACCCTGCACGAACCCGCCGGTGACAGCCCGCATAGCGAGCGCGCCCGCCGCAGGCGCAAGCAAGAATTCAACTTCAGCGACTGCATCGCCAGCTTGCAGACGCCGCGCGGGCCCAAACCCGTGCTCAAAACCATGATGACCACCGCCTGCGAGCGCAACTGTCATTACTGCGTTTTCCGCGCCGGCCGCGCCAAGACCAAGCGCGTGACCTTCAAGCCCGACGAGATGGCGAGCGCCTTCGACACGCTCGAGAGCGCCGGCAAGGTCGACGGCCTCTTCCTCTCATCCGGCATCGTCAAAGGCTCGGTCACCACGCAGGACAAAATCATCGACACCGCCGATATTATCCGCAACCGCCAGGGCTACCGCGGCTATATTCACCTCAAAATCATGCCCGGCATCGAGTACGACCAGCTCTTTCGCTCGATGCAGTTGGCGGACCGCATTTCGGTCAATCTGGAAGCGCCGACCACCGCGCGCCTGGCTGCGCTGGCGCCCAAGAAGGTCTTCGTTGAAGAGCTGGTCCAGATGCTGCAATGGGCGCAGCATATCCGCCAGAATCACCAGAACCAGCGCCTGGCCAGCAGCGTCACGCAGTTCGTCGTCGGCGCGGTCGGCGACACTGATCTCGAGCTCATGTCGATGAGCGACAAGCTCTACAGCCAGGCCAAGCTGGCGCGCGTCTACTACTCCGGCTTCTCGCCCGTGCCCGGGACGCCATTTGAAGGGCTGCCGCCATCGGAAGCGATACGCGAGTTTCGGCTTTATCAATCCAGCTTCCTGCTGCGCGATTACCGCTGGGATGTTGAAGAACTGCCCTTCTTGCGCGACGGCAACCTGCGAACCGATGTCGACCCCAAGCAAGCCTGGGCTGATATACACCTGCTTCATCAGCCGGTCGAAATCATGCTGGCCGAGCGCGAGCAGCTTCTGCGCGTGCCCGGGATTGGCCCCGTCGGCGCGGACGCGATCATCCGCTCGCGGCGGCGCGGCACGCTCTCCGAGTTATTGCATCTCAAACAGATCGGCATCCGCACGCCGGGCAGACTGGCGAAGTACATCCTGCTCAATGGCCGCCAGCCAGCCCGCCAGCTCAACCTGTTCTAAGCCGCCGCCCCCGGCTAAGATAGCCGCGCCTTCTCATCAACCGACGCCGACTTGCCGGAGACTTGCATGACAGACGCAATCCGTACCTTGATCGCCCTGGCAATCTGCGCCGCTTTGGCGTTTCCCGCGGCCGCGCAAGACAGTTTCCCCGAAGGGACGGAAATAAGCCTGCTGCAGTGGAGCCACTTCGTACCCGCCTACGACGAGTGGTTCGCCGGCTACATCCGCGAATGGGGCGCCGCCAACAACGTATCAGTCACAGTTGATCACGTCAACTTCGCTGAACTGCCGGCATCCCTCGCCGCTGAAATTGACGCTGGCCAGGGCCACACCATCATCGAACTGCCGTCATCGCCCGCCTCGCTGGTGCAAGGTCTGCATGATCTGAGCGACCTCAACAGCCAGGCGAATGCGCGCTTCGGCCAACAGCGCCACCACTGCAAGGCCGTGACCTACCTCCCCGCAGTCGACGCCTATTACGGCTTTTCGGCCGGATACGCCCTCAACCACGGCAACTACGACATTGAACTCTGGGCGCAAGCCGGCTATCCGCAGGGCCCCGAGAATTATGAGGACTTGCTCGCGGGCGGTCGGGCAATTTATGAAGCGACCGGCATCCCGGTCGGCATCGGCATCAGCCCCGAGATCGACAGCGAAATCGCCATCCGCGAGGTTATCTGGAGCTTTGGCGGGGGCGTCCAGGACGCGCGCGGCAACCCCGCCTTCAATAGCCCCGAGACGGTGGCGGCGGTCAAATACCTGGCGCAATTGCAGAACGAAGCCATGACGGCCGAAGTCTTCGGCTGGACGGGCGCCAGCAATAACCAGGCGCTGGTCGCCGGCGACGCCAGCTTCATCCTCAATCCCGATTCAGCCTATCGCAGCTTGCAAAGAGTCGACGATTTCGCCGCCGAAAATATCGGCTTTACGCCGGCGCTTGTCGGGCCCGCCGGCGCCTTCGGCGGGACGCATGCCTTCATCAGCGTCGTACCTTCATACGTTGAGGGCAGCGAGCTGGAAGCGGCAAAGAAGTTCTTGCTCGACCTGGCCGAGAATTACAGCCAAGTCACGTACAATAGCGAATTATTTAACTTGCCCTGTTTCCCGGCGACTGTCGTTGAACTGGACAACTGGCTCGAGAATGATCCCTTTGGCTCGGCGCCGGCGGACAAGTTCGCCGTGCTAAAGACCGCCATCGAGCGCGCGGTAAATTTCGGCTTTCCCGGCTATAGCAACCCGGCAATCGCCCAAGTCTACGCAGAACACATCATCCCCAAAGCAGTCGCCCAAGTCGCCCTGGGCGAGGCGCCGGCCGAAGACGCCGTCGCCGCCGCCGGCAAGCGCATCGATCAGATTTTTGCGCGCTGGCGCTCCCTGGGTCTCGTTGGGGGCTGAGCCAGCCCCGCGCGGCACCCGGCAATTATTGCCAAGCCAGTCACTCTTCGTTAGAATCGAATTCAGAAACCAGCCGTCCCGCTGGCGTGAAACCCTTCTGAGAATTAAGGAGATTCTGTCATGAACCGAATGATACGCTTGCTAATTGTACTTGGCATTTTTGCCGCGCTGGGCATCGGTGGCGCCGCCCAGGGCGACTATGCTGACGGCACGGAAATCAGCCTGCTGCAATGGAGCCATTTCGTGCCGCGATACGACGAGTGGTTTGACGCTTACGCCGCCGAATGGGGCTCCGCCAACGGGGTCGGCGTAACTGTTGATCACGTTAATTTCACCGAATTGTTCTCCACGCTGGCCGCCGAGATCGACGCCGGCGAAGGGCACACGATCGTCGAAGTCCTGTTCTCGCCCGCTTCCTTCATCGACGGCTTGCACGACCTGCGCGACATCAACGAAGCCGCCGCAGAGATGCACGGCGAGCGCGCCAACACCTGCACGGCCGCTTCCTACCTGCCGGTCGCTGATACCTGGTACGCCTACACACATGGTTACGTGCCCGATCCCGGCGATTACGACATCGCCCTCTGGAGCGACGCCGGCTATCCTGACGGCCCCAGGACCTATGACGACTTGCTCGACGGCGGACGCGCCATCTACGAAGCGACCGGCATACCCGTCGGCATCGGCATGAGCCCCGAGCTCGACAGCCGCATGGCTAATCGCGCCGCCATCTGGAGCTTCGGCGGCAGCGTCCAGGACGAAAACGAAAATGTCGTGCTGAACAGCGAAGAGACCATCGCCGCGGTCAAATACCTGGCGCAATTGCAAAACGAAGCCATGACCGACGAGGTCTTCGGCTGGACCGCCGCCAGCAACAATCAGGGGCTGATCGCCGGCGAACTCAGCTATATCCTCAACTCCAATTCGGCTTATCGCAGCTTGCAGAAGATCGATGAAGCGGCGGCGGCCAATATCGGCTTTACCCCGGCGCTGGCCGGGCCCGCCGGCGCATGGGCCTCGTCACACGTCTGGCAGATCTACGTGATTCCCGAATACGTCGAGGGTGACGAGCTGGCGGCCGCCAAGCAATTCATCTTGGATCACACGGCCAATTACAGCGACGCGACTTACTACAGCGAGCTCTATAACTTCCCCTGCTTCGCCGCGACCGTGGCGGAATTGGACGGCTGGCTGGAAGAAGACCCCTGGGGTTCGGAGCCGCCGAACAAGTTCGAAGTCCTGAAGACGGTCAACGACTGGTCGGTGCACCTGGGCTTCCCCGGCGTCACCAACCCGGCCGTCAGCCAGGTCTTCGCGGAAAGCGTCATTCCCAATATGGTGGCCAAGGTCGCCCTGGGCGAGCAATCCGCCGAAGACGCGGTCGCCGAAGCGCATGAACGCGTCGAGGAGATCTTCAACGAATGGCGCGCGCGTGGCCTGGTCGGCGGCGGCGATATGTAGTTGAGTACGGATACCCTCCCGGTACTTTACCCCATCCCCCCCTGGGGCGTGTACAGATCTCCGTGGCCGCGAGACAAGAGGGAAGAGGGGGTGCCGGG
>VXLV01000014.1 GCA_009841405.1 Chloroflexota bacterium | reverse complement strand
CCACCCCCCAGCCCCCTCCCCCATAAAGAGGGAGGGGGAGCTTCGATTCGGGCAAAGTGGTAGCTAGACCTGGGTTAGACTCACATGTCCTGCTGCAGCTCGACAGCCAGGTTGTGCAGGTTCGCGACCACTGCCGCGGGGTCGACATCGTCCGCAATCATGCGCTGGGCTTCATCGCGGACCAACTTGGCGAATTCGTTGTAGACGATCTGCAAACCGGTTGGGCTGCGGTCAATGCCATTCTCCGAGGCGGTCGTCTGCGACGCCACCAGGATATCCACATGCGGCACAGCCTCATAGATGGCGTCGGTCAAGGCGCCCGGGCGCGGCGCGGGATTGCCAACGTAGACGCCAAATTGCTCTTGCCATTGCTGCGATGTGATGATCTCGATGAAATCCCAAACCAACGCTTTGCGATCATCGCTGATCTCGCTGGCCATGGCGATGACGTTGCTGCCGCCGCCGACGGGCACGGCAAAGGGCACCGGCACGATGCGCAGGTGCTGCTGGACTTCCGGCTCTGCCCGGCGGACGAAGTTGTATACCCAGGAGCCTTCCATTCGCGTCGCCAGCTTGCCTTCCATCATCAGCTGGTGGCAGTCGCCGGACGAGAGATCGAGCGGGCTAAGGCCCTCGTCGAATATGGTCTTCCAACGGGTAAAGCCTTCCGTCATCTCGGGCGTGTCGATGGTTACTTCGCCTTCCGCGCTCGTCCAGTAAGCGCCGGACCCGACGACATAGCTCAGCAATTGCGAGGCGTATTGGCTGCCTTCGTTGGTGTGGTGGCAGATGCCCCACTGATCGACGATGCCGTCGCCGTCCGTGTCTTGCGTGGCGGCGCGCAGGACTTCGATCATCTCGTCCCAATTGGTCGGCGCGTCCATACCGATCGAATCGAGTATGGCGTCATTCACGACCATGACGAAGCCGAAGTAGAGCAGCATGATACAGGCGGTCTCGCCTTCCCACTGGCACTTGACTTGCCCGGCCCAACCGTCCAGGCTGAGCTCCGAATTATCGACCCAGGGCGCCAGGTCTTCCAGCCAGCCGGCATCGGCGAATTGCTGGAATTCAAAGGCGGCCAGATGGACAATGTCGGGCGGCGTGCCGCCGGCGAAGAGCGTCAGGAAGGTATCGGCGTATTCGGGCCGCGCTACCTTGGTGAATTCGATAGCCACGCCGTCGTTGGCGCCCTCAAACTCATCGATAGCCGTGCGCCACCAATCGCCAACGCCCGGCTCATCCACTTGCCAGGAGATGAAAGTGAGCGTGGTGTCCTGCGCCTGCGCGCCCGCAACCGCAATCGCCAAGAGCATCAGGATCAGTGCAAGTTTCCAAAATTTACTTTTTCCAAACATGATAGAACCTCCAAAGAACATTCTGACAAACTGCGCGCGATAGCCGGCAAACTCCCGATGCGGGCGCCGCACGCCAAGACGTGGGCGCGGCATACGCCGGGTCACGCCACTAGGCCATTATAGCGAGCGCGGCCGTTCGTTCCAAATGACCGTCAACAGGCCCTTCGCGGCGGGAAATAGAAAAGCGTCCGAATCACACCCCATATCCGGACGCTTCTTGCCGCGTCTGCCAGCTGTCGACGGAAGCGCGAGGGCGATCATCGACGCAATCTTACGTTTCCTTACGCGGACGCCAGCAAGTATAGCTTACGCCCTTAATCTTGGCAAGGAATTCGCGATACAAATCAAGGGAAAATTAAGCGACGCGGAATACCGCTAACCCCACCCCCGGCCCCTCCCCGACGAGGCAGGGAGGGGAGCAAGAGACTTTGGGGCGCGAGATGTCTTGCGCGGACAGTGGCTTGACCACGCGTGTGTCTACAGTACGCGCAGGAAAAAGTCCCGGCTCGCCTCGACCATCGCCGGCAAGTAGGCATGCGCCACGCCTTCGTACAGCATCAGCGCGAGATTATCCGGCGCGCCCGCTGCCCGATAAACTTCGCCCGCGTAAGCCATCACCTTGTGGATGCCGTCGATAGGGGAAAGCGGGTCAAGATCGCCAGTCAGAATCAACTGATGGCGCGGCGCGGTCAGCGCCACGATATGCTCCATATCCAAGCCCGACACCAGCATGCCCGGCACGTAATAATAGATGGCGTGCATGCGCAGGTTGCCGCTGTCGGCGAAGTCGCGATAGCGTGTCATCTGCGAGATTGGCGCGGCTGCTTTTACGGTCTCGTCCAGCGCGGCGACCCAGGTCGTTCGCGAGCCGCCCAGGCTCATGCCGACCGCGCCAATCCGCGCCGGGTCAACTTCGGGCCGGGCCCGCAGGTAGCGCAGCGCGGTCAAGTCGTCATGCACCATCATGCCCCAAAGCGACCGGCCCTGCCACAGAAACTGCTTGAACAGCGACAGCTCGGTGGATGCGCCGCTCTCGCTGGCGCCGCCGGGCCCCTGATGCTCGCGCTGGCCGAAGCCGTAGGCGTCAATCGCCAGCACGATGAAACCGGCTTCAACCAGCGCCAGCCCGGGCGCGTAGCCATTCTCGCGCACCTTGATGGCGGCGTCCTTGCCCAGCGAGTACTTGCCACCGTGCTCGTGATGGTAGAGGATGGCCGGCGCCGGCGTTTCGATGTCCCTTGGCAGCAGCATATAACCGTAAACGGTATCGCCAACGCCGTTGGCGAAGCTTAGATGTTCCAGCCTGTAGGTCGGTTCTTCGCGCGCGGAAAGAACGCTGACCTGCGGCTGGAAGGGCGGCGGGATATCGCCGAGCAGACTCCAGAGCTTATGTCGGGTTTCGTGCGGGCACATCATCATGTCCATTCAATCAAAATCCCCAACGCGTCCTTGTCCCAAGCCGCCAGATGCGCGTAAGCCCGGGGAAAATCACGCCAATTATAACGATGTGTGATGAGCGGCGTCACATCGACCCGCCGCCGCGCCAGCAAGTCCAGGCAAACGCGGTGCTCGCTACCTTGTGTCCAGTAGCCGGGGCTGTTCTCGTGGCGCGGCCGCGTGATTTCATGTCCGCCGATGATGCGCAAGCCCTTGCGATGCACGTCGCGGTAGAAGTTGACGCCTTCAGTGTCGCCGCGCGCGCTGCCGAGCAAAACGACGCGGCCCTTTTCAGCCGCCAGTCGGAACGCGGTTGTCACTTCCGATGGCGCGCCGGTCGCCTCGATCACTACATTGGCGCCGGCAGCGCCCAGTATTTCCTGCAGATCTCGCGCGAGCGCGCTGCCACTCACCAGCGTATTGTCAGCGCCTACCCGGCGCGCCAGATCCAGCCGCTGCAAATCCAGGTCAATGCCAATGACCGGCAAACCGCCCGATAGCTGCGCCAGCCGCATGGCCAAAATGCCGACGATACCCGCGCCCAGGATCGCAACGGACTCGCCCAGCTCAATGCGGGCTTTGCGCGCGCCTTGCATCGCTATCGCCAGGAGATTGAAAAAGGCCGCGCTCTCGTCGGGCAACTCAGCCGGCACGCGCAGGCAAGCACGGGCGTCGACCAGTGCGCGCGAGGCATGCGGCGCGGGGCAGACCACTCGGTCGCCCGCGCGCAATCCAATGACTTCAGCGCCACAGGCTTCGATCACGCCGACGAAACTGTAGCCCGGGCAGAGCGGATAGCTGGCGTCGGTATTGTCGAGATTGAGGAAGAACGCGCGCTCTGTGCCTGGGCTGATCAGAGTCGTCAGGGCGCGGAGAAGGACCTGACCCGCCTGCGGCAGCGGCGGATCGAAGCGCTCCAGCGCGACATGACCGGCCGACATAATGACGGCGCGCTGACTGCTCATCATTTCATTCCGGTCGTAGCGATGCCGGTTGTGATAAAACGCTGCAAAAAAGCGAACACCAGCGTGATCGGCAAGAGGGTCACCACGGTCATTGCCAGCACATAGTGCCACTGAATCTGCAACTCGCCCTGGAATGCGTTCAAGCCCACTTGCAGCGTGAAATAGTCATTCTGGCTGAGTACGATCAGCGGCCAGAGAAAGTCGTTCCAGCGCCACATCACAGAGAAGATCGCCAGCACGGCCAGGGCCGGGCGAGCCAACGGCAGAATGATTCGCCAATAGATATGCCACTCGCTGGCGCCGTCGATCCGCGCCGCGTCAAGCAGCTCATCGGGGATCGTCAACATATATTGCCGTAGCAGAAAGATTCCCGTCGGCGTCGCCGCGCCCGGAATAATCACGCCCCAGAGGTTGTTCTTCCAGCCGATACTGGTGATGACCAGAAAGACGGGCACCAGTATCACCGTAATCGGGATCATCAAGGTTGAGATGAATAATACAAAGACGGCGTCGCGCCCCTTAAAACGATACTTGCTCAGCGCAAAGGCCGCCATACTATTGATAACCAGGGTGATCGCTGTCGCTACCGAGGTCACAAGCACACTGTTTTTGAGATAAGTGAAGAAGTCGAAGTTTTCCAGTTCGATCAAGGGATCTAGGTAATTCTCCCAAGCCAGCTTAACCTCTTCGACCGGTTCTCGCTGCCTGATGTTTACCTTGACGCGCTCCGCGTCTGGGTTGGCCGGGTCAACCATTTGCGCCTCGATTCCCACGCGCCGCACCTGCGCCAATTCGCGCGTACTGCCGTCGTCCCCCGTGACGGTAAAAAGCGGCAGCGGATCGTCATAGCCCTCAACGTTGACCTGTACCTGCTGATAGGGCAGCAACGGCGGCGGATACTTGACCAGGCCGGCCTGCGTCTTAAAAGACGACGCCACCAGCCAAAGGACCGGCCCAAACATCAGTACCGTGCCTAGAGTCAAATATAAATAGGTCAGCGCATCGGCGGTGTTCAGGCGCGCTCCGCCGCTGCGAAGGGACAGGAATCGGCCAATCCTGATTCTATCTGCTTGCATGCACGCCGCCTTCGTGTCTTATGCCAAGCTTGACTGATTGCCTAGCCGCAACTGAAGCAGCGTAAGGATCAGCAACGACACGCCCAGTACCATCGATGCCGCCGCCGACAAACCGAAAAGCTGAATCTGATTGGAGAAACCGGTGGTATAGATGTATTGCACCAACAGCTGGGTGCGTGTGCCCGGCCCGCCGCCGGTGAGTACGAAGATCTGGTCAAACATTTGCACGGCGCGAATCAGGGAAAGGACCAGCACGACAAACATAGTCGGCATAAGCAGCGGCATGGTTACAAAGCGGAAATCTTGCCAGCCGTTGGCGCCGTCAATCGAGCTGGCTTCGTAAAGTTCGGGCGGGATGGATTGCAGCCCCGCCAGCAGAATCAGCGTATAAAAGCCCATCAGCGCCCACACGCTGACGAAGACCACCCAGAACATCGCCCAGTTGGGATCAAGCAGCCAACGTTTGCTCTCGCCGCCCAGGATTTCGATGATTCCGTTCAAGACGCCTTCGTGCTGCAATACCCACTTCCAGATTAATGCTACGACCACGGGCGACAGCAGCACCGGGTAAAAGAAGACGCTGCGAAAGAATCCGCGCGCGACAATCTGCCGATTCAACACCAGCGCGGTAATGAGAGAGAATAGTACAATCGCGCTGACCTGAAAGACAACGTAAGCAACCGTATTGAAGACGCCGCGCCAGAACAAATCCTCCTGGCAACTATTGGGCTGCGTGAAGTTCTCGCAGTCGAAGAGCGTGGCGAAATTGTCCAAGCCGACGAAGGGACGATCTTCGGGGAAAAGTCTCGTGCCGCCGGTCATCGCGTAATAGAAATTGAGCAGCATCGGAAACAGCACAAAGATACCGAAAATCAACAGATTCGGCAGGATAAAAATATAACCCATCTTGTCGATGCCGACGCGGCGCTGAACGGGCTTCAAAATGCCGTCAATCGCTGTCACCAGCAAGAGTAACAGCGGGCGCGTCAGCGGGTCCAGAAGCGCTATAAGGCGCAAGGTGTTGGCCTCTTTGCGGATTCCCGCCATTTCTACCCCACCCCCTCCCCAACAAATTGGGGAGGGGAGTTGCGCGCCACGTGTAACTGACCTACATGGCCAGGCAATCCCCCCAAAGACATGGGGAAATTGAAGGGGTAGATTTGATGCAGATTCCCCACTAACCCTGTTCCGCCAGGGCAGTGTCGATATCGTCCTGGATGCGCGCGATAGCTTCGTCCACCGTCATCTCACCGACCATCGCTTGCGTCAGGCGATCGCGAGTGGCGTCAAATACGGCGCGGTTGAAGCCATACGCTTGCAGGTCAAAGGCGACCTGTTCCAGCGTGCCGACTTGACCGACAAATACACCCAGCGAATCTTTCGCCAATTGCAGATCGGTGTCAAAGTCGACCCCCGAAGCGGACAGACCGGCGTGGGCCGGAATGAAGAGGGTGCGTGCCGCGAATTCGCCCAAAACTTCCTGGCTGGTCAGGTATTCCATTACGCGGGCGACTTCTTCCGGATGCTCGGTCGCAGCGATGCCCACCAGCGCCGCGCCACCCGGCATTCCGGTACAGCCCCCGGGACCACAGGGATTCGGCACCGTTTGCCAATCAAAGGCATCGCCGATTTGCTCGCTGAACTGCCCAACTTGCCAACTGCCGGACATGTAAAAGACCAACTCGGCATTGGCGAATTCTTCATTGGCGCCGGCATAACCTTCGCTAAGCGGCCACATCTCGGGATGCATGGTGCCGTCCAGATGCCAGTTGACGAAACGCTCCGCCATATCGCGGAATCCTTCGTCCATGACAGTTGGGTGTCCCATGTCGTCAAAGTACATCGCGCCCGAGCTGATAGCGGGGCCCGCAAAGCGGTGGCCGCTGCGATCCATCGCCATGGGATAGGGAATTTCCAGCGCTTCAGCGACTGCATTGGCGGCCGCCGCCCACTCGTCCCAGGTGACCGATGCGGACATGTCGCTCGGCACCTCGATGCCGGCCTGCTCAAAGAGCGTGCGGTTGATGAAAGGACCGGTAATGGTCAACTGGGTCATGTATCCAGGGATGCTGGAGTCGTCGCCGGGCAAACGCTTCCAGTTGAGGAAGGGCCCAAAGTTTTCTTCCCAGTAGGCAGGGTCGCTGAGATAGGGCGTCATGTCGAGATAGTATTCCGCCAACCCACCGAGATCGGTGACGCGCGCCATGTCAGGGCCTTCGCCAGCCGCCAAGTCAAGTGGCAGATTCTCAAGTATCGCGCGATAAGGCACGGTGTCGATTTCGACGCGGATATCCGGGTTTTCAGCTTCAAACTGATCAAGCAAGTCCCGCAGGACCTCGCCTTCGTTACCGTCGTCATACCAGCGGATCCGCAATTCGACAGTGTCCTGCGACAAGGCGGGCAAAGCCGCAAGCAGTACCGCCAAGATTAGCAATATGGATAGTATTCTGCGCATGGTGTTTTCTCCTTCGTTCTTGAACATGCTGGGATTGTGGCGCTGTGCAGTCCATGTTGGAAGCGGACGCTGCCCCAGACGGACCAAGCGCGTGACGCAAGCGACTTTCGTTACGCGACCGTGTTGACTGGCCCCACAGCCGCGCCAATATAACCTAGCGCGCTAGCTCTGTCAACGGATGCCTGCAAACAGTAAGCCCGGCTTGGATTGCGCATGCAAGACGCTATAATCCCTTGGGCAGATTACGAACATACGAACAAAGGAGACCAGCATGCCAATCGGAACCACGAATCAGACGATCGCCGGGCTCGGCACGCATCACATCGCCGTGCAAACCCAGGACTACGAAGCCTCGGTCGCGTTCTACACCGAGGTGATGGGCATGGCCCAGACAGTCGAATTCAACGCGGGCGGCCGTCGCATCTGCCTGCTGGATATCGGCGATGGCAGCCATCTTGAACTATTCGAGCCCATCCCGGGTACAACGCCCAGCGGCGACGCCGACGGCAATGTCGTCTTTCATTTCGCCCTGACCACCACTGATATCGAAGCGGCGCTGGAACGCGTGCGCGCGGCCGGCATGGAAATCACGGTCGAGCTGCGGAATGCCAACCTGGGACCGCTGAATGTGAGCATCGCCTTTTTCAAGGGACCGGGCGGCGAAGTGGTCGAATTCTTCCAGGTGAATCCATAAACTCCCCTTCCCTCTTCATGGGGCGCGCGTAGACACAGCACTTCGGCAAGGGGCCGGGGGATGGGGGCCCAGCTAGACCTCGACGTAAATCGCGTCATCGCGGATGACCACTGGGAACTGCTTGAGTCGGCGGCGGTCGGTAAGGCATTGGCCGCTGTTCAAGTCGAATTCCCAGCCATGCCAGGGGCAGCGCAGAATCTCGCCCTCGCGCCCCCAGATGAATTCGCCGGCGCGCGAGGGCAATGTCGTGCCGCTAACCTTGCCTAGGCAGACGGGCGCGAAGGCATGAGGGCAGAGATTGAGCACGGCCACGATCCGCGCGCCCGTGTTGAAGACGCCGATGGATTTGCCGCCGGCGCTGATCAGGCGGCGCTCTCCAGCGAGCAGGTCAGCTAGCGGCGCGACGTAGAACTCGGGCAACCTAACCC
>VXLV01000123.1 GCA_009841405.1 Chloroflexota bacterium | reverse complement strand
ACCCCCCCCCGGGCCGGGGGGAGGGGTTTGCCAGCGCGCCATATCCACTTAGCGCGAGGCTAACACATGCAATTTGCCAAGTTCGTGGTCACGCGGATCATCGCTTATGTGCTGGTAATCTGGATCGGCATTACGGTTGTCTTCTTTGTGCCGCGCTTTATGCCGTCTGATCCGGTCGAGTCTATGCTCGGCCGGATCATGAGCCAAGGCGCCTACATGGACGCGGATCAAGTCGAGGCGATGCGCTCTACGCTGACGCAGGCTTTCGGCCTGGAAGGGACGCTGGCGAGCCAATACTTCGGCTTCTTGCACCGGACTTTCGTGACGCGTGATTTCGGCCCCTCGCTGTCGATGTTCCCAATGCCGGTAAATGAACTGATCGGGCAGGCGTTGCCCTGGACACTCGCGCTGCTGCTGACATCGACGATCATCGCCTGGATCGTGGGCAACGCGATTGGCTTGCTCGCCGGTTACAAAAGCCGCTGGATCTCCTCGCGTACGCTGGAGATCATCGCCATCTTTGTTTATCCCATCCCCTATTACATCACCGCCCTCATCTTGATCATCTTGTTCATCCACATTAATCCGATTTTCCCGCTGTTTTTCTCCGTCCGCGGCGACGCCTGGTCGTGGCAATTCATTTCCAGCGCAATCTTCAACTCGGTGCTGCCGGCGCTGTCGATTGTCATTGTCGGTTTCGGCTGGTGGGTCTTGAGCATGAAGGCGCTCTCGTCGAGCATCTCAGAAGAGGATTTCGTCTACTTCGCCAAGCTGAAAGGCGCGGGCGAGGGGCGGATCATGACCGCCTACGTCCTGCGCAACGCCATCTTGCCGCAGGTCACCGTGCTTGCGCTGCAAATCGGCGCCATCTTCAACGGCGCGTTGATCACGGAGATTCTCTTCAGTTATCCCGGTTTGGGCACGATGACCTATAGCGCGGTACTGCAAGCCGACTACAATCTGCTCATGGGCACGATCACCATTTCTATCATCGCCGTCGCCACCTCGACCTTGGTAATCGACCTGCTCTATCCATTCTTTGATCCACGGATCCGGCAGCGATGATGCTCAAGACAAATCCACGACTTAGCGTTGGCTTGGCAATTCTCGCCGCCTTCATCATCCTGGGCGGCATCTTGCCCTTCTTTTCGCCCGAGGATCCCCGCGATTGGATCCGGTACCCGCGCAACCTGCCGCCCAGCAGCGAGCACCTGCTGGGCACGACCAACCTGGGGCAAGACACCTTTTGGCTGCTCGCCTACGCGACGCAGAATTCGCTCTTTATCGGGCTCTTTGTCGCCTTCTTCGCCACGATAATCGGTGTGTTCGCCGGGTTGGCATCGGGTTTCCTGGGTGGAATCCCCGACCGCGTCATCACACTTCTTGCCGATGTATTCATCGTCGTTCCCTCCTTACCCATCCTGATCCTGGTGTCTTCACTGCTGCAGGGGCGCGCATCGCTATTTCTTATCAGCATCATCTTGATCCTCTTCAACTGGCCCTGGCCCGCCCGCCAAATGCGCTCAATCGCGCTGAGCATGCGCGAGCGCCAATTCGTCAACACCGCGCGTTTTTCCGGCTCAAGCACGATGCAAATTCTGGCGGAAGAAATCGTGCCTCATATATTCAGCTGGGCGATGGCGAATTTCGTCAACACGGTTCTTGTCGCCATCGCCACCGAGTCCGGACTGGCTGTGATCGGCCTGTCGAGCCTGGAAGAAGCCACGCTGGGCACCACCATCTACTGGGCGCTGCAGCACCAGGCGCTGCTTGGCCGGCGCTGGTGGTGGATCGGCTCGCCCGTTGTCGCCATCATCCTGCTGTTTATCGCCTTGTTCCTGATTTCGACCGGCATCTCCAGCCTGTCGGCGGAGCGGCGGGGGCACGGCGATGCTTAGGCTGCGCGACCTACGCTGCTACTACGATACGCCGCGCGGCGTCGTGCAGGCGGTTGATGGCGTCTCCATTGATATCCGGCCAAACGAGGTGCTTGGCATCGCCGGCGAATCCGGCTGTGGAAAGTCGACCTTGCTCAAAGCGCTCTACGATTACTTGCAGCCGCCGCTGCGGATCGTCTCCGGCAGTTACGAAGCCGATATCCCCGATGGCGCCGGCAAAGTGAAGACCATCGGACCGGGCGAAATCCGCGAGCATTGGTGGGAGTTCATTTCCTACATCCCGCAAGGTTCGATGAGCGTGTTGAATCCAGTCATCCGCATCGAGAATCAATTCTTTGACGCCGTGCCAAGAGGCCACCCCCTCAAAGCCGCAGGCAGGAAAGCGATACGCGAACGGGTAGCGTCATACCTCAAAGAGCTGGAGCTGCCGGTTGAGGTCTTGAAGTCCTACCCGCATCAACTGAGCGGCGGCATGAAGCAGCGAGTCCTGGTCGCGCTGGGGACCTTCCTGCACCCGCAGATCGTCCTGGCGGATGAGCCGACCACGGCGCTGGATGTCGTGGTGCAAAAGGGCATCCTGCTGATGTTGACCGCATTGCAGCAGCAGATGGAAAACACCCTGGTGGTGGTCTCGCACGATATGGGCGTACACTATCAGATCAGCGACCGTCTGGCGATCATGTACGCCGGCAAACTGGTGGAATACGGACCAACCGCCGCCGTCTTCGACCATCCCTTGCACCCCTATACGCGGATGCTGATTCAGTCTTTGCCGCGCGTCGGCGACCGCGCGCAGCGGCTGGGCATCTCCGGCAGGCCACCCAGCCTGGTTGACCCGCCGGCCGGCTGTCGCTTCGCGGCGCGCTGCCCCAAAGTCATGGACCATTGCGCCCATCAAGCGCCCGACCTGTTGGAGATCGAGCCGGAGCATTTTGTGTCTTGTCACCTGTACGGAGAGCTAGCGTCTTGAGCGAGAACCTGCTCGAACTGCGCAATATCAGCAAGGTCTTCCGAATCGGCGGCCTGGTCTTCGGCACGCGCCTGGTGGCGGTCGACGATGTCAGCCTGAGCTTGCCGGCGGATTCGCCGTCGATATTGAGCATCGTCGGCGAATCCGGCAGCGGAAAGACGACGCTGGCGCGGATCATCCTGGAGTTGGAACGTCCGACTTCCGGCGAAGTTTTGATTGACGGACATCCGCTTTTCGAAACGGGCGGCGCGGGACTGAAAGGGAAAGACTACTACCGCGCCGTGCAGCCGATATTCCAGAATCCATTCGAGGCTTTCAGCGCGCGTAAACGGGTGGACAGATACCTGATAAATGCGGCGCTGCGGCTGAAAATCGCTGCCAATCGCAAAGAGGCGCGCGAGATCGTCGCCGAAGTGCTGGAATCGGTCGGCCTGGATATGTCACGCGTCGAAGGCAAGTATGCCAATCAATTCTCCGGCGGCGAACTGCAGCGCATATCGGTTGCGCGCAGCCTCATCCCCCGCCCCAAGCTCATCGTCGCCGATGAGCCGGTCAGCATGATCGACGCCTCGCTGCGCATGAACATCGTCAACCTCTTCCTGGAACTGAAAGAAAGGTACAAGGTCAGCTTCGTCTATATCACCCACGATCTCTCTACCGCATACTACGTCAGCGACTATATCGCCATCATGTATCGAGGCAGCGTGGTCGAATACGGCCCTTCAGAGCAGATTCTTACCGAGGCTGTTCACCCCTATACCGAGCTTCTGCTTGATTCGGTGCCGACTGTCGACCACAAGTGGGACCGACAGGTCGCGCTGCCGGACATAGAGATAACAGAGTTTCAGGCGCAAGCTTGCAAGTTTGCCAGGCGCTGCAAATATGTAGAACCTATCTGCGAGCGCGCCGTTCCGCCGATGGTGGCGGTATCGCCCGAGCGTCAAGCGCTCTGCTTCAAGCCTGTCGGCTACGACCCGCAGGCGACCGTTGCTCAGCCGCAGAGCGCGGCGACGGCGCCCCAGAAACGATGAGGTGAAAAATGGAATACTTCAACGGTTTGCACTTGAATATGGGCAATATCTCGCGCTTGTCTCGGGCGAAGACGCGCTCGATTAGCGCGGAGAACTTCAAGGGCGAGAAGGGCCGGGGCGGCATGGCCACCGATGGCTTTTCGCTGTCGGCCGCGCAAGACCTGGGCCAGGGCTGGAAGGTATCGCCTTGCATCCAATTGGAAGCCAACAGCGTCACGACCCTGGCCGAGATTGAAGGACCGGGCGCCATCCAACACATTTGGATCACCACCTATTCGAAGTACTGGCGCTCGTTAATCCTGCGCTTCTATTGGGACGATGAGGAAACGCCTTCGATCGAAGTTCCATTTGGGGACTTTTTCTGCAATGGCTGGACGGAATACTGTCATGTCAACTCCATGCCTATTTCGGCCAATCCCCATAGCGCTTTCAACAGCTATTGGGAGATGCCCTTCCGCAAGAGCGCCCGCGTTACGATAGAGAATCTGCTTGACAAGCCGGTGCAGCCCATGTTCTATCAATTCGATTACACGCTGACGGATGTGCCGGAAGATGTCGGCTACTTGCACGCGCAGTGGCGGCGCAGCAATCCGCTGCCCTATAAGGAGGTCTATACCATTCTCGATGGCGTCAAAGGCATGGGACATTACGTTGGCGCGTACATGGCCTGGGGCAGCAACAATCGCGGCTGGTGGGGCGAAGGCGAAATCAAGTTCTATATGGACGGCGATACGGACTTTCCCACGATCTGCGGCACCGGCACCGAGGATTATTTCGGCGGCGCCTGGTGCTTCGGCAACCAGGACGGCGCATACTCCACCTTCACCACGCCCTACCTGGGCCTGCCGCAGGTGATCAAACCGGACGGCTTCTACCAGAGCCAGCAACGCTTCGGCATGTATCGCTGGCACATTCCCGATCCCATCCGCTTTGAGCAGGACTTGCGCGTGACCATTCAGGCGCTGGGCTGGCGATCCAGCATGCTGCATGGCGAAAGCTTTGACGAGGCGCGTTACTTGCCGCTGCAAGACGATATCGCCTCAACCGCGTTCTGGTACCAGGCAGAGCCTCACGCGCCCTTCCCGGAACTGCCTGATCGCGATTATCTCGAAGTGATTTAGCCGAAGCCGGCTCAAGCGCAGCGGCATATCCGCGCCGCGGTACTTCAATCCTCAAAACCGTGCGCGCTAAAGTTGAGCGTATTGCTGTTTTCGCTGACGGCGCGCACGGTGACGTCGTCGAAGCCGTCGCTGCGTTCGCACTTGATTTCGACCGTGACGCTCACATCAGCGCCGGGCAGGGACGCCAACCGCAGGATGATCTCGTCGGCGATCTGGTTGAAGTCGCGCATGGCGCGCTGCGGGTCAACCCGGACCGAGCCGAAGTAGCGCGTTTTGGGCTTGGGCGGGTCGGGCAGCAGCGCGTCAGGTAGACCGACAGCCACAGCCGCCGGCGCTTGCCCGTCAACAGCCACCGGCGCTACGGGATTCGGCTGTCTGGCGGCTTGCTCGGCGTCAAGCTGCGCGCGGGCAACATCCGGGTCCACGATCAGGGCATGGTCGTCGAAGTAGAGCGTGAAGGCTTCGCTCAGTTTCAGACCGCGATATTTGCCATTCTCGTCGACGCCTTCAGCGAAGCCGAAGTACGGGTCAATGCGATTGACGCCGGCGACGATGGTCGCTTCCATTACACTGCGGTCGAAGAGGCGATCCAGATAGCAGTAGTTCGTATGCCAATCCCAGAGTTTCTTGACGCTCAGATGGGGCGCCTCTTTCCAGATATTGAGCGGCCCCAGCTCGAGCATCATGTTGTACGGCGACAGCTCGTGAATCAGCCAGCCGTTGGTTTTGAGCTTGCGCGCGGCGCCGTCGAGGAAGTTCTGGCTGACGCGAATCCGCTCGCAGGCGAAACCGACTTGGGCGGCGGGGCTCGGCTGCTCCGGCGCGATCAGCCAGCAATACGTTTCTTGCAGTTGCTTCTCAACGGTCTCGCTTTCGCGCTTGAGGGCTTGCTCGACTTGCTTGCTCTGCTGCACATCCAGGTTGAGCGATTCTTTGTCCGCCTCAATCGAGCGCCAGGCCAGATACCGGCGGATGCTGGCCGACCATTCCCCGTTTCGCGTTTCGTCCGGCGCGATGAAGACGAGCGTGTTGCGGTGGTGGCGCGGCGAGTTCCCGCGGTTGGTCATGATCTCGCCGATGAATTGCAGCGCGTCGGAGTCGCTGCGGTTGGCCCGGTGCGTATATTCAGGACCGAGTACGACCACGCGCGCGCGCTGCTCGTCCGGGATTTCGGCGCTGTTCTCCGGCAGGAAGTGGACACTGCCGAGGAAGTTCCGGTCCCAGGGCTGCGCCCGCAGTCGCGCGCCGGCTTCGTCAAGCACTTGGTAGGAGTCCACGTCCTGGGCGCGGTCATCGGCGATGCGGTTGACGGTGGCGCGGGTGTCATACCAATAGCGGGCGCCATCGTTGTGGAGGTAGGTCAAGTGGTTGCTCATGCGGCGCAAGGCGTCGCCGAAGATGCTGGCTCGTTCGCCGGGCTGCGCGGTCGCCAGGTTGACGCGCCGCTCTTCGATCCCGCGCGTCTGCTTTGTGGGCGAGCTGCCGATGAAGATCGCCCGCGCCACGCGTCGGCTCGCGCTATGCCGCCCCAGTTGCTTGACGTCTTGATCGATGCGGTAAGGTTTTGAGCCGAGCCCGTCGATATCGGCGGCGACGACCGGGCTATAATTCCGCGGCAGCAGATACTGGGTGATCTCGCCTTCAACGTCTTTGTATTCCAGGGGTACAGATCCTGGCATGACCATCAGCGATTGATCGCCGCTAATCCACAGCCGGTGAATCACCGCGGCCATCATCCGCAGCACGCCGCGCGTCCGCTGGAAGCGCTCCAGCGTCGACCAATCTTCGTAGAGCCGCTCGAAGAATTCCGGGTGGATGGGATAGGCTTGGCGCATTTTGAGCAGATAATCGCGTTCGGCAGCCGCCGGGGGGAAGTCGGACTTGCTGTCGGTGTACATTTTGTGGAAAGCGTTGGTCACGGCATCGCGCGCCGGATAATCCGCGACTTCGCTGAACAAGCGCCGCCGCACGATTTCGTAGCTCTCTTCCGCGCTGACCGGCTTCCAGACCGATTCCACCCGACCAAGCGTTTGCCGCAGTTTGTCCAGGGTCGTGTACCCGCCTTCGCCGCCGATCTCGATCTCGCTGGCAGGGATCGACACCAGCAGCAGCGAATCGCTTGAGCGTTTGACCGCCTCCGTCAGCGACTGAATGAATGCCAGCACCGCCTCAAAGCTGCCGGCCGCCGGCGCTTGCGCCACGCCGTAGAGCTGCTGCGTCAGGCGCACAAATTCGTCGAGGATAATCAAGGCAGGACCGTGGTCGTTCATCAGCTTGACCAGCGTATCCGCGCCCGGATTCGTGCCCTCGAGGTCGTTCATTTCAACCAGCTCATAAGCGGCCGCGCCACCCAGCTGATAAGCGATCTCGCCCCAGATTGTGCGCGTGGTGCAATCAGCGTGCCGGCGCGGCTGAGAGACGTTGAAGCTGGTGCCCACGATCACAGCGCGGCGCGCCTCCAGATCATCGTCGATATCGCCCGCCAGTCGCCGGATCTCGTCGAAGTCGCGCAAGTCGCCGAGCTTGAAGTCCGCGCTGAAGGCGTGATACAGCGCCAGCATGCTGTGGGTCTTGCCGCCGCCGAAGTTCGTCTGCAGCTGCACGACCGGGTCGCCGCCCGCGCCGGTCAGCCGCTTGATGCCGTTGACCACCAGATCGCGCAAACCTTCGGTCATGTAGGTGCGCTCGAAGAAGGGGCCCGCCTCGCCATATTCCGGCGTCGCTTCGCCGCGCATGACCGCG
Source organism: Chloroflexota bacterium (assembly GCA_009841405.1). GTDB lineage: Bacteria > Chloroflexota > Anaerolineae > Aggregatilineales > Phototrophicaceae > UBA6055. The sequence goes on along the minus strand of VXLV01000123.1, from coordinate 714 downwards.
GCCAGATCGGCGGCGAACTCGGCTTGGGCGAAGCGCCCGCTGCGCACATCGGGATGCGGCTCGATGACCTGGCGCCATGGCTTCAGGGCGGCGTCGGTGGTGCGGGGAGCGTCGGCCTGTCCTGGCGTCTGCTTGGCCGCATTCCGCGCATCCCGCTCGAATTGCAGTCGCAAGAGCTCGTTGTAGTGCTTGGCGCAGGCATCGGCTTCAGCGGTGGCGCCGACCGCCTGCAAGAGCAATTTCGCCGTCTCCGCCACGCGGCGCGCCTCCTCATTGGCGAACACCGATTTCTGATGCGCCCAATCGTTGCGCGCCGTCATCAACTCGTTGGCGTAGCTGCGCTCGGCATTGCCCAGCCGGTCGCGAAACGCCTCTTTCCAATTGAAGACCATTAGCTTGAGGCAAGCCTGCGTATCCAGCCTTTCCAGCGCGGTCGCCTCATCCGGCAGGCTGACGCTGAAAGGCGGGTTATACAGCTTCAGCTCCATTTCCTGCAAGTAGCGCCCGCGATAACGCGACTTGTATTGCCCCAGCACGAAGGGCGCCAGGCCGCTTTTGAGCAGGTCCATAATCTCGCCGACGCGCTCGCGATTTGATTTCGCCATGTTAACTAAACCCCCCATCCCCTAACCCGTGGGGGGTGGTCGGGTGTGGCGGTGGGGGCGAGGTGACGGGGGGAGTGTAGGGGGGGGGGGGGTGTGGTTTAAGTAAGGG
>VXLV01000115.1 GCA_009841405.1 Chloroflexota bacterium | reverse complement strand
AAACTGCGGCGTCTCGACTCTCTCATGACTTACTTGGAATTACTTCTGTGCCTCTATGGTGAATTACTAATGCTCGCCGTGCTGGTGCAGCGGGTTGTGCTCGTGGTAAATCCCCTGCCGATGCATCAACTGGTGCAGCCGCGTATGCGCCGCCTCGATCGTCGCGCGGATCTGCTTGAACTGCCGCGCGGCCGGACGCGGCGCCAGCGTATCAACGTAAGCCAGCGCGCCTTCGATCTGCTCCAGCACCGCCATCGCATCCTCCTGTTTGAACGGACGCGCGCCATTCACCCGCAGCAGCACAGCGCTGCTATGCGCCGCGACTTCGCCCGCACGCCCGGCGTGGCTGCCGCGGACCCTTAAGGCGATCCAGCTTGACTCGCTGATCGCGACTTCGCAACTTCCCTCAGCCGACAATGCCCCGCCAGCCGTCGACTCCTCGACCGCGAACCCGCCAACCACGACCTCGACCCGCTCAATCGGCAACGCCGCCGATTCGACCCGCCACTCGACGCTGACCGTGCCGCCGCCGGCGGGCAGATCCAGCGCGCTGCCCGGCGCCAGCCCCTCCACGCTCAGCTCGAGCAGCGGGCCTACCGTCACGAAAGTATTGCCCGCCTTGACCGCAGCCATCCAATTCTCATAGTTGAACTCGCGCCCGCCCAGATGCGCGTAAGTGCGGATGCCGCCCAGCAGCGACGCCGCGTTCATCTTGTCCGAGCCGCCGACCACCGGCACATGGTAGCCCAGGTTAAGATAGCGATACCAATCGGCCAGGCCATAGGGCGTGATCTGCCAGTTGCTAGGGTTGAAGGTCATCATCTCGATGGCATGCACGAGGCCCAGCACAATATCGGCGGCGCGCTCCAGTTGCGGGTTGGGCGCGTGCGGCAGCACGACCAAGCCATTTTGGTCGATGCAGCGCTGCGCCCACTGCGCCATGCTCACTTCCAGGGCGTCGCCGATGGCCGATTCGCTCGGGCCGCCCGTGCAGAGCGGGTGGATCATCGCGCCCGAGTAACCCAGCAGCGAGATATGCCCCAGCACCTGCATGCGATTTTCGGTGCCCACGCGCACCAGGAATTCGCCGTCCCCGCCGAAGTCGCGCGCGCCGAAAGTCGTGCGCCCGTCAAAGTCGCTCACATTGCTGTACATCTCGCCCCACTGGCTGGCCAGCAAATTCACGACATTGACGCCCTCGGCCGCGCCCTCCAGCCAAGCCGTCTGCGGGCTAAGGAAGTGCACATGCGTGTCGGCCGATACCCAGCCGCGCGCCCCCCAATCCAGCAGTTTGTCCAAGGTGAACGTGACCTCGTCCGTCTCCGGCGTGACGATGAAGCTGCCCCGGGTCGGCTTGATCTCGTAGCCGCGGGTGATCTCGACGAAGACTTCGCCCAGTGGCGCTTCCAATTCGCAGCTGCCGGGGATATACGCGTACTGATTCAGCCCGTTGACGAACTCGCCATAATTGTCTTCAAACCAGTGGCGGTTAACTTTGCGGTGATTGCCGCGCGGCGGCAGGTACTCCCCCTGCGCGCCATGAAAATGAACCCGCGCCGCCACCTCGCGCCCGGCCTCATCCAATATGCGGACGCGAACGAGCTGTCGCGCCTCGGCCACTTCCAACGCGCCGCCTGTCAGATCGCTCAAGTCATAAGTATGGTTTTCGCCATTCTCCCCGTTCAGATACAGCACGGCCTGCGGATGCGCCGCGTATTCGATGATCGCCACATTATTTGACGGCTGCGGCTGCGCGTTCATGGCGTCGCCGAACCAGGCCTCGCGCTCGTAATCCAGCCGCGCCCGCGCTGATATCACCGTGCCCAGGTCAATATCGACCCCCTCCAACTCGCCAATCGCGTTGAAGCCGACGCCATCCGGCAGCGTCAGGGCCAGCTTGCGCCGCGTCCGCGCCCGCAGCGGATGCGCCTCAACTTGAGTCGCGCTGACGCCGAAGACCAGGGCGCGCTCGCCATTCCCCCTCAGGCGAATTTCGCGCACAGGCTTCTCCGGATGCGGGTTGGGCAGGGCGTAGAGCCAAATATGTTCGTCGTGCGCGTCGCGTCCGCTGCTATGGCGCGTTTCGCCAGACCCGTAGGGCTCGGCGGGCTTGCGCCCCAGCGCGAATGCTTCCGCTGTGCTGCCTTCGACAGTGTCATTCTGATGTGTCACGGCGGCGAACGGGCTGGCGCCCCAGCCGGTGCGCGCCTGCTGGATGGCGAAGCGCCGCCGAATTGGCAGCGCCGCCGTCTCGCCATCGCTGTAGACCAGCCGGTACTCGGCCACCAAGTCGCCTAGCGTGTTGCCCGATTTGGCCAGCCAGTCCGGCGCGTCTCGCAAATCGTCTGGGAGCGCCTCTTCCTCGTCCTCCACGATATGGGCGAAGACGAAATAAGTCGCCCGCTGGCCGCCTGCGGCCACGCTAACTTCGTTGCCATCAAGCAATATGGCGTTAGGCTGGTTGGCAACGCCCAGCGCGAAGGGAATGCCGCGGAACGACTGACGCCCAAAGGCATCGTCAGCGCGCAAGCGCAGACTTTCGTCCAGAGTCTCGCGCTCGCAATTGAAGCAGTTGTCGAGGGGCAGGGGCGTGAATAGTTTTGAGGCTGGGGCTGGCATCGCGGCGATCTCCTGCAGGCGATTTTGCCGGAGTGTAACGCCCGCCTCAATCCATCACAAGCTCGAAGTCAGCGCCGCCCAGGATACGCCCGTTGACTTGAATCTCCAGCAGCTGACGCCCGGGATAATACTTGCGCGTCGAGATCGGCCTGATCGCCATCGTCTTTTTGACGGACAGCGTCGCGCCCGCCGCCAGCCGCGCCTTCCGTAACTTGAATACCTTTGGCGCGGTAATTCCATTGGCTTTGCGAAAGTGCATCACGAAGTCGATCATCAGTTTGCGTACAGCATCATTGCGATTCACAAGCTCAAACGAAAACTCGAGCGAATCGCCGAATTGCAGCCGCGCCGGCTGCAGCGCGAGGCCGCGCATTTCGACATCCGGGGCGCCGAATCCCAGGATCGCCAGCGCGCGCTGATCGCCGCGTTTGACCAAGGTACGCAGCGCATGATTGATCAGCCAGAGCCGCTCTTCGCTGGCGCCTTTCGACCAGGCTTCCATGCGATTCAGCAGCAGTTCCGGATGATCCTTGCTGATATCATTCAAATGGTTGGCTACCGAACGCCGCACATAAAGAGAAGGGTCGTCTTTCAGCAGTTCCAGCAGCGCCAGCGTTGGCGCCGGGTCAGCGATGAACTGGCGCAGCGGCGGCCACCAGGGCAAACGCGGCCGGCTGCCCTCGCTGACCAGGCGGCGCACATGCTCGTTTTCGTCCAGCGCCCATTCATGGAGGCGTTTCATGGTTGCAAGCGTGTGATGAATGATATATGGTCGAATCGCCCCCTCGCATGACGTAAACCGCGTGATCATGTACATCGCGTCCAGTGACGCTTCGGGATGGTCAAGCCCGTGACGGTAGACGAATGTCGGTATCGGCAGCAGCCGAAAAGCGGCGTCTTCAATCTGCAAAAAGCGGCCGTCGCCCGCATCCAGTATCTCGACCAGTATCGCCAGCGCCGTCGGATAGTCGTCCGGCAAGAATTCGCGCAATTTGTCGGCTATGCAGGCGAAGCGCTGCTTCAGCTCCAAACCCGGCAACTCCGCCGCGGTCGCCCTTACAAATTCATCGCGTTCAAATGCCGGATAAACAAGCGTAATTCGGTCGGCAATCTGCCCGACGAGCTCTGCATTAATGAAATTCTTCAACAGCGGAAACTCAGTCAATCTGTCACCTTCTCAACGGACGAAAATGTAGGGGCGACCCTTGGGTCGCCCTCCGAATCGCAAATGAACGTAGGGGCTACCCATCGGGTCGCCCTTGCTTCCACTGCACCGCCGCTAGCCCGGCATCGTATCTATGTCTTGCCAAAAGGCGACGCGATTGCCGGTCGGATCCAGGAACATACCCAGGGCGCCGAAGCCCGGCACTTCCTGCCGCGGCAAAATCACCTGCCCGCCCAGCTCGCTGACGCGCGCCATATCCGCGTCCAGATCTTCGCTCTGAAAATACAGAATCACATCGCCGGGCTTGACGCCTTCGCCGACCGGCGACAGCGCCACATTCGTGTCCGTGCCGTTGTTGAACATGACGTAGGTGAAGTCGTCGCCCATCGGGACTTCGTTCACCTGCCAGCCCAGCAGCGCGCTATAAAATGCCTTCTGCGCATCATTTTCCGCCGATGCTATCTCGACATGAACGATCGGACGCATGGTGTACACTCCTTTTCGCGATCTTATATGGTTAACCCCCGCAGTCTAGATTGTTTGTTCTAGTCTTGTCAAGACCCCGTTTTCTGGGATTCCACCCCGCTACCGGGCAATTCCCCGCGCCTTTCGGCGTCATCCTGCGTATACTGGTATGGGCATCGCAAGCTTGACCAACTCAACACGACACGACAATCAGAGGTGAATCCATGCGCGTCATTGTGCATACCGGCAAGGGTGGGGTAGGCAAAACGAGCATCTCAGCGGCGACCGCCTTGCGCTGCGCCGAGCTGGGACTTCGCACCATCGTCATCAGCACGGACACTGCCCACAGCCTGGGCGACGCGCTTGATGTCGAGGTCGGCCCCGAAGCCACGAAAATCGCCGACAACCTCTGGGCGCAAGAAGTCGATACCCGCTATTCCATGCAGAAATACTGGGGCAGAATCCAGGAATACCTGGGCGCCTTCTTCAACCGCGAGGGCATCGCCAAGGTCAACGCCGCCGAGGTCACCATCATCCCGGGCTTGGAAGAGGGCGCGCAACTGCTCTGGATCAGCGAGTATTTCCAAGCCGGCGAATACGACGTCCTCATCGTCGACGCCGCGCCCACGGCCGAAACCATCCGCTTGCTCAGCCTGCCCGATGTCACGCGCTGGTGGGTTGAGCGCCTGATGCGCATCGCGCGCGGCCTCGACAGCGTCATCCGCCCGGTGCAAAAGCTGCTCTCGCGCGGCAAGAAAAACGACCTCGGCATCGACATCGCCGAAAACGCCTGGGATCAGGTGCAGCTGCTTTTCGATACCCTCGACGGCGTGCGCGAGCTGCTCACGGACCCGGAGCGCGCCAGCATCCGCCTCGTCGTCAATCCCGAGCGCATGGTCATCCGCGAGACGCAGCGCACCTACACCTACCTCAACCTCTACGACTACGCCACCGACGCCATTCTGGTCAACCGCGTATTCCCCGATGAAATCACCGATCCCTTCTTCGCCACCTGGAAGAAGCGCCAGGCGAAGAACATCGAATTCGTGCGCGAAGCCTTCGGCAGCTTGCCGCTGCTGAAAGCGCCTCTCTTCGGCGAAGAAGTCGGCGGGCTCGACACGCTGCGCCGGCTGGCCGATGAGCTCTACGGCGACCGTAACCCGGCCGAACGCCTATTTGATGGCGTCGTGCACAAACTGGAACAACTCGATGGCGACTCGCAATGGATGCTGCGCGTCCCCATTGGCTTCGCTGAGAAAGAGCAACTCGACCTCTTTCGTTCGCGCGAAGAGATCACGCTTAGCGTTGGCCCCTACCGGCGCAATATCGTTTTGCCCGACGAACTGCAGCATCTTGAAATCACCAGTGCGAAATTCGAAGACAAATTCCTCAACATCCGCTTTGAGGACCAGGTCTCCTAGGCCTGTCGCCTCTATTCCTTGCAAGCCCTGTAGGGGCGAGCTATCAGCTCGCCCGCATCCGCCGCGATGCCGGTTCGGGCGACTTGGTAAGTCGCCCCTACATTTCCTCACATTGGAGAGCTTTTTGTGACGATGGAGCTACGTCGCGATTGGTGGAAAGTGGCTGTGTTCTCCGCCAGCAAGAACAGATGCAGCATTTGGGAAAACCGCAGGCGGAACGGTCCCGCCCAAGCCAGCGCTTCAGTCGTCCAATTCGACGCGAATCTTGCGGCTTGATCCGCCGGTCTCTCCGTCTGTTTCTTCTTCCGCGGCCAGATTGGCGCTGGCTTGCCGTTCCTGCTCAGCCTGCCGCTGCATGTCGGGGTCTTCCATTTCGCTGGCCTTCTTGATTTCATCGATCGCGGCGTCGATCAGTACGCGGAAGCCAGTGGCGAATTCGTTGCCGGCTGCCTGCGTATGCTCCTTGAAACGCGGGGGCAGCAGAGATTCCATCGCCTTGCCGAATTCTTCCAGGCCGCGGCGCTGATGAAAGATAAATTGCTCCATCGGGTTCTTGCTCTCGTCGCCTTCCGGGTCTTCCGGCAGCGGATTCACCGTTTCGCTCATCCCTACGCTCCTGTGCGGCATACCGACATTTATTCACTATACGCCCGCTAGTAGAGATGGTTGCGCGCGGCTGGCAGCGGATGTGACCGCGAAATTGAACCAGCTTGTATTCGCTGCGGCCAGGCGTCAATCGTCGGCCCGCGCCAGATGCCGGATCAGCGCCGCATCCTGGTCCAAGCTGCGCGCGCGCCAGAAGTAACTGAAGACCAGGAGGCCGAGGGTGACGAAGGCGGCCGCCAAGCCCAGCGCCAGGTAACCGGAGTTGTCCGGCGTGATGAAGAACCCCAGCAGCACGGTGAAGTAAGCATCGGCCAGGGTCGCTAGCTTGACGCCGATTGGCCCTTTTGCCAGCGCCAGGAAGCTGTCGTTGCCAAAGACCATGCCCATCCTGGTGTGTCCCGCGCCAGGATAAAGCGCCCACGCGCCGCTGGAGAGCTTGATCTCCGAGACTCTGCCGTGCTCGCCAGCCAGCGGCGACATCAACAAGTCGGTAGCCGCGACCAGTTCGGTATGCGCGCGGCGCTGTGATTCATCTTCCTGCGCCATCGTTAGCATGAGAATCCGGTTGGATTCATCGCGCTCGATGAAACTGATTACGACAGTCCGCTCGCCGACGCGCCGAGCCATGATTGATACCGATATATCGGCATCCGGTTCAAAAATTGCCACGTGCCAGGTCCCGTCCGCCAGGTTGACTTTGCCGCTGTAGACGGGAGAGACGGACCCGGCGTCAATCCAATTGGCTAGTTCGGCTTGGGAGGCGGCCAACGGATCGTCAAGGGCTACAATCGCCGTGCGGATCGTGGCGCTGTGTTCGGCCAAATGGAATTGCGCGATCTCGTCCGTCGACTGGTTTTCCCAGCCCGCGAGTACGGGCACGTTAAAGCCGCCGGTCCGAAGGTAGGGCACAGTCTCGTCGTGATCGCTGCCGCCGGCGCCGCCGCTGATAAGCAGCAGGCAAAGCAGGACAGACGCTAGGCCTGCAAGTTTCATCATCATGTCTTAATCGCCAAGCGCCTGGAACTTCAACCGCTCCAGCGCTTCCCGGCGCGTCTCCAGTCGATAGCGATGCCAGATCAGCGTCGCTGGCATCAGCGTAAGCCACAGCAGCATGCTCGGCGCCAGCGCCATGAATACGCCGCTCGTGGCTTCAAAGCTGCCCTGCGCGTTCTGCGGACTGGCGCCGACGATGACCGGGTGAATCGTCTCCGGTACAATGCGGATGATGAATAGCGTGGTCAGCACGCTGACAAAGGCAAAGATACCGTAGACCGACATGAAATTGCGCTTTTGGTTTGAGTCGTCGATGCCGGCGCGCAGCATCAAATACGCGGCGTAGATCAGGCACATCACGGCGGCTGACGTCAAGCGCGGGTCCCATGTCCACCAGGTATTCCAGATCGGGCGCGCCCATACCGCCCCCGTGAGCAAGTTGATCAGAGCGAAGGCTAGCCCAACTTCCGCGCCGGCCAGCGCAATCCGGTCCCAAGCCGCTTGCTTCCGCGCCAGGTACAGCATGCCGCCGACCACAGTCGCGCCGAACGCCGTGAACGCGCCGAAAAACGAGGGCATGTGAATATAGAATATTCGCTGGATTTCGCCCTGTTGAATGTCAGTGCCCGCCACGAACAAGCCCAGGTACAGCGTCGCCAGAAAACCCAGGCCAGTCAGCAGCGTCAGCGCCCGCAGCAACGTCGGCTGCGGCGAGGCATCAAGCTCAACGTGTTTTGGCAAAGCCTGCTTCCCTCCTTCTGCCAATACAACCAAAATCTTAATATACCTACAAAATTCTATAAAGCATAGTTACAAGCGTAAGGCCGGAGTCCGTGGCAGCAATCGCGAATTTTTTCGGCAAAGTCGAATCTTTCGCCTTCACTCTTCCACGACATAACCGTAGAGCAACAAGCACAATACCACATAAATTACGGTAATTCCGGCCAACAGTTGCAGCCACACTTGCCACTCCGGCGCGCCATTCAAGGCGCCCTTGGTCGCCCGTACCGCAGTCAGCAGAAAGGGCAGGGCAACTGGCAGCAGCGCGATCGGCAGCAGCGCTTCCCGCGCCCGCGTCTGCGCAGTCATGGTCGCCAGCAGCGTGCCGATGGAGCAAAGCCCGACCGTGCCAACGACGGTCGTGACGATCACGCCGGGCGCTACCATATTGATATTGTAGAGCACGGTCATCAGAGGCAGCAGCGCCAAGCCGACCGCGCCCGTAAACAGCGCGTTGCCCGCGAACTTGCCCGCGAATATAGCCGAGCGCGACACCGGCGCAAGCAGCAGCGCGTCAAGGTTGCCTTGGTCGCTCTCTTGCGCCAGACTGCGGTTCAGCCCCAGCAGACTCGCGAAGATCAGCGTAACCCACAGCACGCCGCTGACCGCCTCCGCCCGCGCCTCGCGGTCCAGCTCCAGCGCGAAGCTGAAGACCAGCACGCTCAGCAAAGCGAATAGCGCCATCACGCTCAAGAGCTCGCGCGATCGGAACTCGGCGCGCAGGTCCTTGGCAATGATGGCCAGCACGCATGCCAGAAAGGGCGTCATCATAGGCTTGTCGCGCCCGCCGCTTCCACATAAAGCTCGGCCAGATTGCCCGGGTCGCTGGCGCCGTCGTACGCAATCCTTCCGCCGGAAAGCACAAGAGCGCGCCCGGCAGCCGCCGGCGCGCGCGACAACTGGTGTGTGCTCAGTAAGATCGTGCGTCCCGCTTCCTGTGCCACCGCCAGCATTTCATCCAGGTTTTGGCAAGCGGCCTGATCGAGCCCGCTATAGGGTTCGTCCAGGAGCAGGATTTCCGGCTGATGCAGCGTGGCGCGGGCGATGCTGAGCCGCTGCTTCATCCCGCGCGAGAAGGTCCGCACGATTCGCTCGGCGCTCTTGGCTAATCCTGCTTGCCGCAGCAAATCGCGGCCGCGCTGTGCCCGTTCGTCCGCTGCCAAGCCGTACAGCTTGCCAAAGAAGTCGAGGTTCTCGGCGGCGGTCAAGTTCTCGTACAGCAGGGGACGATGCGCCACCAGGCCGCACTGGGCGCGCACCGCCATCGCCTCGCGCGGCAGCTCCCAGCCGCCGATGCGGATCCTGCCCGCGCTCGGCTTGCTCAGCCCGCTGAGCAAGCGCAGCAGCGTCGACTTGCCGCTGCCGTTGGCGCCAAAGAGCAAAACCCATTCGCCCCGGTCGATGCTGAAGTCCACGCCCCGCAAAACGGGCAACAGGCCGTAAGCCTTGCTCAGCCGATTGACTTCAATGATCGCGTCGCTATCCATCGGTGGCAACTATTCTGCCGCGTCCATTCGCTCGGCCAGCTTCGCCTTGAGCTCGCGCCGCCGGTGATGATACAGATCATGGTTAATCCGACCCTGATCGTGGTCGGCATCCAGCCGCGCCAGCTCAGCGACCAGGCGGTCAATCTCACTCGCGCTGCGCCCTCGCGCCCGATTAAGCCGGCCCAGACCGAAGAGCGCGGCGATGAGGAGCGCGGCCGCGCCCGCGACCAGCCCCGGCAAGACATCTCCGGTGACGATCTGCGGGTCGACGCTGCTTGTCGCGAATGGATCGCCGCCGATGCGGAAGGCCAGTCGCGGTTCCTCATCCAGCGTCAGTCGGCCCGCGTATACCCGCGCCCCATCCGCCGCCGGACTATCGCGCTCCGCCAGAAATGCGCCGCCCGTGACGGTCAAGCTATCCGAAAGCGTAACCGTCACCTTGGCGTCCAGCTGATTGCTGAACTCCTGCTGAAAGTCCAGCCCGTCCTTATAGGGCAGAAAATACTCCAGCGCGATTTGGTGGTCAGCGCCCGGCGCCACCGGCAGCGTATCAATGACGGAGTTCGGCAAGTCGTCCAAATCTTCGATCAGCACAAAGCGCCCGCCTTGATCGTCGCTGAGCAGGCGCGCGCCCCGCGGGAAGGGCAGCAACAGCACCGCCTCCCGCCCGTCGTCAAAGGCGCGGCCGCTGGTATAGAGGCGGTCCGAGGCATTGCGGAAGCCGACGAACTGCGAAACGTACAGGCCCGCGCCCCAATCCTCGGTTGTGACCGCTTCGACGAACATGTCGATGCGCGCTACATCGACTGCCAGCGGGTCCGTCGTCTCGTCATAAATCGTCAGCGTCTGCTCGGCCGTCGGAAAATGTGGCAGCCGTCGGCTGAACAGCCGTCCTTTGTAGACCGCGCCCACGACATAGCTGAAGTCTTCCCGCCACGGGATATCCGGCAGGCTGAAGCGCAAGTCCGCGTCAATCGTCGTCTCTCTCACGGTATAGCCTGCCGCCGGGCTGCCAAAACGCAGTTGAATCTTTGTGCCCGCCGGCACGCTGCCGCCCGCCGTTCCATGCCGCGCTTGACCGCGAATCTCGCCCGTCGGCGCTTCGATTTGCGCGGACGCCGCCTCTCGCTCCAGCCAACTCATCCGCGCGTAGGCCGCGGCCGCGCCGACTTCCTCTTCGCCCAGCGCGCCGCCAAAGAATTCGCGATTCAAATGCGCGCCGTATGCCAGGTCGCTGAAGACCGGCGGTATCGCCGTCGGCAGCGCGCAATCCGCGCAGCGTTCGCTCCACGGCGCTTGGCCTGCCGCCAACAGTTCCACATTGTAAGCCAGCGTATAGCTGTAGAGCGTCACATCCCAGCGCTGTTTTTCGCTGAGCGCGTTTTCCCAGGGCGGCATCAGATTTTCGATGCGCCCTTTAGTAATCACTTCAAACCACTCCAGCGGCGACTTGGCCGCGACCAGGGCGCGATCCGTCATGTCGAGCGGGCGCTCGACGCTGCCGGCCCGAACCAGCTCGCCCCAGCCATCGCCCCTGATGCCATGACACTCGCTGCAGCGCTCCCGGAAGATCCGCGCGCCCGCGTCGATATCGGGCCGCCAATCGCCGACCGCAGCTATCTCAGTAGCCGGCGGCGCCGTCGCTGCGATTTCAGGCTCGCCGCCCAGGCCACTGCATGCGCCCAGCGCAATCGCGGCCGCCAGGATCCAGACAGAGCGTAGCGACATCACCTGAGCCTCTCGCCTTGAGCCGCTTCCTCGTCTTCGCGATGCGCCGCTACCGCCGCCTCGATGAGCGCGTCGATATCTCTGATGTTTGCCGCGTCTGAGGTAGCGCGCTGCGCCGCCAGCTGGTCTTGCAGCCGCAATAGCGCAATGCCGCGTTGCACCCAAACTGCCCGCTCTCGACCGTGATCGGCTTCGATGATCTTGCCCGTCGCCAAGTCTTCGTCCAGGTCACGGATATTGACCAAGACGCGCTCATAATAATTGCGCGCGCGCTCCTTCTGATCATCTGTCGTAGCGTCAACACTGCTCGGCGCCGCGCTGTAAAGCGGACGCGCCACAATCGCGACGGCAATCAGCCCCAGCAGCAGCGAAATCAGCAAACCCGCGACGCTCATCGTCCCTCCGCCAACAGCGCTTCAATGGCCTTGCTCACCGTATCGTAGCGGACGCTGCCGATATAGAACTGCCGCACGTTGCCCGCCCGGTCGATAAGGAAGCTCTCCGGCGGTCCCTCCACGCGGTAGAGATTCGTCACGCGTTGCTCGCGGTCTTCGCCGTTGGGATAGCTGATGCCGAACTCTTCAATAAAGTCCAGCGCCTTTTGCGGCGAGCTCTCAAGCATATTCACGCCGATGATTGTAAAGCCGGCCTCGCGATAATCGCTGTAAAGCGCTTGCAGCTCCAGCGCTTCGTCGCGGCAGGGCGGGCACCAACTGGCCCAGAAATTGACCAGCGCGACCTGGCCGCGGAAATCCGCTAGCGCGATCTCCCGCCCGTCGAATAGTGTCAGCTCAAAGTCCGGCGCCGGCCCGCTCAGCGGCCGCCCGCGATTCCGCTCCGTCAGCTGCAAGGCCACGACGATTGCCAGAAGCGCAACCGCCGCCAGCACCGCCAGCGACCCGAAGCTCAATCCCTTGCGCTTGGGCATAGCCGGCGCCCCGTCCAGGAAATCCAGCGGCTGGTGTTGCTTCATCGCCATGCCTCAACGCATCGCCCGCAGGTCTTGTTCGAGCCGCTGACGGTAGCTGGCGTCTCTGAGTTCGTCGGCGCCAGTCGCTTCGGCGTTCAGGCGCAATTTCTTCGAACCCGCAAACTGTCGAAACGCGCGCAGACCAACGCCGAGCGCCATCAACGTCGCCAGCAGCGGCAGAACAAAGGTCAGCGCGCGTATCAGCGGATCCTGCGGCACGCCGACGACATGATCGCCGAAGCGCGCGACAAAGCTGTTGATTACCTCCTGCGGCGCGCGCCCGGCGGCCAGTTGCGCGGCGATCTCGTCTTTCCATTCCAGGCAGGCGGTCGTCTGGCATTCGTCCAGCGGGATATTCTCGCAGACCGGGCAGTACATTCGCTCGGCCACGCGAATGACATCGGTGTCGCTCGCGCGGTACTCCTGCGCCCGCCCAAGGCCAAGACTAATGGCCAAGGCGACAAACGCGACCAACATGAAGCTGGTCCACCGCCATGACGCCGTGTTAGCAAGTTTGAAGACACGCGCTTGGCAAATCCACCCACTTCGCAAAGTACCTGGCATCGCGCCGGGTGCTGCTCCCCCTCTCCCCTTGTGGGAGAGGGGGCCGGGGGGTGAGGGGTTGAACCCGCGACGTAAACAGGGGCGCGCGTCAAGCATCAATTCACTCATCAGCTTCACGCTTCCGCTGACGGCTCGCCGGCGTCACCTTGGGATAGACGGCGATGATCGTGCCGATGATAAGCAGAATCCCGCCCCACCACACCAGGTTCACCAGCGGATTGATGTAAATTCGGAAGACAGCGCGCTCGCGGTCGCCGCCGATCAGCAGCACATAGAAGTCGTTCTCGAGCGTACTGTGCGCGCCGGCGATGGTCATCGGCATTTGCTCGTAGTCGTCAATCCGCGGACGCATCCTGGCGATTTCGCGCCCATCGCGGCTTAGCGTCACAACGCTGATATTCATCATGCGCCCATCGACCGCCCGTGCCCGAATGAAGTCGTCATAGCGCAGGCGGTAGTCGCGCACGGCGACGGACGCGCCGCGCTCCAGCGTGTGCTGAACTTCGGTCTGAAAGACCGTGCTGCCGATGACGCCGATGCCGATTACCGTGACGCCGAGATGCACGATGTAGCCGCCGTAGCGTCGCTGATTCCGGCGGAATAGCGCCCGCAGCGCCCGCGGCCAACTCTCGTCCAGCAGTCGCCGCCGCGCCTTCGCCCCGCGGTAGATCTCGCACAGCGCGACAAAAGCGGCAAACAGAACCACCCCGTAACCGGCTGTCGCTGTCAGCAGGCTCGTCCCGCTGAGCGCCAGCGCCAGGACGCTCAGCGCCGTCAAAAGCAGCGGCGGGCGCAGGGCGGCGCCCAATCGCGGCAGCGAGGTCGCGCCCCAGGCCGACAGCGGCGCCACCCCCATCAGAACGTACATGGCGATGAATAGCGGCACGACGAAAAACTCGAAGGTCTCCGCGCCGATTGTCACTTCTCTGTCGAAAATCAACTCGGAAACGATTGGCAGGCCGAAGCTGCCCCAGAATATGGCGATGAACAGGGCGATAAAAACTACATTGTTAAGCACGAACAAGGACTCGCGGCTGAGCAAGTTGGCGAATTGACGCTCGTCGCGCAATTCTCCCCGCCCCCAGCGCCACAGCAGCAGGGCGAGCGCAACCAGGGTCATGACCGCCCAAAAGGCCAACATGGGGAAGCCGACCTCGCTGCGGGCGAAACTGTGCACGCTCTCGATGACGCCGCTGCGCGTGGCGAATGTGCCGAACATCACCGCCGAAAACGCCGCGATCACCAGCAGCATATTCCAGAGCTTCAACATGCCGCGCTTTTCCTGAATCATCGCGCTGTGGATGAAAGCTGTGCCCACCAGCCAGGGCAGGAATGCGGCGTTCTCCACCGGGTCCCAGCCCCAATAGCCGCCCCAGCCCAAGACATCATAAGCCCAGCGCCCGCCCAGGATCAGCCCCAGGCTCAAGAAGATCCAGGCGATCAAGGACCAGCGCCGCGTCGCTTTGATCCACCCGCTTGAAAGCTCACCCGCCGCCAGCGCTGCCAGGGCAAAGGCGAAGGGAATGGTGAAGCCAACGAACCCCAGGTACAGCATCGGCGGATGGATCACCATGCCGAAATGCCGCAGCAGCGGATTCAGGCCTTGCGCGCCCGCGCGCAGCGCGGCTTCGCTTGGCGCCACGGCCAGGGGCGGGATCAGCGCGCTGGAAACTTCCTGCGCGCCCGGCGCCGCCGCCGGCAGCAGCCACCAGCGCTCGAAAGGATTCTCCAGAAAAAGCGACAAGCCCAGAAAAAAGGCCAGGGCCGCCATCATCGTCGCGATCGCGTAAGGCATCAACCGCCGTTCAGCGCGCCAGTTGAGCGCGATCGCCGCAGTTGTAAACAGACTCATCAAAAGCGACCAAAACAGCAACGAGCCCCGCTGTGAGCCCCAAAGCGCCGTGAAACGGTAAAGCGCCGGCGTCTGCGGGTCGGTCACGCTGTACACGTAAGACAACTGATACTGCTCGGTCATCAGCGCGATGACCAGCATCGCCACGGCCAGCAGCAAGGACGGGAAGGTTAGCAAGGCCGCGTTGCGCCCGCTAAGCTGCCAGCGCGCCAGCTGACTGCGCCCGCCCAGCGCCGAAGCCGCCGCGGCGTAGACCGCCAGGGCAAAGGCGATGGCCAGCGCGGACAGCCCAATTTCGGCCAGCATTACTGATGTTCCGGGATCTGACTTAAGCCTTCGGGGCCCGTGCTCTCTTCAAATCGGCTGGGGCACTTCAGCAGCAACTCAGTGGCGTAGAATACGCCGTCAGCGGCCAATACGCCGGTCAGAATCGCCTGCGCTTCGTGCTGCAGCAGGTCCGGCATGGCGGCGTCCTTCACCACGATCTTCAGACGCGGCGCGCCTTCGTCTTGCAGCGCGTCGCGCAAGGCGGTCGCCAGGTCCTGATAGGCGCTGGGGATATGGACGATCTCGAATTGGATGACGGCGTTTTCGCTGTCATAGTCGATCGTCTCGCCATCAACCGCGCCAGAAATCCGTAATGTCTGGCCCGCGTATGCCGCGTCGCCAAGCAGATCCGCCACCGTGATGAAATAACGCGCGCCCTGCAAAGTGCCCGACACCAGCAAATATAGAATCGCCGCCAGGATAATCAGACCGGCCGTCAAAAACTTGACGCGTTCCGATCGCTTCGGCTTTTCCAGGTTCTTGGGTTTTTCCCAATTCGATTCCGTCATCGGGGACTCCGTCGCCGGCGGCGACTCAGGCGGACTCCTCTTCGTCGCGCGATGACTGGCTCCAGCGAATCACCAGCACGCCAATCATGGCGGCGATGCCCAGAAACAGCACCAGCATCGCCAGGCCTGCCGGCGACGACGAGCTCTCAGCTTCTTGCGCCAGGACCGTTCCCGCCTGCGCCACTACCATCACCAGAAGCAGCGCCAGCCGCATTTTACTCTTCCACACCACAGTAGTCTTCATGCCTACTCCCGATTCGCCCCCGATACCGCTCCAGCGCCCGCAAGCGCCGGCGGCTAGGACGCGCCCAACTTTACAATATCATAAGCGGTGAAGGCCGCCAGCAAGACCAGCGCCGCCGCGGCCACTACCAGATAACGCCAGCGATGCGCATAACCAATCGTCCAGAAGCGCCGCAAGCTGAAGTAAATCGACGCCATCGCCGCCAAGTTAATCAGCAGCAAAATCGGCACGGTAGCATCGGCCGCGACCCCGACCAGCGGAAGCAAAAAGGGCAGAACGGCATACTGCAAGATGCAGCGCGCGCCCGAAAAAGCCAGGGACAGCGTCAGCGCGTTTTCGGCATTGCGCGCTGTTCCCGCCGCGCCTGCCGCGGACGCTGGCGCAGCCGCCGGCTTGACCAGCAGCAGCCGTATCATCAGGCTGTCGGCTCGGCCAGCTCTTAGGCTCATCAACGCTCCCAAATTTATATCGCCCAAACTTTATCAGCATTGTACCAGCCGCGCTTCACGTTTCCGATAGCAACTCTGTAAACTTTTGCGCGTCCCAGTACGGGCAACTAACTGTAGGGGCGTTTCGGCGAAACGCCCGCAGACATTGATTGAATCGGCGGGCGGCAGCGCGTCGCGCCTTCGGTCGGCAGATTGCTGTCGCATAGCTGGCCAGATCTACTCCCTTGAATGAGTTTTTCCGGATAAGCCCATGCGAGTACGCGCGCGCCTCGGCTAAGGGCTGCCCAACAGCTGGTCCTGACTCTCAAGAAACGCCACCAAATCAGCCAATTGCTGGGTCGTTAGCTGGCGGCCGTAAATCTCCGGCATCATGCCCGCGTAGTCCGGCGTGATATAAGCCATCGGCCGGACGATGCTCTCCACCAAAAACCGGCGATGGCTGTAATCGGCGAAGGCGGGCCGGGCCAGTCGAATCTCGTCCACCCGCGTCCAGGTACCGGCCGTTAGCGGCGCCACTGCTTCGTTCTCGTGGCAGCCGGCGCAGCCCAGCTCGCCGCCGCCCAGCGCGGGCGTCAATCCGTTGTAGAGCAATTGCCCGTTTAGCGGATCGCCGTATACTGTCTCCAGTTCATCAAGGATGGCGTCGAGATCCGTGCCCACCGCCTGCGCCAGGATCAGGTCGTCCAGCGAAACAAAGCGCATGGTCTGCTCCAGCATGCGGTCGATTTCGACTTCGTTCGGCTGATACCCGCAATCCAAAGCCAGGGTCTGATACAGCGCTCCCAGCCGAAACAAATTGGCCAGCGACTGCTCGGCATCGTTGGCGAAGTCGAAGGCGAGGTAAGCTGCGAAGGCGCCCTGCTGCCGCGAAAGCGCGTCGGCCTCGCACGCCTCCCCTTCTTGTGCCTGGCCGCCCCCCGCCAGCAGCGCAACCAACGCAATCGTCAAAAGCATTATCCGCATCTTGCGCCCCCGCGAAATCAAAAAGCCCCCGACAACGAGGGCTTAGCCTTGTCTCACAATCTGGCCCGCTATTGCGTCATCAAGTAGCTGACGATGTCCGCCAGCTGCTGGTCGATCATGCGCACGCCAAAGTTGGCCGGCATCAAGCCCGAACTGTAACCGTCCACCACGTAGTCGCCCGGCCGCGTGATACTCTCGACCAGATACTGTTCCACGCTGTAGCCAGCGAATTGCGGCAGCGTCAGCCGTTCGCTCGATATGCGCGCGAATGTGCCCACAGTGTCCGGGGCCGATGCGCCATTGCGATGGCAATCCGTACAGCCGAATTCGGCATCGTAGAGCATTTCTCCGCTGACCGGGCTGCCCACGATTTCTTCGTCCGCCCAGCGCGCCAGGATACCGGCTACATCGTCGCCGGCCGGTGGTGGCGGCGGCTCCGTCGGCAGCGAGCCATCCGCCAGCGGCTTGCCATACTGCGCTACCGCAAGGAAGTCCTCGGTCGTCCAGTTTTCGCCCTTGTCGTAGTTGAGGATGTAAGCGGCCAGGTCTTCGATCTGGTCTTGTCGAAAGCGCCCGCCCGCCGTCTGTGACCAAGCCGCCATACCTTCGCTGTTGGGCCAGACGTTGCCGCTGCCAGGACGACCATGAATCAGCGTTGTGATAATGTATCCGCGCAGATCGCCACCCCAACCAACTTGCGCCAGGCGCGTCCCATTGTTGTAGAAGAAGACTTCTAATTCGTTTTGGCTGGTGGTTTCGATGTCAACCACCGTATCCCACAGCGGGAACAGCCCGTTCTCGACCGCCGTATCCAGTGATTCCAAGACAGCGATTCGATCGGCCACCGCTGCCTCAATAGCAAGTTGCTGCTCTTCAATCTGCGCTTCCAACTCGGCGACTTTGGTGATGATTTCATCCTGCCGCTCCGCCGCCGGCGGATTATCCGCATCCGTCAACTCGGTCAGCAAGTTTTCGATGTCTTTGTTCAAGCGCACCAGCGCCCGATTCGCGTTGATGATCGCGGCCGTATGCAAGCCAACCGGGTCGTAACCGAAGAAATGCGGATTGTTCAAGCCAGGCGCGCGATCGCCAGCGCCCAAACCCTCTTCGCCATGACACTCGGAACAATTCAAAGCGTACAATTCCGCGCCGCGCTCAATCGATCGACCGGTATGCTGCCGCACAAAAGACTGCATCCGAGCTTCTTCGTTGATAGCTACCCAACCCACCAAAATCATCATGCCGACGAACATGGTGATGCCGGCCAGTATCCGGCCTTCGATTGTCTTGATGAAGAGTAGTCGACCCATGAAATGTCCTTGTGTCTCCCTCGCCGCGACAAATCACTGACTGCGCGGCGCAAAGGCGCTAATCAAAGTACGCCGATGCCTGGTGAATGAAGAGATGGTCGCTATAGATTCGCCGCGCCGGGACCGGGTTGCCGGCGTCATCCAGCACGGGAACTTCTTCCACAAGCGCTTCGCCATCATCGCCCACAACCGGATTGCCCTCGCTGTCAGTCACCTCGACCATCTCGGTGGCGTAGACCAGGATCGGCTCGCCCGCCTCGTCCAGTTGCACGTTGCCGCCTTCAATCAGAACCGTATCCCAACTCACGACCCAGTCCAGGCGCTTCAAACTTGCCTGATTGTCGGTGATGACCAACGCGCCCCAAACATTGGGCAACTCGTCCGGCGCCGCCTCCAGATGATGGGCGAACTCCTCCATAACTTGCATCAGCTTCGGCGCCTCGTCAGCGGGTACGCTGCGGAAGCGCAGCGGCAGTTGGTTCGCGCTAAGGTGCTGGTCCTTCAACTCCTGAATCATCTGGTCAAACTGACCATTGGCAGCCGTCTCGGCGTTGATCTGAGCGATCATATCGTTGGTCGTCATGTCGTCGAAATGATGCATTTGCGCAGTCGTGTACGCGCCGACGATCATCTGGTCAAAGGGTATCGTCCGCCCAGTGCCGACCTTGCTGTGCGCCGGCTCAAAGGTCAGCTCATGTACAATCTCGGTCTCGGCCGATGTCTGCACGGCGAACTTCGCCAAGCCCATATAACTGAGCACCGTGGTCGCCGACACCAGCAGCATGGCGATCGTCAGCATGAAGCGGCGATGCGCGAAGCGCCGACTGGGCGTTACGTCCAGGTAGGGCAGCATCGCCAGCCCGCCCAGCGCGATCGTCGGGAAAGCCACGCCCCAGAAAAACTTGTCGCCCAGCTTAAGCGCGCCCTGAATCCACAGGAAGTACCAGGGCGCGGTCGTGCCCAGCGGCGTCACCTGCGGGTCAGCGTGATTCTCCAGCGGCGCGTGATAGAACCAGATGCACAGCACCGTGATGATGAAAGTGGTCGCGCCCAGCCAGAACATCTCGTAAGTCAGCATGTCAGGAATGAAGTAGACGCGTTTGTCCAGCGGCACGCGCTTGGCCGAATCCTCGCCGATATTCTCCTTCTGCGGCGGCAGGCTGTGCCCGTGGATGACCACCTTGTAATAGTGCACGCCAAAGAACACAAATAGCAGCGCTGGCAGCGCCAGCACATGCAGCAGATAAAAGCGCAGCAGACCGTTCGCGCCCAGCTCCGGCGCGCCCCGCAGCAGCAGATTGACCTGGTCGCCAACCACCGGCGTCGCCTCGGCCATCGAAGCGCCGATCGTCACCGCCCACAGCGACAGCTGATCCCAGGGCAGCAAATAACCGGAAAAACTCAAAAAGCCGGTAATCACCAGCAAAAGCAAGCCGCTGAACCAGGTGAACTGTCGCGGCTTCTTGTAACTGCCCGTGATCCACGTTCGCATCATGTGCAGCGCCACTACCGCCACCATGAATTCGGCGCCCAACCGGTGCATGTCGCGCATCAGCTGGCCGAGCGGCACATTGCTCAAAATCGTCAGCATATCGCCATAAGCGATCTCCGGCGACGGCGTGTACCAGAGCATCAGCAAAATGCCCGTGATCGTCTCGAAGAAGACAAAATAGGAAGAAAGCCAGCCCAACCGGAATGTCGGATACATCCCGGTGACATCACGGTTGAAGTAAGACGGGCGCATATGCAGCCAGAAACCGTCCGCATGCGGCGTCAAGCGCGGATTCGGGCGGCGGCTCGCGCTTTCCCCGCGAAAGGCTTCGCGCAAGTCCTGCACATTCAAGCCGGCGGTCAGGCGCTCGACCGAGTCGTCGATGCCCTCGAACACCGCCTTCTTGAAACCCTTTTCCTTGACGTCATCCAGGAAGGACGGGAAGGGGAGGATGCTCATGGAAACTCCTCGTGAGATTTCATCCGCGCTAGGGGTGCAATTCGCCGACGATGCGCGCGCCGGTATCAATCTGAATGCTGGTGATTTCGCGCTCCGGGTCCAGCGGAATCGCCCCGCCGTCGGGCGGCGTTTCGACCGTCTCGCCATCGGCGTAAGTCACCGTGGCGATGAAACGATCCAGATGGCGCGGCGCCGGCCCTTCGATCCATTCGCCGTTCAACTGAAACTTCGAGCCATGGCAGGGACATTCAAAGCGGAAGTTCGTCGGCACCCACTTGGGCAAACAGCCCAGATGCGTGCAAACCTGATAGAGCGCGCGCATGCCTTCCGGGGTGTGCGAAATGTGAAAGCGCCCGGAAGGCACGGTCACCGGCGCCGCGCCCGCGCCCGGCAACTCCTCGGGGTTGAAGGCGAAAGTGCCGCCGAACTCGCCTTCCTTGAAGCGCGGGAAAGCGAACCAGATGAGGCCCGCCGAAGTCTGCCCAAGCAGCAAGGCCATCGACGCGCCCCAGATATAGTAGAGGAATTCGCGCCGGCTGGGCGCGGCCACCTGGATGCTGGGCCTGGCCGCAGCGCGCGCCACCGGTGCGCTAAGCGCGGTTGGATTTGTGGATTCTGCTGTCGCCATAGCGCCTTCCATTTCAACAGGACTGCCGCGTGATTCTAGCGGATTTTCAGCGTAACAGAGCCATCGACTTTTCGATAGTTAAATATATCACAATCGAAGCGGGGGATACAAGTGAAATGTTTTTGGGATTCCATACGCGAGCCGCGCTGGATTGTATCGTATAATGCTGCGGGTTGAAGCGCTGAGCGAGGAATCGTCATGCGAATTACGAAAGTCAAGCTGAACAACTACGTTTGCTTCTACGAGACGCCGGAATTTGAGTTGGGTCCGGGGATAAACTTCGTTGTGGGAAAAAACAACGCTGGCAAAACGGCACTTTTGGATGCGTTGACACCTGGTGTGAATGGACAAGTGCATCGGAGTGAGAAAACGTTACCGTCGCGTATCTCAAACAGCCAGGTTCTTGGTCGTATAAATTATCAGATTGAATACGGTTGGTCAGAGAAGCACCTTATGCAAAACCTAGTGGCCAGCTTGCACAATGTGCGTTTAGATGAGACAGATTTCTTTATTCCACTTCACCCAAAATTCTCTGGGCAATTTCGCGAGTACATAGACAGGTTTTTCGATGGTGCATTTGGGTTGAGACTTACGTATGGTAGCGGTGGATCGCGAGACAGCGAAACGGTTTTGAGTATTGCTGATCTGGACCCGGCGTTAACTAGATTTTCGACTGAAGACGCTCTGAGCTTTCGAATTCGTATGAAGGAAGTCGCAGCAGAAGAGCCCGAGCTACATAGAAATGGACATGCAGTCGTTGACTATTGGCTTGGCTGGCAAGATCGAGTTCCTAATTCAATTTACCGATTTCAAGCTGTACGTCCAGTATTGCCCGCTGCGCCCGAAATCCCCGATCTAGTACTTAATAATAACGCATCGAATCTCGGTCAGGTGCTTGATACGATTCAGAGTCGCAATCGTGGTAGGTTTCATAAGTATCTCCAGGCCGTGCAGCGAGTAATACCCGAAATTCTTGACTTGCGAACCGTATCGGACGGCCAAGGAACTGTATCGCTTATGCTTGATTATATTGATGCACACTACGAGCGAAATGACCTAGGCGTATCGCAAGACAAATGTGGAACTGGCGTCGGTCAAATCCTTGCCATGCTCTATGTCGTTCTTTTCTACAATGAATCGCAGCCACGTGTCCTCCTTATCGACGAGCCAAACTCATTCCTCCATCCGGGCGCTATCCGCAAGTTGCTCGAAATCTTCCAGGAACATGACCACCACCAATACATCATCGCCACGCATTCGCCTACTGCCATCATGTCGGTCAAGGAAAAACGCATTCTTCTCGTAACACGCGAGAATATGGTAAGCAGTGTAAAGAGTGTAAACGTCAACGACAACGCCGAACTGGAAGATATGCTCCGCCAAATCGGATCCAGTCGTTCCGACATCTTCGGCATGGATGCCGTCATCTGGGTCGAAGGCAAGACTGACCGGATTTGCTTCAAAAGAATAATGGATCTCAACGGCGGGCTGGGCGGAGGCGTTGACATCATAGAAGTGGTCCATACGGGTGACTTTAACGACAAGAGACGTGGCGCGCTAATCGAGCAGATATACGCGCGGCTATCCGGCAGCGTCGGTATATTGCCGTCAGTGCTGGCTTTCGTCTTTGATGGCGACCTGCAAAATGATGACTTTGAAGAAACCAATACGAGAAAGTTCTTGCCTCGACAGAACTACGAGAGCTACTTAATTGTCCCAGAGTACCTGGCAGTTATTCTCAACCGCGACGCCGCGGAAGATAAGGCGAAAGACCAGACTGCAAAGTCAGTCGAGTCCTGGATTTGTGAGCAGGAAGGGGCGGACTTTGACGATCTTGACTGGCTGAAATCTGTCGACGGTGCGAAGCTACTTGACAGATTGTTTCAAGACTTGGCTGGAATCAGCTACAAGGGCAATAAGGTACAGTACGGCGAAGAAATCACCAAGCGCATCCTCGCCGACAACCCCAGCCACTTCCACGAAATCGTTAAACTCATTAAGTGCATTCTTAAAGAAGCCAACCAGCCCGCATCCCCCTGACCACCAATCTTCGTGCCCTTCGTGCCCTTTGTGGTGAAAAAAGCCCGTCCCTTATCTTGGGGGAGGGGTTTGGGGTGGGGCCCCACAACACCTAGTACGCCTTGCGCACAATCCCATTCGCCTCCTGCAACTCCCGCACGAAGCGAATGATCAGCCCCACCTCCTCGCGCGTCACCTGCGGCTGAGCCGGCATATCCCCATACGGCCAGTGATGCGCCCGCACGCCCGTCGCCGCCGCCAGATAAAACGCCTCGTCAGAGTGATGGCCCGGATTATAGATGTCATGAATCAGCGGCGGCCCCAGCTTCGTGCCCGACGCGTTCGGCCCGTGGCAAGCCTGGCAATTCGCCTTGAACAACCCTTCGCCCGCCTGCGCTTCTTGCGAATACGTAGCCGGCAGTGCGACCGCTACCGTCACCACATCGCTCTCCTCCGCGGTCAGCGACACAATCGCCAGCCCCGCCACCACCCCAAACGCAACCCACGCGATTACAGCCAGGATTACAATTCGCTGACGCTTCTTCATCGCGCGCAGCCGGCCTCGCTTCTTCATACCTGGATCCTCGTCTAGCCCTGCCGATTTTCAGCGCTCGCGACCGACATGGAGCGCGCCACGCCTGGACCGACTCACTTGCAAATATAGCCAATGCTTGCGGCCAAAATCTTACAGAAGTGTTTTTCTTTGCACCCTTCGTGTCTTTGTGCCCTTTGTGGTGGAAAATCCTCTGTGCCCTCTGTGCCTCTGTGGCTAAAATACCCCCCATGACCACGCGCAGCCTCAGCCACGACGGCACGACCTGGATCGACATCGTCCACCCTTCCTCCGCCGATGTCGAAGCCCTGCATCGCCGCTTCCCGCACTTCCACCCGCTCCACCTCGAAGACATCCGCAGCCGCATCGAACGCCCCAAGCTCGACCAGGACGACGAGTACCTCTTCCTCGTCATGCACTTCCCGCGCTGGGACGCCCGCGACCAGCTCTCCCGCCCCAGCGAGGTCGATTTCTTCCTCGGGCCCGACTACGTGATCACCGTGCACGATGGCGCCCTGAAACCGCTGACCGCCGCATTCGAAGCCTGCCAGCTGGACGAGCACGAACGCAACGGCTTGCTCGGGCGTGGCGCCACCCAGGCCCTGCACGCCCTCATCGACCGTTTGGTCGACTACGTCTTTCCCATCCTGAACAAGGTCGATCAGCGCGTCCACGCCATCGAAGACCATCTCTTTGAATCGGACGCCCGCCGCGTCATCCAGGAAATCGCCTTGCTGCGCCGCGACATCATCTCGCTTCGCCGCATCATCCGCGGCCAAATCCCGGTCGTGCAGCAACTCGAATCCTGCGAGCACGCCTTCTTGCCCGAGCACATGGAGGAGTACTTCGGCGATGTCGTCGATCATCTCGCCAAGCTGCGCGATATCGCCGATGAGAATTTCGAAATCATCAACAGCTTCGCCGATACCGCCGACGCCCTCGCCAGCTACCGCATCAACGAAGTCATGCGCATCCTGACCGTCATCTCCGTCATCATGCTGCCGCTGACGCTGATATCGAGCATTTACGGCATGAACATCGTTCTTCCCTTTGCCGATAATCCGCACGCCTTTATAATCACAGCCGGAATAATGCTCGCCATTGCCCTGCTGATGCTCGCCCTGTTCCGCCGCCGCGACTGGCTGTAAGCCCGCCAACGCATCCTTCGAAGATAATGAACTTGCTGATATGACAACGCCGACGATACCTCCAAGAATATCTCTGTGTTCTCTGTGTTCTCTGTGGTTAAACCTCCTGTAAAGTGTCCGATAGGCCGACATGCCCCTGAAAACGCCCGCAATTGCCCCCGCCGCATACATCGAAACCGCCGCCGCCCTGGACGCCGCGATGGAGCGCCTGGGCGCCGTTGCGCGCATCGCCTGCGATACCGAGTCCAACAGCATGCACGCCTACCGTGGCCGCACCTGCCTCATCCAATTCTCGACGCCGCGCGAAGACCTGCTTATCGACCCGCTCGCCATCGCCGATATCAGCGCGCTCGCGCCCGTCCTGGCCGATCCCGCCATCGAGAAGGTCTTTCACGCCGCCGAGTACGATCTGATATGTCTAAAGCGCGACTTCGACTTTGATGTCGCCAACGTCTTCGATACGATGGCGGCCGCGCGCGTCTGCGGTTATCCGCGCATCGGCTTGAGCCACATGCTGAAAGACTTGCTCGGCGTGCATCACGCCAAGAAGCACCAGACCGACGATTGGGCGCGCCGGCCCCTGCCCGAGGGCTATCGCCGCTACGCCCAGATGGATACCTGCCACTTGCTGGCGCTGCGCGATATGTTGTACGCCGAGCTGGAAGCCGCCGACCGCCTCGAAGAAGCGCGCGAATACTTCGCCGATATCACGCGCTTCGAACTAAAGTCGGACGAATTCGACCCCGAAGGCTACTGGGCGCTCTGCCGCCCCAACGCGCTCAACGGGCAGCAGATCGCCATCCTGCGCGAGCTTTACATCCTGCGCGATGAACTGGCGCAATCGGTCGACCGTCCCTCGCATCAGCTCATCACCAACAAGACCCTGCTGCGCCTGGTCAAGTCGCCGCCGCGGACGCTCAAGCAGCTCTATGACCTGCGCGGCTTGCCCGCCTGGCTGATCCGCCAGAGCGGCGACGAATTCATCCAGGCGGTGCGGCACGGCCAGGCCAGCCGCGTCGAATACCTCCCGCCGGCGCAGCCGACCATTCCGCAAGCGGTCGTCGACCGTTACAGCGCGCTGCACAGCTGGCGCCGGGAAACGGCCAAGGCGCGCGGCGTCGAATCCGACGTCATCATCAGCAAAGACGCGCTCTGGGAAATCGCCCACCGCAATCCTGCCTCGCCCGCTGAGCTTGAGGGCATCCGCGGGCTGGGTCCCTGGCGCCGCAAGACCTACGGCGCCGCGCTGCTCGCCGCTGTCAGCGCGCGCCCCGGCTGAGCGGCTATGCCAAGTCGCGCGCGCCGGCCGCGCAGCGAAACCAGCGGGCACAAGCGGCGCCTCGATGAAGCGCGGAAGGAGGCGCTGGCGCTGCTGGCGCAACATCGGCCGGCCGACGACAAAGAAGCGCTCGACCTGGTCAAGATACGCTCGCTGATCGCGGGGCATCCCGAAATCTTCAGCCGCAGCTGCGAAGTGGGCCATATCACCGCCTCCGCGGCCATCATCGAGCCGAAGTCGCGCCGGACCCTGCTTCACTATCACAGGCGGTTGGGGCGGTGGCTGCAAGTCGGCGGGCATCTGGATGGCGAGTTCGATATCGCCCAGGCCGCCCTGCGCGAGGCGCGCGAAGAAACCGGCTTGCCCGATCTGCGCCTTCTCGCTACAGCAGGCGCGCCCACTGACATCGACATCCATACCATCCCGCAAAGCGCCGACGAAGCAGAGCATCTGCACCTGGATTTCCGCTACATCCTGATTACGAGCCAGCCCGAAGCGCTGGCGCCGGCGCCGGGCGAGTCGACGCGATTCCGTTGGCTGCCCTTGGACGACGCGTTCGCGATGGGCGACGAAATTGACGCTTCCTTGCGCCGCCTCCTGCGCAAAGCCTGCGATACGATCGCAGACAGCGCGCTCTGAATACGAGCGGCCCGGCCCCTGGGCGCCGCCATGATTCAAATGCGAGCGCCTTAGCGTTCGTTTGTGCTAGACTACGTTTAGCCCCTGTGGAGAAAGCAAGGTCATTGATGTCGACCGACCGCAAGGATCAACTGCGCGCCATACGAGACGAGCTGGTCAACCTGGTCGAATCGCCGCTCTACGACTACCGCCAGCGCAACGGCTATTTTCCCGTGATTGGGCAGGGCGACCATTACGCCGACATCATGTTTATCGGCGAGGCGCCGGGCAAAAACGAAGCGGAGACCGGCCGTCCCTTCTGCGGCGCGTCGGGTCGCGTTTTGGACGAATTGCTCGAGTCTATCAACCTTGAGCGCCCCAAGGTCTACGTGACCAATATCGTCAAAGACCGGCCGCCCAATAATCGCGATCCGCTCAAAGACGAAATCGACTTGTACGCGCCTTTCCTTGAACGGCAGATCGGCATCATCCAGCCCAAGGTCATCGCGACCCTGGGCCGCTTCTCGATGGAATTCATCCTGCGGCGCTTCGGCGCTTTTCAAGCGAATCAGAAGATCAGCCAACTGCACGGGTCGATCATAAAGGTGCGCACAGTCTACGGCCGGGCATCAGTCGTGCCACTGTTTCACCCGGCGGCCGCGCTCTACAACGCCAGCCAACGCGAGACTATGGAGAAGGACTTCCAGGTCTTGAAGCAGTTTATCGGCAAGCCCGAAACGGGTACAATGAGGTTGCTTTAGTGTGACAAAGCGAGAGGATTGAGTGTTAGCCATGGAACTGGAACGCCAACTGATCAGCGTCGACGATTATCTCCAGATTGTCGAGCATGTCGATTATGAAGACCGCGTCGTTGAGCTCATTCAAGGAGAAATTGTCGAAATGCCATTGCCTAGTCCAATTCATGCAGCGGTACTGATTACTCTCTCGACGGCTTTGCACAATCATGTGCAAGCGAGCGGGCTCGGACGCGTATTGGGTGGCGACGTGCCATTTGTACTGGAACGAAATGCAGATGGCAGAGACACATTGCGCGGTCTAGACATCGCATATCTTTCAACAGCACGCCATCCGGGCGATCTGCCGCGTCGCCCGTTTGAAATCGCGCCTGACCTGGCGGTGGAGATAATCTCGCCAGGCAACAGGGCGGAAGATATCGAGAAGAAAATCGAGCAGTTGCTAGACGCTGGCGCGAGGCTTGTGTGGGTTGTTTTCCCCGAATTGCGGAGTGTTGCCGTTCATTCCCCGGAAGGCACATTCAAACTGAAAAGTACCGACATGCTGTCAGGCGGCGACGTTCTGCCCGGCTTTGAAATCCGCGTCGGCGATATATTTCCCGCTTAGAGCGTCGTCAGACCGAATCCGGCATGGCGGACGTTGAAGCCCTCGTTCAAACAATCTGGGACTATATGCTTGTCGGGCAGCAGTTGCGGCCAGCCGATTGCATCGTCGTCCTCGGCAGCCATGATATCCGCGTCGCCGATTACGCCATTGAGCTGTATCAGCGCGACTGCGCGCCCTTTCTGCTGTTCTCGGGCGGCGTCGTGCAGCGGAATGCGGCCCTGGGCGTCTTCTGGGATACCACCGAAGCGGACTACTTCGCGCGGCGCGCGCTGGCGAAGGGCGTGCCAGCGGTGGCTATTCTTATCGAGAATCGTTCGCGCAATACCGGCGAAAACATCCGCTTCACACGGCAGTTGCTCATGTCGCGCGGACTCGACTCTATCTCTGTCGTCTTAGTTCAGAAGCCCTACATGGAGCGGCGAGTCATGGCGACTGCGCAGCGGCAATGGCCGGGTCTGGATTTCGTCGTGACCTCACCGTCCATCGCCTGCGCCGACTATCTCAATGGCCATCTGCCGCGCGATGAAGTCATTCAGCACATCGTCGGCGACTTTCAGCGCGTCAAGGTCTACGGCGAGAACGGCTTCCAGACGCCGCAGGCGATTCCCGCGCGCGTCTGGGAAGCCTTTGAGCAGCTGGTCGCGCTGGGCTACAACCAGCGTCTGGTCGACAAGTGAAGGTTAGGCAGGCAATTCAAGATCGAGCAGGATTGCGGCGTGGTCGCTGAGCTTCTCATTCTGATCGCTTTTGCCCCAGTCGTACTTGCACGAATATATCGACGGCTGCAACTCTTTATTGACGAATGCCTGGTCAAGTCGATAACCGTTGCCGTAGGGTGAATACCAGGTTGGCGTGTTTGCATCAGGATGAAAGACGCGAAACATGTCGCGCCACCCGATATCTTCCAGAGGTTTCATGACAGTTTTATGATATTCGACTGAGTTTTCGGTCTCTTCGTCGAGACCGGTTACACCTGTATTCATGTCGCCGATGAATACGGCGGGACCCAATTGCCAATCTGCGGCGGTTTTAACCAGGGCCGCATAATACTCCAGCCGGCCAAGATAGATGCTCCACGGCGCGTGCGCAACGCCGACATGCATGCCAGGCGCTGCATCCACACTGGCAAGTAGCCAATACAAGTCACCGTAGGGCACGTCAGGCAACGAGTGCGCGACGTGATTCAAGTTGAAGCGGCTCGCTAAGAAGACGGCATTCCAAGTGGGCTCGCTGTCATTGACGGCCGATAGCTGGTGTTCGTAACCGGCATCAGAGAGGCGCCGCGCAATCGACTGGCTGGGCGCAGTCCCGCGGAACTCGGCGAGCGCGACGATATCAGGATTCCACTCGAGAATCTGCTCGGCGATGGCCCCCGCCCGGCTGCCGCCGCCGTGCATGATATTCCAAAAGACGATACGCATTGATTGACGGCCCCGGGCTGTCAGCGAAGGGGATGCGCGTGCTGCGGCGGACCCACATCGTCCGGTATCGGGCAGACGTAGGGCGTCCTCTCAAGCGCGGCGCGGAACTCCGCCTGCGCTGCCTCCAGTATCTCCGGCGAAAGGACCAACTCCGCCGCCGCCAACGCCATCACCTTGGCCGCGTACATCATGCCTTTGTGCCCGATGGACGTGCGGCCAGTGGCGACCACGCCCCAGGAATGCGCCGCCGCGCGGCTGGCCCAGGTCGCCGTTTGCAGCATGCTGCAGGGCGCGTGCCAACTCATATCGCCCATGTCGGACGAACCCGGCGATACGTAACCCTGGTCGGCGCTTGGCAGAACCGCGCCGATCAGCGGCTCTTCAGCGAGCTCGGGCGCGACCCCGTAGCGCTCGACGAGCGTCTTGACGTTGGCGTCGCCGAAGTGCTGGTTGATTTCGGCGGCGTAGGCCAGTTCATCTTCGCTGAAGTCGATGCCGCCCAACCCGCGCATGACCTCGTACTGCAAGTCGGCCAGCGTTTCGTTTGACAGCACGCGCGTCGAGCCCGATTTGTAGACGACCTCAACTTCGGTGTCGGTCATCATAGCCGCGCCCCTCGCGATGCGTATGACGCGCTGACTGACGTCTTCCAGCGTCTGCTGTTCATAGGCGCGCACGTAGTAGTAGCTCTCGGCGTAATCCGGCACGACATTCGGCGCCAGCCCGCCGCTGAGAATCGAATAGTGCAGGCGGACGTCATCCGTGACGTGCTCGCGCAAGTAATTCACGCCGATATTCATCAGCTCCAGCGCATCCAGGGCGGAGCGGCCCGAGTGCGGGTCAGCGGCGGCGTGGGCGGACCTGCCCCTAAAGCGGAAGTAATAGCGGTTTACGCTGAGCAAGCTGCCTTTCATAGCGGAATTGGTGTACCAGGGATGCCAGTTGAAGGTGGCGTCAAGGTCGTCGAACGCGCCAGCGCGGCCCATGAAGACCTTGCCGCTGCCGCCTTCTTCCGCCGGGCAGCCGTAGTAGCGGACCGTGCCCGCGCGCCCGCTGCGCCGTAGCCATTCCTTGAAGGCGAGCGCAGCCGCCAGGCAGCCCGTGCCCAGCAGGTTGTGCCCGCAGCCGTGTCCGGGGTCGCCGGCGCTGACGGGGTCGCGCAGGCTCTGGTTTTTCTGCGACAGCCCGGGCAAGGCGTCATACTCGCCGGCAAATGCAATGACGGGCCGGCCGCCGCCCCATTCCGCGCAGAAAGCGGTGCTGATCCCACCCACGTCCCATGTGATGCGGAAGCCTTCAGCCTCGAGAAAGTCGGCCTGCAATTTGGAAGCTTTGAATTCGACGAACTGCAGTTCCGGGTTATCCCAGATTTCGTCAGACATCCGCGTGAAACGCGCTTGATGTTCGTCCAGCCAATCGGCAATATCCGCTTTGGATTGCATTGGCATGCCCTCGCATTAGTTGTGGTGAGACCGCCATCATAGCGCCTGGCGAGGCGTCAGCCAAGCGCCATACTCCATCAGACCTTGACCGTGGCGATTACGCGCTCGTTGGGGTCGGCTGTGGTGTCGGGCGGCAAGAGCCGTGCCGAGAAATCGGGCAGGGCCAGGGTCAGCACGCGAAAGCCGTGCCGATGCCCCAGATCGCGGATGGCTACCAGCAACTGCGTGCTCAGGTTCCGCGGTGACCAGCAATAGACCTCGGCGTTACGTTCATTGTATAGCTGCTGATGGAAACAGACGATCGCTTCATGGCCAGAGGCGTTGACATAATGGCGGTGTTTCGCCCGCTCGACAATCTGCGGAATGCCGCGCCAATGCTCGATCCATTCGCTTTCCCAGAGCGCGCGCGGGCTGGTCCAGCGCCCGACCGCCAGCGCCCAGCCGTCGATCAGGCTGGCGTCCGTTTTATCGAATTCCTGGCTCTTGTAGAAGCTCTGGCCAATTTGCGCGTTCAGAGCATATCGCGTCAGCCGCGCATCTTCGGCAGTGCCGAAATACTTGCGGTGGTAGGTGGCCGAGTCTTGATCGTAAGCCGGGTAATCGACCGAGAGGCGGCCCGGCGCGCGCGCGTCTATCAAGATGGCGTCGGCCAGCAGCAAATGCGTTTCGTCGGCGCAGTCCTCCGCCGCCTGCAAATTCGCCACATGAAGATGCGCGCCCATCGGCGTGAGCTCGCGATTGTAGAAGGCTTCAGCGTAGGCGAGAATTCGGCCGGCGTCGTCCGCCACGTAAGCCAAGCCGTTGCCGCTCAGCAAGTGGCTCAGCCAGATGGCGCCGGTTTCCAGAGACATCCAGGCGCCACCGTGCAACCAGCGTTCGTAGATCGTCAAATCAGTGTAGGGAAGATTCTCAACCTGGCCAGCGGCGCTGAGACGTTGCCAAACGGTAACACGGGAAGTGAACAAGTCAACGATTTTCTGCGTATCGTCGATGGTAGCCTGGCGTACCAACATGACATAACCCTTGACGCAACGGTTGCGCCCAATCAGTCGAGACTCTACCATATTATAGCGCAGCGCCGGCGATGCGATGCTGGCTTGCCGCATTGGACCGCCAGCGCGCTACAAGCTGGGCGCCGCTGGATGGGAGCGGGTTATGCTTCTGGCAATTGACATCGGCAATACCAATATCCATTTGGGCTTGTGGGACGAAGATGCCTGGCGTCTCTCCTGGCGGGCCAGGACAGTGGCGCAGAAGATGACCGATGAGTACGCTGTCCTGGCGCGAAACTTCCTCGAGACGGCCGGGGTCGATTTCCAGTCGATTTCCGCGATTTGCCTTAGCAGCGTCGTGCCGTCTCTGACGGCGACGTTTCAAGATTTGGCGCGGCGCTACCTGGGGCTGGAGCCGCTGACAATCAGCAGCAGAACCAGCCTGGGTATTGATGTCGCGATCGACATGCCGGAGCAGGCGGGCGCCGATCGGCTCTGCAATGCTGTGGCCCTGTCGCAGCTGTTTGGCGCGCCCGCAGTTAGCGTCGACTTTGGCACGTCTACTAACTTTGATGTGCTTTCGGTGGAAAACGCGTATATCGGCGGCGTGATCGCGCCGGGCATTCGGCTGGCGCATGACGCGCTGGTGAGCCGCGCCGCGCAGCTGCACAAAGTCGATCTTTTGCCGCCGCCGCAACCCATCGGGCGCAACACTATTCATGCCATGCAGTCAGGCATATTTTGGGGCTACGTCGGCATGATTGAAACGTTGCTGGCTCGCATCCTGGCGCAGTTGGAGGCGCCGGCGGCCAAGGTCGTGGCAACCGGCGGGATGGCGCCCTTATTCAAGGAACATGTGGCGCGAATCGACCATGTCGCGCCAGAGTTGACCCTCGATGGCCTGCGCCTGATCTATGAGTTGAGCGGTTAAGCGCTGCTGATCAAGCGTTCAGCCAGTTCCAGGGCGTCCACCGGCCAGAAGCGTTGCGGTCGTGGACGACGAACACCGGGTCTGCCAGCCTTCGGGCGGCAATTCAAGACGGCCTTTTCCCATTGATCGGGGATCGCGCGCCTACCCTGGACAGCGCCAAACAACGCGCCGCAGATGGCGGCATTGGTGTCGGCGTCGCCGCCGCGCATGACCGTGTCAATGACGGCTTCCTCAAGGTTCTCGGCATGTAGAAGTTGCCAGAGCGCGTTCCGCAAGGCGACTAGAACCCAGCCGGCCTGGCTGATGTAGTCGGCGGGCGGCGCTGTTTCCGCGTCAACCACCGCCGCGTGGAGACTCTCGTCCACCTGCATATCGCCGGCCCAGGTCACAATGCGCTCATACAACTCTCTGGCAGAGCAGCCGCAGCGGACGGCATGAGCAACTGCCATCGCGTACAACGCGTTCGCGTCCTGACAGACCGGATGAACATGGGTGATCGCAGCGTCTTGACGCGCCCATTCGGCCACACAGTTCGACGCGTAATTCGCGCCGAAGATTCCTAGCGGGCTGACGCGCATCATTGCGCCGTTCGCCTGGCTTTCGGGGTTGTGATGGCCTTGAAGGCCGCTTGCGACTGTGTAGCCGCAGTCAAAGGGTCCGGATTCGAGCCAATCGACGTACGCTTGCCGGGCGGCCTCGCGGTCATAGCGTCCCTGGTGTATCAAGGCGCGCGCCAGCATCAGCGCCATCTCGGAATCGTCGGTCGGCTGGCCGGCGATTGTGTTCCAGGTACCGCCGTCAGCGAGTTCGCGAACGCCGTAAGGATAGGCCCGGCGAATCTGTTCCGGGGTCTGGAACTCGACCAGGCTGCCCAGCGCGTCGCCGGCGAGTTGGCCGAGCAGGCAGCCTTGGGCGCGATTCAGCATCTCTCGGGAAGGTCTTGCGACTGTAATCATTGTTGACTGGCGACTGTTCCGGACAGCGCGCAATTCGCAATCGACCGCGCTTTGACGCCGACCCTAGCGATACCAAAATGCCCCGCGAAGGGGCATCTGGAAGGCTCCGTAGCTTGGACTTGAACCAAGAACCGATCGGTTAACAGCCGATTGCTCTGCCAATTGAGCTACTACGGAATAGAGTGCTGGTATACTATCAGCGCGGCAGGCGGCTGTCAAGACAGTATGTGGCGTTCGCCGGCGCATTGTCAGAAGGTTCATGCAAAGGTCAGGTTATAACGTGCTCGAAATACGGCCGCTGGGCGATCGCCACGACTTCAGCGAGTTCTTTCACTTCCCCTGGCGCCACTACGCCGATGATCCCAATTGGGCGCCGGGCCTGCTATCCATGCGCCGGCAATTGCTGGACAAATCCAAGCATCCCGCCTGGTCCTATATGGATGGCGAGTACTTCGGCGCCTGGCGCGACGGCGCGATGGTGGGCACGGTCGCCGCTTTCATCAACCACGAGCACAATCGCTATCATGACGAGAATATCGGTTTCTTTGGCTTGTTCGAGACGGCTGACGACCGTGACGTCTCCGGCGGGCTGCTGGACGCGGCAGGCGAATGGTTGGCGGCGCGGGGCGTCGACGCGATTCGCGGCCCAGCCAGCTTTACGACCAACGAAGAATGCGGCTTGCTGGTCGACAACTTTGATCCGCCGGTGATCATGATGCCCTACAATCCGCCCTGGTACGCGGCGCTCGTGGAAGCCGCCGGCTTCGAAAAAGTGATGGACCTGCACTGCATCTATCAGGATCGTCAGACGATCGCCGCCAGTGACTCGCTGGAGCGGCTGGAACGGCTCGTCAGCCGCGCCGCGCAACGCAGCGGCATCTCAGTCCGGCAAATGCGCGCCAGGGAAAAACGCGCTGAATTCGAGCGCTTCCGCGAAATATACAACGCGGCCTGGGAGAAAAACTGGGGCTTCATCCCGATGAACGACGCCGAGTTGCAGGCGTTGATCGATGATCTGGGCATGCTGGTGGAGCCCAAGCTGGCTTTCTTTGCTGAAATCGACGATGAACCGGTGGGCTTCGCGTTGACGATTCCCAACTTCAACGAAGCGCTTCGCCGCGCCTATCCGCGGCCGGGCGTGCCGGAATTCATCACAATGGCGCAGGTCGCCTGGCATTGGAAAGTTCGCAGGTCGATTCGCGGCGTGCGCATGCCATTGATGGGCGTCAAAAAGGAGTATCGCAACAGAGGCGTGGAACTGGCGATGCTGCTGGAGGTGATGAAGGCCCTGCTGCCTTCACAGTACGATTACCTGGACTCGGGCTGGATTCTGGAGACCAATCCCCTGATCAAGATCAGCACGAGCCTCGGCGGCCAGGTTTACAAAACGCACCGTTTCTATCAGAAGTCGCTTGCCGTTTAGCGCTCGGCGAGCTGCGCGAGCGCTTGGCGCGTCGCTTCAATCGCAGAAACATCGCCGTGCAAGACCTGGCCCAGCGCTTCCTGCATCAGGCGGGGCGCCGTGCCGCCTTCGCCTTCCGGCAAGGGCAGCGCCGCGCTAGACAGCAGCTCGCTGAAGAATAGGCTGTCGGCGGCGGCAGGCAGGCTTTGATCCAGAATTGCCGGCTGAGACGGCAGATGGTAAAGCGCGCGCGCGAAATCAGCGTGAAAGGACGGCTCCATCATCCATTCCAGGAAGCGCGCCGCAAGCGCTTGCCGACCGCGGTCCGGCGTCACGATCACCCACAGCCAGCCATCGAGGATCGACGAGCCGTTACCGTCGGCGGTCGGGATCTCGGCGGCGGAAACACTGATCGCCTGCCGGTCAATCATCGCTAGATAGTCGCTAACGTTGAAGATGGCCAGCTGCGGGCGGTCCAGTTGGCTTGCGAAGTCGGCGGCGTACGCGGCCGGGGACTGATAGGTCAGGACATCCGGCGATATCAGTCCTTTCTGCGCAAGGGCCTCATAGAGTTCCAGCACCGTACGCAACGCGTCTTCGTTGACCGTCATCACGCCGCCGTCGGGCGTCATGCCGCCGGCGGCCAGATACTGTACGTAGAAGGTCTGGTTCAAGCCGTTGGCGCGCGCCGCCGGGAACAAGAACGCGACCTCGCCTGCAAGCATGTCATCAAAGCGAATTTGAGTTCGGGCAGGCTCCGGCGGTCGCGTATAGACGCTCAGGAGCAGATCGAAAAAGTAGGGCAGGCCGTAAAGCGCGGGTCCGCTCTGAAGCGGAATCTGGCCAAACTCCACGCCATCGTCAAGATCGTTTAGCAGTGAGGACGAAAACAGCGTTTCCAGGGACTGCAAGTACTCGCTGGCCAGCGCCGGGCCAAAGTCTCGCCGCCGCATTAGCGCGACATCGGGCAAGGCTTCTGGCGCGACTTCTTTCGCGGCGCGTATCGATGCGACGATGCCGCCAATTTTACCGACATCCTTGATGCGATATATGGCGTCAATATTGTTGCTGGCGGAAAACTCGGCGGTATGTTCTCTGAGCAGCTGAAAGGCATCGCCGGACTCGTCGGTGATTAGCGGCGCGGGCAACCACACCTTTAACTGCGGCGCGGCGACGCTCGCGGTCGCGGATGGGTCGTCCTGCGCGCTTGTCAATGGCGGGGCGAGCAGCAGCAATACTAGCGATACCAGCAGAAATTGACGCCTCACGGACGGTGCGCCTCAGGATACTTGTCGCGTTTCATGATTATTGTACTCGAATTGGTCGCCGTTACCCCTGGGAAACGCGTCGGGTCTCGCGGCGGCGCGTCGTCAGTTTTCCCCGCTAACGAGGACCCGTTCAATCAGGTCGAATTAGCGCGGTGTCAGCGCTAAGGCCAAGGTCTTCAGCGCCTCGTCCGGGCACAGGGCGATCTCGATCATTCCGTGGTAGCCATCGCCGAGATAGGCGCTGTTCTCAAGCTCGCCGATAACCGTCGCCCAAAGCTCGCCGTAGCAGACGAAGGGCCGGCGCGGCACGCCGCCAATGCGCATCAGTTCCCAGGTTTCAGCGATTTCGTGCAATGTGCCGATGCCGCCGGGCATTGCCAGGTAACCGTCCGCATGCTCGACCATGTAGAGCAGACGGTCGCGCAGGTCGGCAAAGTTGACGATTTCATCCAGGTAAGCGTTGGGCTCGACATTGAATTGCAGGCCGATTTGATCGGTCGTCACGCCAATCACGCGTCCGCCGGCCGACTTGGCGCCCTTGCTTACGGCTTCCATAACGCCGTAGTAACCGCCGCTCATGACCGCGTAGCCAGCCCGCGCCAGCGCCCGGCCAATGGCGGCCGCATCCTCGTATTCTGGCTGCTGTGGACGCACCTGGGAACTGCCATACACTGTGATGGTCTTCATAGTCTCCGCGATTTCAGTTATTGGTCCGTTCCCGCGAGTATAGCAGACAGGCCAGTCCTGTTTAGTGCCGACTGTCCGCCTCGCGTCCCCTAACCTTTGGGGGAAACAGATTCTTAATTCCTGCGTTATACTCTGTAGACGAAACAGAAATAGAAGGGATACAGGATGCTGAGGAAATACCTGACGCTTATCGTACTGATCGCGCTGGCGCTTCCAGCCGCAGTCGCGAGCGCGGATGCGGCGAACGATGTATTCTGCGGCGAACTTTCCCAGAGCGACTGCCAGATTCTGCTGGACAACGCGGCGGTGATGGACAGCCTGAACTCATTCGCTGTTTTCGTGAGCCTGGCGCTCGAGGCGGATTCAGATGAGCCGACGCATGTTTTCGCGCAGGCCTACGGTCAGTTTGAAATCGATGACGAGTCTCTGCAAACCATTAATCAGTTGGCCGCGGATACACAGGAGGACGATTGGGGCGCGTTGGCGGAGATATTCCTCACGAGTGTCAAGGCGGATGTCCGGATCCAAATGAGGGACTTGTCCAGCGGGGAAGAGGTCGAATCCGAAGTCAAATTGCTGCTCAAGGACGGGATTCTGATGCTCAGCGCGGATGCCCTTTCGGCTTTGAGCGGTGAAGACCTGACCGGCATGGAAGGCTTCGGCATCGACCTGAACGATGCCATTGGCGAGTTGCTGGCCGAGTCGGGCGCAATGCCAGAAGCGGATGCAGCGGAAATGCAGGAGATTGAAGCGCTCGCGGACTCGGCAACGAGCATCACGCGGCTGCCCGATGGCGAAGTGAGCGGCGTGGCTGTGGCAGTGTTCAATACCGACTTTGACTTGGGCGCGTTCTTTTCTCTGGTCAGCCCCGAACAGTTGCTCGCGGCGTCCAATGACCTGGGCGATTCGCGGACGCTGAGCGAAATCATGGACTCGATAGAAGTCGGCGAGTTTTCGGTCACCCACCGAATTGGGTTGGAAGACAGCTATACTTACGGTATGGACATTCTGGTCGACATGAGTATGTCGCATACCAAGGACGGGCAGTTGCGGACGTCGACAATCAACTTTGAAATGGCGGCGCTGCTGTCCAACTTTGGCGAGCCGGTCAATGTCGCGATTCCGGAAGACGTCTTCGCGTTTCCGCTGGCGATGCTTCTGCAGATGAGGGAGAGCGGTTAGAGGGCAGGCGCGCTTGGGGTCGGGCGCTGTGGCCCGCGTCCGACCCAACAGCAACGCTAATCGAGATCAAATACGGAGAGGGTGGGATTCGAACCCACGGTACCCCGGAGGGTACAACTGTTTTCGAGACAGTCCCGATCGTCCACTCTGGCACCTCTCCCTAGTGGACGCCTAGTATACACAGCCGCGACAGGATTTGAATGCTGTGTTGGCGCGGCGCGGCGTCAGCCTTGCCCATCGGCGCGCAAGTTCCGGAAGAAGGCGCGCAGCAACTCCGCCGCTTCCTCGGCGAACAGACCGCCCTCGACATGCACGCGGTGGTTTAACCGGTGATGGCGGGCGATGTCGACTACGCTGCCGGCGGCGCCAGCTTTTGGATCGGTCGCGCCATATACCAAGCGGGGCAGGCGCGCCAGCACCATGGCGCCCGCGCACATCGCGCAAGGCTCAAGCGTGCAATAGAGTGTTACTCCGTCCAGCCGCCACATGCCGAGCGCGTCCGCCGCTTCCTTGATAGCGATGATTTCCGCGTGGGCGGTGGGGTCGCTATCGGCTTCGCGCCGGTTATGGCCGCGCCCGATAATCGCGCCATGACGCACGGCGACCGCGCCGATCGGCACATCATCTGTGGCGAGCGCGCGTTTCGCTTCGGCAAGCGCCGCGCGCATCCACTTCCTGTCATTATCAGTGACGGGCATGGTCAGAACAGACTTTGCTGCTGGGGCGCGTCGGGATCGTCGTCCCCCGCTTCCGCTTCGGCAGAGTCTTGCGCGCCGGTCTCATCGCCGTCGCGTTCCTCTGCCGCGCTCAAGCTGTCTTCGAATGTTTGCGGCTCGGGCTCGTCGTCTTCGGCCGGGCCTAGCGGCGCGACCGGGAAGGTATGGACGGTCCCGGCTGCCGCCGCTTCCGGATCGGCAGCAATTGGCTGGCCGTCGGCGTCGTGCGCGCCATCGTCGATCGGCACGCAATCCGGACACAGGCACTCGGCTGGATGCGGCGCCGGACTTGGTTCCAGGATTTTCATGTCCGGCGTAAAGTCTGGCGGGACATCGTCGACATGCATTGTTGCTTCAACGCGCAATTGCGCCAGTTCCTCCTCGCCGAAGCCGACATTCTGCATGACCGCTGTCAGGGTCGGCAAGGTCACGCGGTCGTTGCTGCGGACGACATGCTTGTATTGTTCGCGCAGGCTGTCCAGCCACTCGTCGAAGAAGACGCTACGAGAGTCCATGATTTCTGTCCGTACATGATCCCAAGTCTGATTTACATTTCAACATTTTAGCATGGCTCAGCGCGTCGCCGGGCGACTCGCTCCAAGTTGCGCGGCGCGATTATCGTCAGCAGAGCCGACCGCCATGCGCGCAGCACGGCAATCGCTGTCAAAGGCTATGCCTGCGACTGTTGGTCCGGATGTCGCTGGTAAAGGCGGGTGATATGAAGCAAGGTCTCTCTAGCGGGCCGCTCCAGCGCGCCCTGCGGCATGCGCCAGGTCCAGTTGCCGGCTCTCTTGCCGGGCGTATTCAGGCGCGCGGCGGCGCCCAGCCCGAGGACGTCTTGCATAGGCATGATAAAGACGCGGCCGGCGGAACGCGTGCCCAAGCGCGCCAAATCCCAGACGATGTCCTGGACGTCGTGGCCGAGATAATCGTTGACGAAGGCGCGCGTCCGTGAGTCGACTTCGTTTTCCCACCAGCCGCGCGTGGTATTGTTGTCGTGCGTGCCGGTGTAAACGATGCAATTGGCCGGGTGATTGTGCGGCAGGAAGGGATTGGCCGGGTCGCTCCAGGCGAATTGCAGCACTTTCATGCCGGGGAAGCCGAAATCATCGCGAAGCTTCTCGACGCCTGGCGTAATCACACCGAGATCTTCGGCCATAATCGGCAGCTCGCCCAAGGCAGCGCGTATCGCTTCGAAAAACGCCGCGCCCGGCCCGGCCACCCAGCGGCCCCGCACTGCGGTTGCCTCGTCCGCCGGTATCTCCCAATAGGCTTCGAAGCCGCGGAAATGATCGATGCGGATGTAATCGACCAGGTTAAGCAGATGGCGAATGCGTTGAAGCCACCACGGATAGCCCGCCGTTTGCATCACATCCCAGCGGTAGAGCGGATTGCCCCAGCGTTGCCCGGTCGGGCTGAAATAGTCGGGCGGCACGCCGGCCACAACGCTTGGATTACCGTCTGCGTCAAGGAAGTACTCGCCTTGCCGCGCCCAGACATCAGCGCTGTCGTGCGCAACAAAAATCGGCAAATCGCCGAAGAGGCGCACGCCACGTCCTTTCGCGTAGGCTCTCAAGGCGGTCCATTGCCGATTAAATAGCCATTGCCGGAACCGCTCCGCCTTGACTTGCTCCGCAAGCGCGGCGGCGGCATCCGCCAGCGCGCGGGGATCGCGGCGGCGCAATTCGCGCTCCCACTCGACCCAGGGTCTAAGGTTGTGCTTCTGTTTGAGGGCTGCGAATAAGGCGTAATCCTCCAGCCAGAATTGATTCTCGTCGACAAAGCGCTCGTAATCGCCGCGCAACGACCGGTCTTCGCTGCGGATAAATTTGCGCCAGGCGCTGGCGAGTTTCTGATTGTGGAAAGGGCCGATCCAGCCGTAGTCGACTCGGTCGGATGGGAAGGGCGGGGTACCTGCCAAATCAGCGCTTGTCAGCAAGCCGTCTTCGACGAGCCGGTCCAGGCTGATCAAATGGCTGTTGCCGGCGAAGGCGGACAGGGTCTGGTAGGGTGAATCGCCGTAGCTGGTGGGGCCCAGCGGCAACACTTGCCAGACGGACTGCCCCTGCGCCGCCAGCCAGTCGACAAAGCGATAGGCGTCGGCGCCCAAATCGCCGATGCCGTAGGGGCCGTGCAAAGACGTGGGGTGGAGCAGGACGCCGCTGCAGCGCGGAAGCGATATCATGGCGAGGGCGACGACAGCAGCTGTTTGGCGGCCTCAACCGCGCCGGACAAGGCGACGGTCGTCTCATGGCCGTCCGCCAACCGCCGCAGCTTGACCACGCCCGCCTCGACTTCGTCGGGTCCAATGATGGCCACCAGCGGAATGCCCTTCCTGTCGGCGTATTGAAACTGCCGTCCCAGCTTGCGCGCCTGCATATAAAGCTCGGTATTGATGCCGGCCCGCCGCAGGCAGTCCGCGACCCGCATCGAGGCGCCGCGCGTATCTTGACTGAAAACGGTAACGAGCGCTTGCACCAGCGTGCCGCCGAGATGTTCTGGATAGAGCCTGAGTTCGTCCATCAGATCGATGATGCGTTCGATGCCAATTGAGACGCCGGTTGTCGGCAGACTCTGGCGGCGAAACATGCCGATCAGATTGTCGTAGCGTCCGCCGCCGGTGACGCTGCCCAGGTTTGGTTCGGAAATCACAGTTTCGAATATAGGCCCGGTGTAATAGCCAAGGCCGCGCGCCATCGTGAAATCGAATTCGTAGCGCGCCGGCGGGACATTGGCTTCGGCCAGCAGCGTCGCCAGTTCGCGCAGTTCGGCGACGCCATTGTCATCGCTGGCGCCGATGGCGTCGGCCATAAGATCCAGACTGCCCGCGCCCGCGGCCTTGGCCTGGATCAGTTCCATCATCCGGCTGACGGCGTCGGCGGCGATACCGCGTTCGGTTAATTCCCGCTGTACGCCCTCCGCGCCGATCTTGTCAAACTTGTCAACGCTGCGATACAGATCGGGCAGTTGATCGCGGGGCAGGCCGGAGAATTCGCCGATGGCGACGAGCAGCTTGCGATGGTTGATTTTAATGGTGAATTGCGGAAAACCGAGCCGGCTCAGGATGCGCTCCGTCAAGCTAATGATTTCGGCATCGGCGCTCATGCCTTTAACGCCGACAATATCCGCGTCGCACTGCCAGAATTCGCGATAGCGTCCTCGCTGCGGCCGTTCACCGCGGAAGACCGGCGCGATGTGATAGCGCTTAAAGGGGAAGGTCAGCTGATTCTCGTACTGGCCGACAACGCGAGCCAATGGGACGGTTAAGTCGTAGCGCATAGCGAGGGGCTCGCGCGTGCTGCGGCCGTGTTGGGCGGTGTAGATCAGTTGTTCAGCGTCTTCGCCGTATTTGCCGAACAATGTTTCATGCCGCTCCAGTATCGGCGTGCCAATCGGCTCGAAGCCGAAGCGATGAAATTCGTCGGTGATGCTATCGAGCACATAGTTGCGGCGCAGCATTGCATCGGGCAAGAAGTCACGAAAGCCGGTGGGCGCGCGCGGTTTGACCGTTTTGCTCATCACGTCTCCGGTGTCGGATCCTGATCGTGCGTCTCGTCTTGAACGGCGGCAGGGGGTTAGCCCGTGTCCGCGCGGGCGGCCAGCGCCTGCCGCCGCACCTCTTCAATTTGCTCGTAATGGCCGACCTCGTGCGAAAGCGCGAAGAGAAAGGCGGCCGGCGCGTTCATCTCGCCGAACCGGGCGGTGAAGCGCTCCGACACCGTGCGGGTGACATCAAGCAGGGGCGCATCGGGCCAGGTCTGCAAGTAGGCGTTGCGCATGCGCCGGCTCTCGTCCAGGCGCTGGCGGACCTGGGCGACCGTGGTCATATCGCGCCAGGGCGTCTCGTAACGCGGCCGCTCGGAAGCGGCGACGCCGCGCGCCAGCAGCGAACTCAAGGCGGCGCCTTCTTCGGAACTGGCTGTGACGTGAGCGATGAGATGGCCGAAGTTCCAGCCTATGGTTTCTTCGCCTTCGACCGCGAAGGGATCGTCCGCCTCTGGATCTTCCGGTGCGAAGACCACATCGGCATCACCAAGTCCCTCAACCAGCCCGAGCAAGAAATCGATACTTTCGTCGCTCAGTGCTTTTAGCTGGGCCGGGCCGAGATTCTCCCGCGCCGCATAGTCGATGAAGCTCACATCGCCATCGCGCATGGGTGAAAAGTCAATCATGGTAGCTGCTCCTGAATCTGCCTGCGTATCCCAAGCCATTCTACAGAAGGCGCGCGCTTCTGCAAGCTTGCAAAAGTCGACGAGCTGAAGGTTTGCTGCGTTTCGCCCGAAAATGGCGCGGCAACCTTAGCGCGAGAGGGCGCGGGCTGATTGGTGAATAATTGACGCAATGGTAAACTGAAATGACGCGCGGCGTTATGCGATTCACTAGCGCAAGGAAAGCCGAGACCGATGCTGACCGACATCGAAAAGATGCTCTTTCTCTTGCTAGCGCTTTTTGCTGTGGGCGCGAGCTACGCCGGCTTCAAGGAAATGGCGCGGATCATCGGGCGCGGCCAGGGCAAGCTCGAATTCGACGGGATCGCCCGCCGGGCATTCACGGCGCTCGGCGTCTATCTGACGCAGCGAACGACGCTGAAGGCGCGCCCTTTGACCAGCGTGATCCACTGGGGCGTCGTCTTGGGTTTCAGCTGGTACT
Source organism: Chloroflexota bacterium (assembly GCA_009841405.1). Taxonomy (GTDB): domain Bacteria; phylum Chloroflexota; class Anaerolineae; order Aggregatilineales; family Phototrophicaceae; genus UBA6055. Next base: position 25,362 of record VXLV01000115.1, on the reverse strand, counting down.
TCCTGGTCAACGCGGTGGACCTCATGATTGGCTTCGCGCCCGGCTTCGAGCGTCAACTGAAGTCAGCGGGCGCGGCCTATGACGGCTTCCGCTTTTCTAGCGATGTGCTGAGCGTCGTTGTTCTGCTGGGCATCGTTTATTTTTTGCTGCGGCGCTTGCTGCTGCCGGGCAAAACCGAGTTGCAATTTCATGACAATGTATTATTGCATCCGCGGGTGGCGTCGGGCGCAGTGAAATTCGACTCGCTGATCGTGGCGGCGTTCATCTTGCTACACGTTGGCGCGCGATTCCTGGGCGAGTCGCTCGCCGTTGCCCAAGCCGGGCACGACAGCTTCATGCCTTTCGCGTCGGCAGCGTCAGCCATTTGGACAAGCCTGAACGCTGATGCGCTGGCGGTACTGCGGCATCTGTGCTGGTGGATCGCGCTGGGCGGAATCTTGCTCTTTCTGCCCTATTTTCCGCAGAGCAAACACGCCCATTTGTTCATGGCGCCGCTCAATTTCTTGACGCGCCCACGGCGGACGTCGCTGGGCGCGCTAACGCCGCTCGACTTTGAAGACGAAAGCATCGAGCAGTTCGGCGCGGGCCGGCTCGTGGATCTGCACAAGACACAGATCTTGGACGGCTTCGCCTGCATCATGTGCAATCGCTGTCAGGATGTCTGCCCGGCATATCTGACCGGGAAGGAACTTTCGCCCGCCGCCCTTGAGGTCAACAAACGATTTCACATCAAGGATCATTGGCAGGCGCTCGCTGACGGCGCGGATGTGGACGCGTCGCTGGGGGGCGAACTGCTGAGCGAGTCGGCCTTGTGGGCTTGCACAGCCTGCGGCGCCTGTATTGACATTTGCCCGGTCGGCAACGAGCCAATGTTCGATATTCTGGATATCCGGCGCGACGCCGTGCTCATGCGCAGCGAGTTCCCAGGCGAATTGCAGGGCGCCTTCAACGGCATGGAGCGTCAAGGCAACCCCTGGCAAATCGCCGAGCCGCGCAGCGCCTGGACCGACGGGCTGGACTTCCCCGTTCCGACCGTGGCCGAGAATCCCGCGTTTGACTTGCTCTATTGGACCGGCTGCGCGGTCAGCTACGATCCACTGGCGCAGCGAACGGCGCGCGCGCTGGTCAAATTGCTGCGCGCGGCCGGCGTGAACTTTGCCATCTTGGGCGATGACGAGCGCTGCACCGGCGACGTGGCGCGGCGGTCTGGCAATGAGTATCTCTACTTTGAGTTGGCGGCCGCCAACGTCGAGACCCTGGATGCGCTAAAGTCCAAGCGAATCGTCGTCACTTGCCCGCACTGCCTGCACAATATCGCTAAGGAGTACGGCGCTTTTGGCGGTAACTATGAGGTAGTGCATCACAGCGAGTTAATTTCGGACTTGATCGCCCAGGGCAAGCTTCCGACAAGCGCGAGCGCGTCGCGCTGGAGCAACGTGACCTTTCATGATCCCTGCTATCTTGCGCGCCAAAATGATGTAGTCGAGGCGCCTCGCCTAGCGCTGCAATCGGCCGGCGCGCCCCTGGTCGAGATGCCGCGCAATCGCAAGAATTCATTCTGCTGTGGCGCGGGCGGCGCGCAATTCTGGAAAGAGGAGGAGCCGGGCGCTGGCAAGGTCAACGCGGAGCGCTACCGGGAAGCGGCCGGCACCGGCGCCGAGGCCCTGGCGGTCGGTTGTCCCTTCTGCATGCGCATGCTGGAAGACGCGCGGAACGAGGCCGATGACGGACCTCAAGTCGTCGATATCGCCGAGATTGTTGCGGAGCGGCTTTAGAGCGGTCGGCTGATCAACGAGGCTTGACATCAGAACAGCGCCACTATTCCCCGCGTGGCGCGGGAGGCGAGGGTTTTCAGGTGGAATTCCAATTTGACGTGACGCCGACGCTGGAGACGGAGCGGCTAAGGCTGCGGCGAATCGGGGCTGCCGATCTCGACGACTGGATGGCGGTCTGGCGCAGCCCGGGCGTGCTCGACTACCTCATAGATTTCGAGGGCGCGCCCCATGAAGATGTTGGGCGCGAGATCATAGACTGGGCGGAGCGCATTTTCGCGGAAGGGTCGGGAATCCGCTGGGCGCTAGCACTAAGGACGAAGGGCCGGATGATCGGCTCCTGCGGCTTCCATCTCTACGACCGACACCATCAGCGCGTGGAAATCGGCTACGAGCTTCACTCACAGTATTGGCGTCAGGGGCTGATGACAGAAGCGGTCAATGCCGTGTTGGAGTTTTGCTTTGAAACACTCGCTGTGCATCGCGTTGAAGCGGATGTCGTCGAGGGCAACGCCGCCTCCGCCGCGCTGCTTAAGAAAGCCGGATTTACGCTGGAGGGCGTTTGGCGCGATCGGGTCTATAAGCGGGACGCCTGGCAAAGTCTGTGGCAATTCGGCATCCTGAAGCCGGAATATGACGCATTACGACGCTGAGGCGCCGCCCGCGACCCGACTGCGCGCCACAAGTCTTGCGGCGATGCTGCCCGTGCTCCTATTGGGCTTTGCTCTTGGCGCTGCTCAACTCAATGTCGACATACTTTGGGTCGATGAAATGGCCACGGTGTCAGCAATTGGCGCGGAGGCTCCCCCATACAGTATCAAGAAGATTGTCACGGAAATCAGCCAGAGAATCCCCGACCATGTCCCCCTGTATTATGTCATCGGCGCTGGCTGGGCGAGCTTGGTCGGATGGTCGCAAATTGCGTTGCGCTATTTGTCCTTGCTTTTTGGGGTCTTGTCCGTCGCATTCCTGTACCGATTCTGTCTGGACGCTTTCGATCGGAGAACGGCATGGCTGGCCGCCCTGTTATTTGCCAGCAATGCAATGGTCATCATTTATTTTCATGAGCTGCGAAACTACAGCCTGTGGCTGCTACTGTGCATCATTCATCTCTGGCAATACTGGCGTCTCGCCGATGCTGAGAAAGCGGGCGCATTCGCCTGGATCAGTTTCACCGCCACGACCGGCGCGCTGCTGTACACGCATCCCTTTTCTCCCATTTTTCTGCTTGGCTTAGGCGTTCATCATCTTCTTCTTGTGACGAAGGACCGAGCATGGTGGCGGGTGGTTTTTGCGTGGGGCGCGGGAGTGGCAAGCTTTCTGCCCTATCTCCCCTTGGTGCTCGCGGGCGTCGCCAAAGCGACTGAGAGTCGTTCAGTGCAAGCGGAGGCGCTGACTTCACTCGAGCTGCTGCCCATACTGGCGCATGTGCTGACAAACGGAGTCGACCTGCTGTGGCTCGCGCTGATTCCCGCATTCGGATGGGCGCTATGGCGCAAGCGCTCGCCGGCGCTTTTGCGCATGCTCTTTATCGTTGGGGCGATAACCTTGTCCCTTCTGGTTTTCCATGCGCTCGATCCCTTTGTGTCGTCGCGGCGGCTGCGCTACTTCCTGATCCCGTTGGCATTCGCGCTCGTCCCAGTGGCGCGTCTGCTGCTGTCATTGCCCCGCCGGCGGATGGTGTCGGCGGCATTTGTGATTCTGTGGGCGGTCGGCGGCTACAGCGTCTATCAGCAGGCGGAACACTGGAAGTATGCCGGCCATCATTCCTTGCTGCCGGCGCATCCGCCTTTGCACCGTTTCGCCGACGCCTTGCAAAACAAGCTTCGCCCATACGAAGTGCTGGTGGGCTTCACACAGGCTTCATTCTTGAATGCCGGCTTGTATTTTGGCTTCAGCACTGTGGACTATTATTCTAAGACTTTGCTGGGCGTTCAGGGCGCGTTCATTCATACCGAGCTGCGTGGGAGCGATCTCCGCCAAGAGTTCAGCCGGCGAGTCGGCCACTACCCCTATTTGACCGTGGTCTATCAGCCGCATAACCGGGCCGCAAATTTTGAAGAAGTCCAGGTCTTGCTGGATGAGGCGTTTTCACCCTGCGAGGTCGTCGTCGACACGCCGGAGATATTCGCGCAGCGCTATGCCTACCATTCGCTTGGTTGTGCCCGCCAAAATCAGCCGATTGCGTATGACAATGGCATCCGGATCACCGACCGGTTTGCCGAACGCGACCCGGCGAAGCAGTCGATACGGGTGGTTACCGGCTGGGAAGTTGCCGAGCCGAGGCAGCTTTACGAGTACAATGTGTCGATTCAGATTATTTCGGCAGATTGGCGCAGTGTAGTGCAGGCGCCTGATCGGCATTTGTACGACGATGTTTTGCCATGGTATGTGGTTAATTTGTCCACCGCTGGTTTGCCCGCGGGCGATTACAAGGTCATGGTCATCCTGTACGACCGCGAAACCGTCAAGAAGGCGGCGGGCGTCGACCTCGTGACCGGTCTCTCGAGTGATATTCATCTCGTCAATTCTTTCACCGTCGACGGCTAGCTGATGTCCAAAAGCGCAAAATTCATCAGGCTTCGTCCACCAGTCTCATCGCCCTGGATGCTGATGATTCCGCTGCTGCTGCTGGTGGCCTTCATGGCGGCGCAAGGTTTGGGCGCGGATTTGATCTGGTACGACGAGTTGACCTCGATCAGCCATGCCGGCGGGGTGACCGGCCCCTTTTCACCGCTAGATGTCATCGAGTCGGTGAGCCAGCACAGCCCCAAACATACGCCCCTCTTCTTTGAGCTTGTCGCGGGCTGGGGCGCGCTCGTGGGCTGGCATCATGTAGTCCTGCGCTGCCTGCCGCTGTTCTTTGGGATCATCTCCCTGGCTTGGACTTATCGCATTGGCGTCGACTTCTTCGACCGCTGGACGGGCCTGTGGTCGGCGGCCTTCCTAGGGCTGAACGTGTTTTGGCTGGATTACTTGCACGAAATCCGGATGTACTCCTTGCAGTTCATGCTGCTCATGGCTCTGGCCTGGCATTATTTCTTCCTCACGCGATCGAGCAGGCGGGGGCGCTGGCATCATTGGGCCGGTCTCGCGCTTGGCGCCGCAGCTCTGTTGTATACGCAGCCTTTCACGATCTTTTACCTGCTGGCTTTGGGCAGCTATCACTTGCTCTTCATTAGGCGAAACCGGGTCTGGGTTCAGGTGGCGTTCGCCATGGTCGTCGCCGGTCTGCTCTTTCTACCTTGGTTGCCGGTTACGCTGCATGGCATGTCGTCGAAGTTTGATACGGCCTACGACGCTATCACCTTAGCGCAAGCAATGGACATATTCGTCCGCTTTCTGGGCAATGGCAACTGGATCATACTGATTGTAGTAATGTCGGCCGCTCTGCTGCGCTCGCGCCAGCGCATTGAGCTTAAGCGGATATTTCCCTTTTTGTGGCTGGCGGTCGCAGTGCTAGTCCTCTTGCTCGCCGCAAACGAGGCAATCGGCTTGATTCTCTTGCGCCGCTCGCGCTATTTCTTTGTGACCTGGTCGATGTGGATCATTGCCGTAGGCTACGGCCTGGCCTGGTTTAAGCCGCGCTGGATCGCGCTTCTGATTCTGACGGCTTATCTTGTATCAGGTTTTGCCCTGCGCCGCGCAGATGACTACCTTGAGTATCAAGGCACCGTCGGTATTGTAAGCGCCTATCCGCCGCTCGCTGAATACGTCGACGCTTTGCAAGGCAAGACCGAAGCGCATGATTATGTCCTTGGCTTCACCCGCACAGACTTTGTCAATGCCCGCGGCAAGCGCGGGAAGTCCACCGCAGACTACTATATGGAGACACTGCTGGGCATCGACGGGGTCTTTGCGCCGTCCTACTATGATGCGGAAACTCTGGCGATTGACCTGCCACGGAAACTGGACGACCAGCCTTTCCTCTTGTTCGCGTATGACCCTCTTGCGCCGCCGAAGAATCTGGCGCTGGTCGATGACTACTTGCGGCGTTCATATCGCCCCTGCGACGTCGTCATTGATGGCGCCGACTTGTACGTCCGGCGATATATCGACAAGGCGCTGGCCTGCGACCACGAATACCAGCCGATCCACTACGAAAATGGAATACGGATCGCGGATAAATTCGCCGAGATCCGCGGCGACGGTGACTCGGTTCGCGTGGTCACAGGCTGGGAAGTCGCCGACGCAGCGCTGCTCGAAGCGTTCAACGTTTCGATTCAGATTATCACTAGCGGCTGGGCAAATGTGGGGCAAGCGCCAGACCGCCATCTATACGACGATGTGCTCAAGTGGTATGTCGTCGACTTGCCGATAGCTGATCTCGCTCCCGGCGATTATCGGGTCGTCGTCATCGTCTACGATCGGCATCGCGCCAGCGCAAAGGTTACTGGAAGGGATCTGACCACGGGCGAGACGGGTACAATTCTGCCCGTCTTCAATTTTACTGTCGAGGAGCGGGACGGCTGAACATGCTTGTCAAGCGCTTGCTTCGCCCGCTTTACGCGCCGCTTCTGCGATCTTGGCGGCGCAGGCGCCTGCTCTTGAGCGAGCGCCAGCGCATCCGCGACGCGGTTCGGCTGCAACTGCAATCCGAACGCGCGGTGAAGATAATCATCGGCGCTGGCCAAACTGCGTCAGAAAGCTGGATCGCCACCGACGTGCCGGCCTTTGACATCCGCAAGCGTGATCACTGGCGGGCGCTGTTCCCGCCAGCAGCGATGGACAGAATCCTGGCCGAGCATGTCTTTGAGCATCTTACCCGCGAGGAAATGTCAACCTTCCTGGAAATCGCGCGCGAATTCCTGGCGCCGGACGGCCGCGTCCGTATCGCCGTGCCGGACGGCTGTCATCCTGATGCCGATTATATCAATAGCGTGAAACCGGGCGGAACGGGCGTCGGCGCCAGCGACCACAAAATGTTGTACACCTTTGAGTTGATTGGCGACTTGATGCAAGAGCAGGGCTGGCGGTTTGAGCTGCTCGAATACTTTGACGAGGCCGGGAAATTTCATCAGCGCGAGTGGAGCATAGACGACGGCTTCGTCGGCCGTTCCGCTGATCACGACGAGCGCAACGCTGAAGGGCGCCTAAACTACACCAGCCTGATCGTCGACTGCTGGCCGCGATAGTCCGCAGCCGCCGGCTACAAATTCAGGAAGTGGCCCTCCAGGCCGTGCGCGGCTTCCTTGAGGGCTTCGCTGAGCGTCGGATGGGCGTGAACATTGCGGGCGATCTCTTGCGGCGTCAACTCGGCGGAGCGCGCCAGGGTCAGCTCCGGCAGCAGCTCAGTGACGTCGTGGCCGATCATGTGCGCGCCCAGGATTTCGCCGTACTTCTTGTCACTGATCACCTTGACGAAGCCGGTGGCGTCGCCCATGCCGCGCGCCTTGCCATTAGCCTGGAAGGGAAACTTGGCGACATTGATCGCGTAGCCGCGCTCTTCAGCCTCCGCTTCGGTGTAGCCGAAGCTGGCGACTTGCGGCTGGCAATAGGTGGCGCGTGGCATCATGTCGAAGTCCAGCGTCACAGTGGGCGCGCCGGCGATATTTTCCGCGGCGACCACGCCCATGGTCTCCGCCACATGCGCCAGCATCAGCTTGGCGGTCACATCGCCGATGGCGTATATATGCGGCAAATTGGTCTGCATCTTGTCATTGATCTCGATGCCGCCCTGCGCGTTGAGCGCAACGCCGATTTTCTCGAGTCCGTAGCCGTCGACGCGCGGTTGAAAGCCGATGGCTTGCAGGACGCGCTCGGCTTGAAGCGTGTCTTGCGCGCCGTCGGCGCGGATGACTTTGACCGCGACCCCGTCGCCCTGGTCGTCGATGCCGTCGACGCGCGCGCCCGTCAAGACCTTTATGCCGAGCTTCTTGAATTCTTTCGCCAATTCCGCGCTGACCTCGGGGTCTTCCAGCGGCAGGATACGATCCAGGAATTCGACCATGGTCACGTCCACGCCGTAGTTACGCATGATATAGGCGAATTCGACGCCGATAGCGCCGGCGCCGGCGATGATGACGCTGGCGGGCAGTTTGTCCTCCATGATCTGTTCTTCGTAGGTCACGACCCGCTCGCTGAGGGTTGTGCCCGGAATCAATCGCGTCGAGGCGCCGGTCGCGATAATCAGGTTCTTGAAGTGAATCGTCTCGCTTCCGCCGGTGTTGAGCGCTACGCTGAGGCTGTTGGCGTCTTCTATGCTCGCCCAGCCTTCAAAGGTCTTAATCTTGTTCTTGCGCATCAAGAATTGCACGCCCTTGGTCAAACCGTTGGAGACGCGCCGGCTGCGCTTGTAGGCCTTGCCGTAGTCGAAGGAAAAGTCGCCGCTAATGCCGAAGGTATCGGCCTGATGCTGCAGGATGTTAGCCAGCTCGGCGTTGCGCAGCAGCGCTTTGGACGGGATGCAGCCCACATTCAGACAGACGCCGCCCCAATACTTCTTTTCGACAATCGCCGTCGATAGCCCCAGCTGGGCGGCGCGTATGGCGCTGACATAACCGCCCGGTCCCGCGCCCAGAACAACCACGTCATAACTACTGGCCATGTATCGCAATCTCCCGCTATTCGCCTATTGCAACCGCGCTAGTCTACCCCAGCGGCCGCCGCTATAAAAGAGGCGTCGCTGGCGCAAATCATTTGGCGCTGTCGGCGCTTCGGCGCTGACGCCGGGCTTCAAATAGTATGACGGCAGCGGCGCTGGCAACGTTGAGCGATTCGGCGGCGCCGGCCATGGGAACGGCGATGACTTCTTGCGCCGCGTTCAGCGCCTTGTGGCTGAGGCCGCGCGCTTCGTTGCCCAAGATCAGCGCCCATTCGCGCCGCCAATCGACAGCCGTGTATTCAGTGGCGGAAGCGGCGCTTGCCGCGTAAACGGTCAGATCCTGGCAGAAGCTCGAAATCTCCGACCAGGACGCCTCTACCACCGGGATGCGGAAGTGCGCGCCCGTGCCTGCGCGCAAGACCTTGGGATTGTATGGATCGACGCAACCTGGCGCTAGTATCGCCAGCTCGACGCCGGCCGCCGCCGCTGATCTCAGGATGGCGCCCAGGTTGCCGGGTTCGCGGACGGCGTCAAGGATTAGCGCGCGCGAAGCCGGCTGCGGGATCGCCGGCTTCGGAATCGCAAATACGGCCACGATGCCAGCCGGCTGCTGCGTATCGCTGGCGAAGGCCAGCACCTCGTCGCTAACGGGCAGCAAGTCGCAGTTGAATTCTTGCAAGCGCGCGATCACCTGGTAATCGGCGCATTTGGGCGAGTACAGCGCCAGGGTCGGCCGCCCGCCGCTGGCGAGCGAGTCCTCGATCAGGCGGTCTCCCTCCAGTACGAGCTTGCGCTCGCCGCGCCGCAGCCGCGCTTTGGTCTGCAGCGACTTGACGTAGCGAACGCGATTGTTCCGGGTGCTGCTTATGGCATCCATATACGGCGCTCGGAATTGAAAAAGGGTCAGTCGCCCGACCCCTTTGATACGTGATTGAAACTGGCGGTCGCGCTAGAGACGCTGCCTGGCGACGTCCACGACTTTGCTGAATGTATCGGCGTCGCGCACGGCAAGGCTGGCGAGACTCTTGCGATCCAGACTGACGTCCGCCTGTTTGAGCCCGTGCATCAACTGGCTGTATTTCATGCCGTTCATGCGGGCGGCGGCGTTAATCCGCTGAATCCAAAGGCGGCGGAGTTGCCGCCGGCGTTGACGACGGTCACGGTAGGCGTACCAAAGGCTGCGCATCATTGCCTCATTGGCGCGCTTGAAGTTCTTGCTGCGCGTGCCCCACTGACCCTTGGTCATCTTCAGTACTTTTTTGTGCCGGCGGCGCCTAACGAAGCCGGTTCTGGTTCTAGCCATGAGTAATCTCCGTACTTGAACGGCCCGACGCGCCATGGCGCCGGGCATAAGACAGCGAAATATGCCCCCGATTTACGCGGGCGGGTTGGCCTTGTATTTGCCGAGATAGGGCGCGAGCCGCCGGATGCGGCGCTGCATGGCTTTTTCGCCGACTACCAGCGACTTGTCCCATTGCCGTTTGACGCGCTTGGCGGAGCGACGGCGCAAGTGGCTTTTGCCGCCTTTGGTGCGCACGATCTTGCCGGTAGCCGTCATGCGAAAGCGCTTGGCGGTCGCTTTATGCGTCTTCAACTTGTACTTGCCAGTCTTCTTCTTGCGGGGCACTATTGCTTCTCCGTGCTTTGCTTGATTTCCTTTGTCGGCGCCAGAATCATGAGCATGTCTCGGCCCTCCATATTAGGGCGCTGCTCCACTACGCCTACTTCCTTTAAAGCCTCTTCAATACGCCCAAGGCGGTCGCGGCCGATATGCTGATGCGTTATTTCGCGCCCGCGGAAGCGCACCCGGAATTTCACCTTTTTCCCTTCAAGCAGCCACTTCTGCGCGCGTTTGATGTCGAATTGCAGGTGGTACTCATCCGTTTTGGGGCGCAACTGGATCTCCTTGACCGTAACTTTGATTTGATTCTTCTTCGATTTGCGCTCCTTGCGCCGCTGCTCGTACTGGAATTTGCCATAGTCCATAATCCGGCAGACGGGCGGGTTGGCATTTGGCGCAACTTCTACTAGATCCAAACCAACATCATCGGCTCGGTCTTGCGCGTGTCCGATGCTAACGACACCGATATTGGTGTTGGAATCGTCAATCAGCCGGACTTCGCGCACGCCACGAATATTCCTGTTGATCCTGTGCGGTGAATTTGCTATCGCTGCACGACCCTTCAATAAGCTATGCAAAACTCAACTTGCGCGGCGGCGTTCACCGCGCGGGTAGGAAGTTTAACATGGCGTCGCTATTGCTGTCAACTACGATTCGGGCGTCGGCTGTATTAGGCGTCAAAAGCGAGATCAAGTTTACGGAATCTGGCAACGGAGGATTCGTAGGCGTCGATTAATTCTTCGTCGCTGCCCTTGAAGCGGCGCAGGGTTTGCTGCGCGCAGGCGGTGCAGCCGCGCATGGCCCGGTAGCTGTCCGTTTCGCAGGGCAAGCAGCCGTTCAGCTCAATCATGACCGACATCAAGGCGATGACTTCAACGCTGGTTTCGCGCTTGGCCGAAATCTTGTCGATCAGTTGACGCCAAAGCGGGCCGCGCGTGTTGCGCAGGGCGGGGATGGCGTAGTGAGGAAACAGGATTTCGTTATCGGCGTACAAAATTGTTTGCCTTCCACAAATTCAAAATCGAGCATAATCCTGAAAGATTGCGCGCGCAAGTCGCCGGCGCGCAAATCTTATCCAGCTTTCATGGCGCGAATCAGTTCAAGCGTGGCCGTCATAGCTTCGTCGGCGCCGTCGAGCGTGCCGTTCCAGAGGCTGAACAGCGCGCCCGCCACATTGCCGCGCGCTTTCATCCGGCGCAGTGAGTCGATGCTCTGCTGCAGGCTGGGACCGCCGGGCTCGGGGTAACTCATGGCGGGCATCTCGGCACAGTCGACCACATCGGCGTCGAAATGAATATACATGGGACGCTCCGGCAATTCAGCCGAATGCAAGGCCTCCAGCGTTTCGTAGATCGTGACGTCGCTGGCGCGCAGCATGTCGCCTTCTTCGGGATCCAAATTGCGCACGTCGGTGATGACCACGTCGGATTCTGGAATCGGCTGCAAGTCCAGCCCCTGCATCAGATGTTGGTTGCCGCGTCCGACCAGGGCCGCCAGGGGCATGCCGCCCAGGAATCCGCTGGGCGTCGTCTCCGGCGTGTTGAAATCGCCGTGCGAGTCGTACCAGAGCACGACTGGCGCTTGGCGCTCCAAGCCTTTGACCATGCCCAGGCAACTGGTGCAGTCATTGGCGAAGACCAGGGGAATCGCGTCGGGACGGGCCGCGACCGTAGCGGCCAGGGCGCGATTCACGGCGACCACAGGATCGTCGGATTGAGCGAAATCCGGCTTGATGTCGATCCACGTGGCATCCAGTTCGTCGGCGATGCCGGTTTGTCGCAAAGCTTCGACTTCACGCCGATTGGGCAGCGCTTCTCCTAGATAGTAGGGCACGCCAATACATATATACGGTTTCATTGGAATCTCCACTCAACCGCCTCTTTCGCTGGTCAAACGCCTTTGAGATGCGTGACGGGAATGCCGAAGGCCCCTTTTACGAGTTGCCAATTGAAGGCGACAAACTCGCGCATAAGCGAGTAGGGATAAGATAGCGGCGGGCGCATGCGCCGAGCCGGCGCCGGACTATTAAATGCATTGATGCCTTGCATTTGAAACAGCCAGCTGGCGCGCAGCATGTGGTAGTCGTCGCTGACCAACACCACATCGGCAATGTTCATGGTTTGCATGACGCGCTTGCTGTAGATTGCGTTCTCCTCGGTACTGCGGCTAAGTTCTTCGACCAGGATAGCGCTTGCCGGTATTTGGCGCCCCCGCAAAAGCTCGCGACAGGCGGCGGCTTCCGAACGCGGGAATGACTCCGCCTGCCCGCCGGTACAAATGATGTACGGGGCGATTCCAGCGCGCCATAGATCGGCCGCGTGCAGGCTGCGTCGGGTCAGCGCCCAGCCGGGGCGGCCGTCGCGGAGCAAGCCGGCGCCCAGCACAACAATGGCATCGGCTTCTTGCGCTGTGTCGCGTGAGCCGACAACATGAACGGCGCTGACGAATGCGACGAAGTAGAGCGCGGCCGCCAGCAACAGGATGAAGCATAGACGTTTCGCTGTTTTCCATGTTGGTGAACCGCTTCCGCGGCGCGGCCCGGGCGCCGCCGTTTCCGCGTCCGGCGATGCGACTGCGCGATTGCGCCCTTCTAGCATTCGCTGTAGCCGCAGGTCAAGCATTTGCGGCAATTCTCAGCGCGGATCAGCGTAATGGTGCCGCAGGACGGGCACATGTCGGCGCCGGAAATCAAGGTGTCGATTGTCGTGCCGCTTTCTTCCGCATGCAATTGGGCGGTCGCGTCGCCGCCTTGCATAGGCAGACCCAGTTGCTGGGGCGATTCCTCAGGGAAGAATTCCACTTGCAGGACGCGCGCTACGGCATCGGGAAGGGAGAGAACGCGTTTGGGCCCGAAGCCAATCGGGCGCGCGCCGCCGATATCCTCCAGCTGCTCGATGATAAGTTTGAGCATTTCGCGGCGGTTGTGCGGGGCGGTCGTCCGCAGTTGCAGCGATATCATGCGGCCGAGGCTCTCGGCGTCGGCCTGGATGTCGCTGCCCGCCTTGCCGATGGCGACGAATACTTCAAAGGGATTGTCCTGGTCGTCGCGATTGATGGTGATGTAAGCCTTGCCGAAAGGCGTCTGTGTCTTCACAGATGTGCCTTGCAGGCGTTCGGGACGCGGGTAAACGCGGTGAGGCGTTGTGGCGGGCTCGGCGGCGCTGGCTGTCTGCAGAGACTCCATCTCGCTTTCGGCGCGTTCATCGCCTTTCAGCATCAGCACCTGCTCGTCTCGGCTGCCGTCACGGTAAATCGTGCCGCCTTTGCAGCCCAGCTCGTACATGTACTGGAACAGTTCGCTGACTTGCTCAACCGTGTATTCATTAGGCACATTGCAGGTCTTGGAGATGGCGCTGTCGATCCAGCGCTGGAAGGCGCCCTGCACTTTGACATGCTCCTGAGGCGACAGGTCCATCGCGGTGACGAAGTAGTCCGGCAACTGCTCGGCATCCGGATGCGCTTCAAACCATTCTTGCACGATCGGCACTTGCTCTTCGTGCAAGCCGAGGCGGCTCTTGCGATAGTAGACCCAGGAGAAAAACGGCTCAACGCCGGTGGAGGTATTCACCATGGTGCCGGTGGTGCCGGTCGGCGCTTGCGTCAGCAGCGTAACATTGCGAATGCCGTCTTCGCGGATCTTGGCGCGCAGGTCCGGGGGCATCCCTTGCATGAAGCCGCTCTCCAGGAATTTCTCAGCGTCAAACATGGGGAAGGCGGCCTTTTCCCGCGCCAGGTCGCTTGAGGTTTCGTAGGACGCGACCGCGATCTCCTTGTAAATCTCGTCGATGAGTTCAACCGATTCGTCGCTGCCGTAGCGCACGCCAAGCTTGAGCATCAGTTCGGCGATGCCCATCGTGCCCAGGCCGACCCGCCGCTCGGACATCTGCACGGCGCGGTTTTCCTCGAAGAAGTAGGGCGTCGTGTCGATGACATTGTCGAGGAACCGGGTCGAATATGCGACTGTTCGGCGCAACGCGTCCCAGGCGACATCATGCTTGACCGGGTCGTAGAATTTCGACAAGTTGATAGCGCCAAGATTGCACACGGAGAAAGCGCCCAGCGGCTGTTCCCCGCACGGATTGGTGCAAATTTGCGGATTGAAATACCAACTGTTGGCCATTTTGTTACTGCGCTCGCGGAACCAGACGCCCGGTTCGGCGCTGGCCCAGGCGCTTTCGATGATTGCGTCCCAAAGCTCCCGCGCGCGAACCGTCTTGTAATGGATGACCCGCCGGCCCGCGGCCATCCAAGCGTCGACATCGCCGTCCCAAAGTTCGTCATAAGCGGGATCGCGCGTATCGGGGAAGACGAGCTCCCAATCGGCGTCGGCTCGAATCGCGTCCATCAGTTTGTCCGAGACGCCGACGCTGATGTTGGCGTTGGTAATTTTGCCCGACTGGCGTTTGCTGTTGATGAAGTTGAACACATCCGGATGCCAGTCGTTAAGGATCAGCATCAGCGCGCCGCGGCGGCTGCCGCCCTGTTCGATCAGGCCGGTCACGAAGCTGTATAGTCCACCCCAGGACACGGCGCCGCTGGAGCGCCCGTTAACGCCTTTGACGTAGGCGTGGCGCGGCCGCAAAGTCGAGAGGTTGATACCGACCCCGCCGCCGCGCGACATGATTTCGGTCATCTGCGTTAGCGTGGTCATGATGCCCTCGCGCGAGTCCTCGGGCGAGGGGATGACGTAGCAATTGTAGAAGGTCAGGTCTTGATCGGTGCCGGCGGCGGTGAGAATGCGCCCGCCCGGGACAAACTTCCAGTCATCGAGCAGCCAGCGGAATTTCCGCGTCCATTCAGCCTGCTTTTCGGGCGTCGCTTCGGTCGCCGCGACGCCACGCGCGACGCGGTCCATCATCTGCCCCGGTTCAGTCTCGATCGGCTTGTCCACATGTTCCAGATCACGGACGACGATTTCGCCGTCGGTCAACTCTACGGTGACTCGCGGCAGGTCAATGGCGATGGCGGTTCCGATTTCGCGCTGGCCGGTCTTGGCGTTGATCACCACAATGACTGTGTCGCCGACGGAGAGCGTGCTGCGAGTCATGTCCTTTTGGGCATACCGGTCAAGGAATATTTTGTAACCGAGGTCGTGAAGTTCGCTGGTGACGGTCTGTGAATGAATCATGAGGTCCGAGTCCTGAACTGTAGCAAAATGATGTGAGCAATGATGACGGAAAGGCTGAATTTATGGTCGAGCTTGGCAATTTGCGACATCGCTGGCCAAGTCGCTGGCATCGATGAGTGGTCGCTGCGGCGAAAACATGGATGCCTAATTTATAGCATTATATCGCCTGCTTGACTAATCTTTATTGCTTCTAAAACGCATGAGTTCGGTTAGTAATGCGCGCAAGTGTACTTTCAATACTCTATCAACACTGTATCGCCGCCTGCAATTCTGTCGCTGCCGAAGCCCCCGTCATTCCTATACTTTGGGAATCAAAAGGGCGGGCCAGGCCCGCCCCGTCTTACTAACCTGTGGCTAACTTGCCGCGGGCTTACTGGCGGCGATTGCGCTTCCGCAAGAAGGCCGGCAGTTCCGTGTTCTTGGGGTCGATATTGTCGTAGGTGCGCGGGTCTTCTTGCGGCGACGGCGGCGCCATCCGGTTCCTTTGGAAGGACGACCCGCTGCTGCTGGCCGCGGCGTTTTCGCCCGGCGCTTGAATCTCGACGTCTTCATATATCGGTCGCTGCACGGGCGGCGCTTGCGGCAAGGGCGTCGATTGGCGGATCGGCAATGTGCCAGCTTCCGTCATGGTCGTTTCGAGGCGGCTGCGCTCGAAGCCGGTGGCAATGACCGTGATATGGACCTCGTCGCCCATGCTCTCGTCGATGTGGGCGCCGAAGATCAGGTTGCACTCTTGATGCGCGCTGTCCTTGATGATGGCGGCGGCTTCATTCACTTCAAACAGGGTCAGGTCGGAGCCGCCAGTTATCGAGAAGAGGATACCGCGAGCGCCGTCGATGGTGACGTCCAGCAGGCCGCTGGTGATCGCCATCTCGGCGGCGGTGCGCGCGCGATCGTCGCCGGCCGCGCGGCCTACCGCCATTAAAGCGGCGCCGCCTTCCGACATGACCGTGCGAACATCGGCGAAGTCCAGGTTGATGAGCCCGGGCACAGTAATCAGTTCCGAGATGCCCTGAATGCCCTGGCGCAAGACATCGTCCGCCAGCGAGAAGGCCTGCTGCAATGTCGAGCGCTTGTCCGCCATTTGCAACAGGCGGTCATTGGGGATTACGATGAGCGTGTCGACCTGGCTCTTTAGCGCTTCAATGCCGGTTTTCGCAAGTTGAGCGCGGCGCGTGCCTTCAAAGGTGAAGGGCCGCGTGACGACGCCAATGGTCAGCGCGCCTAGTTCTTTGGCGATCTGCGCGATAACGGGCGAGGCGCCGGTGCCGGTGCCGCCGCCCATGCCGCAGGCGACGAAAATCATGTCGGAGCCGCGCAGCACCTCGAGCAAGTCCTCCGAGCTTTCCTCGGCCGCCTTGCGTCCGATTTCCGGATTGCCGCCGGCGCCAAGGCCGCGCGTCAGTTTGTCGCCGATGCGCACGCGCGTTTTGGCTTTCGACAGCATGAGCGCTTGGTTATCGGTATTAACCGCGATGAACTCGACGCCGCCCAAACCCTCGTTGATCATGCGGTTGACGGCGTTGCCACCGCCGCCGCCGACGCCAACGACTTTAATTTGCGCGAAGTTTTCCCCTGTAATCAGATCATTGACCATGATGACTTTCCTCTTGAATCAGCGCATCAACCCAACGCATACGGCAGGATACTGAAGTCATTTTACGCGTATTCAAAACCACCGCAAATCAAATCGGCGGCAATAATGAACATTAATTTGGCCGGGAAAATCTCATTCATCTTGCGGCAGGAAGCGCCGCAGAAAGTCGTTCATCCTGCGTCCCCAATTGCTGACTGGCAGGCCTATGCTCGGCGCCATTTCCGGCTCCGTCATCGTGTCCATTTCCAGGCCCAACCGCAGCAATCCGACGCTGGTGCTGTAAGCCGGGTTCTTAAGCGTGTCGGCGATGCCCGTAACGCGCTCCGGATGCGCCAGGCGAACTGGCAGATTGAGTATGCGCGACGCCAAATCGCGATAACCGGGCAGCTGCGAACTGCCGCCGGTGATGACCGCGCCCGCGCGCAGCAGGCCGGCGTAACCGGAACGCTTGATTTCCTTCTCGACCAGCTCGAAAATCTCCTCGAAGCGCGCCTCGATAACCATTGCCAGATCGCGGCGCGATACCGGCAGAATCTCGCCGCCGAAGGGCTCGACCGGGAATACATCGGATTCATTGACCGCGTTCATATCGGCGTGACCGCGTTGTATCTTGACCTGCTCGGCCAGGCCGAAAGGCACGCGCATCCAGTAGGTGATGTCCTGTGTGACATGGTTGCCGCCGACCGGGATGATGGCGGTATGCCACACTGTGCCGTCGATAAAGATGGCGAGGTCGGTCGTGCCGCCGCCGATGTCGATGACGACCGCGCCCATCTCGCGCTCGTGGTCGGTCAAGACGGCGTCGCCCGCCGCCAGCGGATTCAGGATGAAGCGATCAACCAAAACGCCGGCGGACTCGACCGCGTCTTCCAAATTGGCCAGGCTGGTCGTCGAAGCGGTGATGATATGAGCGTCGACTTCAAGCCGGAAGCAGTGCATGCCGATCGGGCTGCGGATGCCGTCCTGGCTGTCCAGGGTGTAGCTTCTCGGCACGACGTGCAGAATCTCGCGGTTATGCGGGATGGCGATGTTGCGCGCCACGCTCATGGCCTTTTCGAGATCCTCCGCCTGAACACTTCGCGAGCCGACGATCGTGGCGAGGCCGCGGCTCGTCAGCGACGAGATATGACTGCCGGCCACGCTGACAAAGGCGCGGTTGATATCGTAGCCGCTTGACTTCTCCGCCTTGCGGATCGACTTGGCGATGGCCGACGACAAAGCGCCGACGTCGTTGACCACCCCTTTCTTCATGCCATCGCTCGGCTCTATGCCCAAGCCGACTACATATATGTCTTCCGGCCGCACTTCGCCTACAATGGCGCAGATCTTGTGCGTGCCGACATCAAGTCCAACTACCAGGTCGCCCATGCCTTGCTATAGCCCCCACAAAAGTCTGTAAAACGGTGCGTCGGGATTCGCTATATTCAGTTCGGCAACGTCAATTGCGCGACTGCTCAGATTTTCCACCAGCACTTTGTATATTGTGATCTTCTCGTTCATCAGCGCCGCCGAGCCGGTCCCCATCCACACCTGCCAGCCCTGGTCATTGGTCCAGCCCAGACCGTGTACGGGATGAAAGTCGAGATGTCCGCCCTCGGGCAGAAGCTCTCGCAGGCGCAGCGCGCCTAGAACCATGTCTTTGTCAAAGTCGCTCGCGCTGGGCAGCGGTCGATCGCTATTATCCCGGACCAGATTTACATGCAAGAGCCCGGGCATCTCCGCGCGCGCCGGCATGGCGCGACCCTGCAGATCGATCCAGGTCTCTTGCCCGCCATCGGACCAGACGGCGACCGGTTGCCGTTCCTGCACCAGCACGGTAACCAGGTCGGGCGGCCAGCCCACTTCTACGGAGACATCGGCCACGGACGCCGCGCGCAGCACATTGCGCCGGACAGCCGCCGGATCAAGCCAGAACAGGTGATAGTCGGCCAATTCAGAATAGGCGAAGACCTCTTCGCGAGTGATGAAATCGTTGCCGCGCACTTGAATTGCTCTCACATAAAAGACGTCACTGGTGAAAAAGACCAGGAGCGTCAATCCAAACAGGGCCAGGAGCGCGCCGCTGATGACGCGCCAGCGCGCCGGCGCCGGCCGACGCTCGCGGCGGGCTGCCGTCGACAGCTTGGGCGCCACGCCGGGCGTTGCGCGATGCAGCACGCCGGGAGCGCGGTCAGGTTGACGCCTGTGCGCTTGAACATGACTTGACACGTAGGGTCGCCCACCGGTCGTTGGATGAAGCCTCCAGTCAGTACGAGGTTCAGTTTACACGTGGTCAAAACAGGGCGCAAACGGCTACTGGCGCAAAATTATTGCCATGCGCCAAGCAACTGGATTTCGAGCTCAAGCGCGACGCCGAAGCGGTCTTGCACCTCCTGGCGCACAAATTGTATGAGCGCGCGATAATCGCTGGCGCTGGCGTCGACTCTTTGGTTCACGAAGAAATTGGCATGCAGCGGCGATACCTGCACCGCGCCCAGGCGCTTCCCCTTCAAGCCGGCCGCTTCAATGAGTCGGCCGGCGTAGTCCCCGGGCGGGTTCTTGAAGATGCTGCCGAGGCTGGCGCCAGGTGGTTGCGTGCGCCGGCGGTATTCATTGTTGTGATCCATGCGCTGCTGGATTCGCGTCGAGTCGTCGCATTGCAACTCGAGCTCGGCGCGCAAAACGAAAAAACGCCGATCGCGACGGTGCTTCAGTGTTGAATAGCGGTAAGCGTATTGCAGGGTTGCCGCATCGCGCCAGCGCCGGCCGCCGTCCGCTTCGTAGATCAGCAGGCGCGTCAATGCGCTCGCGATGTCGCTGCCGTGCGCGCCGGCGTTATTGACCGCGGCGCCGCCCAGCGTTCCGGGAACGGCAATTGCCCACTCCATGCCCGTCAGCGCGTTCTCCTGGCAGTAGCGCGCCAGGCGTATTAAGTTCGTGCCGCTGCTGGCTTGTAGCCGGGCCGAGGCGCCGGCGCGCTGATGCTGGATGTCGGTCGCGCGGTTAATGATCGTGAGCCCGCGAATACCGGCGTCGGCGACCAGCACATTCGCGCCGCCGCCAATGACCGTTACGGGCATATCGCGGCGCCAGGCTTCTTCCAACAGCGCTATCACGTCGTCGTACTCGGGCTGCCGGGCGATATAAAGATAGTCGGCGGGCCCGCCCAGTCGCGCTGCGGTATAGCGCGCCAGAGATTGGTCCCGCAGCAAGCCGTCCATCATGGGCAATGCAGGCGGCGGCATCGACATCACAGCGGGTGGTTCAGGAATTTGTCGGCGATGATGTTGGCGTCGCCGGCGCTGAAGATCAGCACGACGGCCGGCGCGCTGGCAGAGTGGACAAGCCGGTCAACCGCGTCGTCGAACGCAGGAATGTATGCCGCCGACTGGCGGGCCTGCAGCTCCGCGGCCAGAGCGGCGCTCGTCACCCCTTCAACTGGCGATTCGCGCGCGGCGTAAATCGGCGTGATCAGAACCTGGTCCGCTTCCGCGAAAGACGCGACGAATGCTGCCCAAAACTGTTTGACGCGCGAGTAAGTATGCGGCTGCCAGACCACCCAGATTTGATGCTTGGGATAGCGCAGACGGGCGGCCTGAATGTTGACGCTAATCTCGGTGGGATGATGGGCATAGTCGTCAACCACGATGACGCCCTGACGTGCCCCGCGGACCTCGAAACGCCGCGCAGTGGCGATAAAACTGCTGAGCGCGGCCGCGCCCTGCTCAAAGGCGACGCCGCGCTCATGGGTCGCGGCCAGTGCCGCCAGCGCGTTAAGAACATTGTGCCGGCCGGGGACGCACAGGCTGACGTCGCCCAGGGCGACGCCGTGGCGAATGACGGTAAAGCGAGTAAGGGCGCCAGTGAAATCCAGGTCGGTCGCGCGCCAGTCGGCGTCATCGGCATCCGCGCTGTAGCTGCGGACGGCGAGACCTTGCCGCCGGCGGGACTCAGCGAGCGCGCGCGCGCCGGGGTCGTCGGCGCAGGCTACCAGCAAACCGTCGCTCCCGAGCAAGTCAACGAAGCGTTTGAAGGCTGCGGTCAACGCGTCAGCTGTCTCGAATAAATCGGGGTGATCGTGTTCGACATTTGTGACAACCGCCAGGTTTGGGTCGAGGCCGTGAAACATATTATCGTATTCGTCGGCTTCAATGACGAAAGCGTTGCCGCGGCCGACCGCGGCGTTCTTGCCGGTGTTGCCCATCGCGCCGCCAACGATATAACTGGGACTCTTTCCGGCGGCAGCCATAATGTGGACGATCATGGACGTGGTGGTTGTCTTTCCGTGCGTGCCGGCGACGGCGATCGTGTCGCAGCCCTGCAGCAGCCCGGGCATGAATGCCTGGCGGCGGAATACGGGAATGCCAAGCGCCTCGGCCGCGGCGACCTCAACATGGTCGTCGGCGACGGCGGAGGTCGCCAGCACGAGATCGGCGCCGCTAACGTATTCCGCGCGATGCCCGTGAAAGACCTGCGCGCCATCGGCGGCCAGTGCCTCGGTGACTTCGCTCGCTAGCGTATCGGAACCACTGACTGCGCAGCCGCGTTCCATCAGTATTCGGGCGATGGCGGACAGGCCGGCGCCGCCAATGCCGATGAAGTGGACGCGCGTGCCAGGCGTTAGCGGGATCATTTTGTTAGCGGTCCTCCCTTATCAAGCCCGGCCGATTTGGCGGAGCAAATCCGCCAGCCGCCGGGCGCCGTCTGGATTGGCGAGAGCCTTCGACTTGGCGCGCATGTCGTTCAAACGCGCCTCGTCAAGGATCAGGCCGGATACCGTGTCGAAAAGTTTTTCAGGCATGTCTTCGTCGTTGAGCCGTACAGCGGCGCCGCGCTCGGCCAGGTAGTCGGCGTTCACTTTCTGATAGCGCCAGGCGTAGGGATATGGCACGAGAATTGCGGGCAGGCCAAAGAGCGGCAATTCGGCCAAGGCGCTGGCGCCGGCGCGGCAAAGCGCCAGGTCGGCCGCGGCGAAAGCCAGGCCCATGTCATCGCGCAGGTAAGCGAAGGGGTGATAATGGGGATGTTCAGCCAGGGCGCCGACTTGCCGCTGCGAGCGCTCCCAATCCAGCTCGCCGGTGATATGTATCACCTGAATCCCGCTGTCAACCAGGCGCTGCAATTGCTGTTCGAGCGCGATATTGATGTTTCGCGCGCCGCGGCTGCCGCCGAAAGCCAGCAAGGTTTTGCGCTCGGGATCAAGCTCAAAGCGCGCTAGCGCGCGCCCCTTGTCCGCGGCAAGCCGGCTTTGCAGCAAAGGATAGCCCGTGACCACAGTTTTTCCTCGCGGGAAAAAGCGCGCCGATGCCGGCACAGTGATCGCAATCTTGCGGGCGAAGCGCTGCAGCGCCTTGATCGTCAGCCCGGGTTCGATATCGGGCAGATAGATGACGATGGGAATGCGCAGCAGCCGAGCGCTGAGCGCTACCGGCAGATTGGCCCATCCGCCGGTGAGCAGGATAACTTCGGGGCGAATTCGAATGTGATAGACGAGCGCTTGTATCGCGCCCAACGTCAGCTTCGTGAGGCTGAACAGAGTACGAACGGGACTGACGCCGTGCACGGGACCGGCCAGGACTTCATGGTAGCTGTCGAACGCCAGGCCGGATTCGACCACCAGCTCGCGCTCCATGCCGCCGACAGCGCCGATGAAATACAACCTGGTCGCGTCGTCACCGTTTTGGAGCAGCGCCTGCGCGGTCGCCAGCGCCGGATAGACGTGACCGCCGGTTCCGCCAGCTCCGATCAATATTCGCAATGTCGCTCCTCCGTTCCGAGGTTGGCTTCGGCCGCGTGGCGACGCGATGGACGCTAAGCATCAGCCCAACGCCGATCATGATCACCATCAGCGATGATCCGCCAAAACTGATGAAAGGCAGGGGCACGCCTGTGGAAGGCACCACGCCGGTCATGACCGCGATATTCAGCAGCGCCTGAATGATCACCCAGGAGGTGAAGCCAACGCATAGCAAAGAGCCGAAGTTGTCCTTGGCGATCCGCGCCATCTGAAATCCGCGGATGGCAAAGGCGATATACAAGGCGACCACCACCGCCGCGCCCAGCACGCCAAGCTCCTCGCCGACGATGGCGAAGATACTGTCGGTATGCGGCGCCGGCAGCGCGCCGAATTTCTGCTGCGATTGGCCGACGCCCACGCCAATCCAGCCCCCGCGAACGAAGGCGGTGATGGCCTGCAAAGTATGATAATCGGTCAGGGTTATATCGCTGAGGCCAGCCATGAAGTTGGCGATGCGGTCTTGCGCGTAGGGCCAATTCTGCACCACGATGAATCCAACCGCCGTCGATATGCCGCCCACCGCCAACATGTGCGCCAAGTTAGCGCCGGCGACGAAAAACATGACGCCAGCCGTAAGCGCGACGATTCCGGCTGAACTGAGATCTGGCTGCAAAATAATCAATCCGGAAACCACTCCGACAACAGCCATAAAGGGCAGCAGACCAAATACAAAGCTGTCAACGCGCGCGCTCTTTGAGCCGAGCCAGGCCGCCATGTATAGCACCACCGCGAACTCAGCCAACTCGCCCGGCTGCAAGCGGCCGCCGGTAAACGAGCGCCTGGCGCCGAATTTCAATTCGCCGTACATCCTCACCAGAATCAACGCAACGATGGTGAAGAGCAGCATCCATATCGCGAAACGCTTCCAAAAGCGGTAGTCGAGCGTGGCGAAGAAGAAAAGCGCAATGGTCGAGAGAATGACGTTGCGCAGGTGTTCCTCAACGAAGAAGCCGGAAGCCGTGCCATAGGTCTGGTTGCTCCAATCCCAGGTGGCGCTGAAGACCATCAGCCCGCCGATGACAACCAGCAGCAGCACAATCGCCAGCATAGGTTTGTCAAAGGTCGAAACAAAGTGAATTCTCTGGTGTCTGACGCGGCGAACCCCTTCGTCAGTGGCAGCAGCCAGCCCGGAACCGCGCCTTAACTGGCGGCGGATTCGCCGTTGTCTTGCGTCGTGGATCGCTTGCTCAGTCATCGGTTTCTCTAGCCGGCGTCTGCGTCAACAGATTCATTATAGTTCAGATACCAATTGGCGAAAGTGACGGCCGCGCGCGGCGAAGTCTTCATACGCGTCGTAGCTTGTCCCGCCGGGCGAAAGCAGCACGATGTCGCCGGGCCGCGCGACCTCGGCCGCGCGCGCGACCGCCTCGTCGAGCGATTGCGCGCGCGAAAGCTGATCGTCCCGCATGCGCATGTTTTCCAGTAGCTTCATTACCTTGGTCGCCACTTGCTTGCCGCCGTCCGCGCCGAACACGATGATATGCCGCGCTTTACGCAAGGCGAAATGGATCGCCGCCTCCCAGGGCAAGTCTTTGTCCGCGCCGCCTATCAACAGCACCAGCGGTTCCTCGTAGCTCGACAGGGCCGCCAGCAGACGCTCCGGCGCCGTGGCGATACTGTCGTTGACCCAGGTAACGCCGGCAACTTCACGCACGGTTTCCAGCCGATGCGCTACCGGCTGAAAGTGGCGTATCGACTCTCGCATGACCTCGGGCGTGACGCCCGGACGATCGATTGCCAGGCCCATGCCGCCGGTGATTGCGCAGGCAGCCAGTACATTCAGGACATTGTGATCGCCGCGCAGGGCGATCTCGTCGCGCTCGCAAACGACATGCGGGCCCATGTCAAAACTGGCGGATCCCGCCACCAGCAACCGGCTGCCCAGCATAAACGCGCCATCCGGCGCCATATCGTACTGGCTGAAGACCAGCAGCTCGCCGGCGACTGCTCGCTCGAAGGCCCTGCTGCCCGGGCTGTCCCAGCCCAGGACCGCCACATCGGTCGCGCGCTGATAGCGCAGTATGTTGGCTTTGGCGGCGGCGTAATGCTCGAAATCGCCATGCCGGTCGAGGTGGTTCGGCGTCAGGTTGAGGACGGCGGCGACCTGCGGGCTGGCCGTCATCAGTTCCAGCTGAAAGCTGGAAAGCTCCATCACGACGATGTCACCGGCTTTAATCTTGGGCAGGTCTTCGATCAGCGGATTGCCGATGTTGCCGCCGCGCCAGACCTTGTAGCCAGCTTTGGATACGATAGCCGCCACCAGCGCTGTGGTGGTTGTTTTTCCCGCGCTGCCGGTGATGCCGA
This sequence comes from Chloroflexota bacterium, assembly GCA_009841405.1. Taxonomy (GTDB): domain Bacteria; phylum Chloroflexota; class Anaerolineae; order Aggregatilineales; family Phototrophicaceae; genus UBA6055. The sequence goes on along the minus strand of VXLV01000115.1, from coordinate 620 downwards.
TAACCGGGGCGGGGCAGCGTTCCAAAAAGAGCTGGGCGTCGTTCGTGAATGGTATCCTGCGTTCGCGCGCGTCCTGCAGTATGGGCAGGTCCAGCGGGACGCCGCCGGACACGCAGATGCAGCGCGCGCCGTTCAAGACCTCGTCGGGGTGCCCGCCCAGGTAAAAGCGCGCGCCCGGATAATCGCGGCGGCGCAGGCCCAGGTCCTTGGCGCTGCGACTGTCGGTGACGACTGTATCCGCGCCGATGGCGGGCAGCCACCGCGCGAGGGCCTGCCCCTGGCGCCCGAAGCCAAACACCACTACCCGTTTGCCGGCCAAAGGGTCGCGTTTCGCCATCGCAATCTCGGCTCGCATGAGACTAAGGAATGAACAGAGCATTCCTATTATAGTGCATCGGCCAGTTGCGACTCTGTCGGGCTAGGTCATTTATCAAAGATATGGGCGCGTGTGTTGACCGCGCAACCGACGCATCCTGGTGTAGGGGCGGCATATCATGCCGCCCGCGATATTAGATAACGCGCGGCCGTATGCGACCGGCGGGCGACCAGATTGGTCGCCCCTCAATACGTTGCGGGCAGTTTACCCCACCCCCGGCCCCTCCCCGACGAGTCAGGGAGGG
>VXLV01000107.1 GCA_009841405.1 Chloroflexota bacterium | reverse complement strand
ATCTACTACTACGTGCGCGCGACCGACAAGACCGAAAACGACTGGGACGAGGTGCCGCAAGATATCAAGGACACCTTCGACAAACTGGGCATTCCCGAAGCTGAGCAGAAATTCCTGCATGGCGTGTCCGCGCAATACGACAGCGAGTCCGTCTATCACAAGATTCAGGACAACCTGGAAGAGCAGGGCGTAATCTTCCTGGATATGGACTCCGGTTTGCGCGAATACCCGGATATCGTGCGGGAATACTTCGGCACAGTTATCCCGTCCAACGACAATAAATTCGCCGCCTTGAATACAGCTGTCTGGTCCGGCGGCAGTTTCATCTATGTGCCGCCCGGCGTCCACGTAGAGATGCCGCTGCAAGCCTATTTTCGCATCAACACGCAGAACATGGGCCAGTTTGAGCGGACGCTGATCATCGTCGATGAAGACGCCTACGTGCATTACGTCGAGGGCTGCACCGCGCCGATCTACAGCTCGGACAGCCTGCACAGCGCGGTCGTCGAAATCATCGTCAAGAAGGGCGGGCGCTGCCGCTATACCACCATCCAGAACTGGTCGAACAATGTCTACAACCTGGTGACAAAGCGCGCCGTGGCCGAAGAAGGCGCGACTATGGAGTGGGTCGACGGCAACCTGGGCAGCCGCCTGACGATGAAGTACCCGGCCGTGATACTGCGCGGCGAGGGCGCGCATGGCGAGGTGCTCTCGATCGCGTTTGCCGGCGATGGCCAGCATCAGGACGCGGGCGCGAAGATCACGCATTTGGCGCCAAATACCACCAGCCAGATCATCAGCAAGTCCATCAGCAAGGACGGCGGCCGCGCCAGCTATCGCGGCTTGCTCAAGATCGACGAAGCCGCGCGCAACAGCAAGAGCAACGTCGTCTGTGACGCCCTGCTCCTCGATGACTTCAGCCGCTCGGACACCTATCCGACGATAGAGATTGACGCCAAGAATGTGACCATGGGCCACGAGGCGTCGGTCAGCAAAGTCGGCGAAGACCAGCTCTTTTACCTGATGAGCCGCGGCCTGGGCGAGGACGAAGCCAACGCCATGATCGTCAACGGCTTCCTGGAACCACTGGTCAAGGAATTGCCGATGGAATACGCGCTCGAACTCAACCGGCTGATTCAGATCCAGCTGGAAGGCTCTATCGGCTAACCCGCCGCAAAATGACTTGCAAACAAACGCGCGGCAAAGCCACCACCCACGCACTATAGCTTGCGTCTCAAAGTGTGTTGCTCCCCTCCCTGACTCGTCGGATGCCCGACATAGAGATGTCGGGAGGGGCCGGGGGTGGGGTAAGCTGCCCACAATGTCTCCGGCCGCCAGCCGCAGCTAGAAGGAGAAGACACGTGCCAGTTGTACGCAGACGTTCGTCGCTTCCGCAAGCGCCGAGTTACACCATCGAACAAGTCGAAGCGCTGAGCCGCGACCGGGACGAACCGGGCTGGCTGCGCGAGCGCCGTGTGGAAGCCTGGGCGCTGTATCAATCCCTGCCCATGCCCTACATGGAAGAAGAGTGGCGCCGCACCGACTACCGCCACATTCGTTGGGATGAAGCCGACAAACGCATCACCGCCAACGGCGCGGACGCCAGCGCCGTGCCGGCGAAAAACCTGGAACCGCTGACCGGAGACGAGCAGGGCGGCTTGCTTGTCTTCGTCGATGGCCAGATCGCAAGTCACGACTTCGCCGATCAGCTGGCGCGCCAGGGCGTGATCTTCACCGATTTGCGCACCGCCGTGCGCGAGCATGAAGACCTCGTGAAGCCGCATTTGATGACCCGCGCGGTGACGCCCGCCGACGGCAAATTCGCCGCCTTGCACGCCGCGCTCTGGGACTATGGCGTCTTTGTCTACGTGCCGCGCAATGTCGCAGCCGAACTGCCGCTGCATGTCGTCTGTTATCACACGGCGGCCGGCGCCGGCTTGGGCCACGTCCTGGTCGTGCTGGAAGAGAATGCCCAAGCGACCATGCAAGTCGAATACGCGTCGCCAGACCGCGCGCAGCAGTCGGCCTATATCGGCGTGACGGAACTTATCGTCGGCGACGCCGGCAACCTGCGCTACGTATCGCTGCAAGACTGGAATCGCGAAACATTTGAATTCAGCCATCAGCGCGGCGTCGTCGGCCGCGACGCGCAGCTCGATTGGGTCAACGGCGTGATGGGCAGTCGCCTCACCAAAGCCTTCATCGAAGTCGATACCGTGGGCGCGCGCGCTAACGCGCGTGTCAGCGGCTTCTTCTTCGCCGACAGCGGACAATTCTTCGATCTCGATACTCAGCAGAATCACAACGCGCCCCTCACCAACACCGATCTCTTGTTTAAGGGCGCCGCGCGCGACAACGCCCGCACGCTCTGGCAGGGCATGATCAAGTCCTTGCCCAAGATGCAGCAAATCGACGGCTACCAAGTCTGCCGCAATCTCTTGCTCAGCGACGAAGCGCGCATGGACAGCATACCCGGCCTGGAGATTGAGGCGGACGATGTCGCCTGCTCCCACGCCGCCACCTTTGGCACGCTCGAAGAAGAGCCGATCTACTATTTGATGAGTCGCGGCATCACGCGGCCGCAAGCCCAGCTGATGATCATCGAAGGTTTCTTCGACGAACTCCTGCAGCGCATCCCCTTTGAGCGCGTGCGCGAGCGCCTGATGGACGAGATCGAAGCGAAGATCATCGCCTGAACTCGGCGCCGTCTCCTGCATTGCGTGGCCAGGCGGGCAAATGCTACAATAATGAGCGCGTCCATTCGACGCGCTCTTGTGTCCAGGCCGCAGCTGATTCGGGTGCCCCAATGGAAGAGATGTATCGAGAACTCATCCTGGATCATGCCCGCAACTTGCGCAATTGGGGACTGCTGACGCCGAACGATTTCGACCATGAGGAATCCAATCCGCTCTGTGGCGATCGCCTGCGGCTCACCCTGCGCCTGGACTCAGACGGCGTCATCGCGGACGTCGGCTGGGACGGCGAAGGCTGCGCGATTAGCCAGGCCTCGGCCTCGATGTTCGGCGAACGATTGCGCGGCATGACCCTGCCGGAGGCGCGACAAATCGATAAGCAGGAGCTGCTCGACGACATTGGTCTCAAGCTGAGCATCAACCGCGTCAAATGCGCGCTGCTGCCGCTGCAAGTCCTGGTCGTCGGCGCCTATGGCCAGATCGGCCAGGAACAATGGGCGCTGGCGGTAGAAGGGCGCGACGACCGTGGCTGACTGGATCACGCTCTGCCGCGAAAGCGAGTTGCCGCCCGGCCAGCGCGACGTATTCGGCGTCGCCGGACGTTGGATCGCAGTATTCAATATCGGCGGCACGATCTACGCCATCGAAGATCTCTGCACCCATGACGGCAATGTGCTTGCCTTTGACGAGCGCGACCGGCCCAGCAAACTGATTGACTTTGAGATCGAGTGTCCGCGACATGGCGCGCGCTTTGATATTCGCGACGGCAAAGCAACGCGCCGCCCGGCCGAAGTGGATGTGCCCTGGTTCAAGGCGCGTATCGAAAACGGCCAGGTTCAGATCCTGATATAGGCAAGGAAACCGTTATGCCCTCACACACGCGTCCGACAATCCGCGAAGCCTACGCTGCGCGCCGACCGCTCGTGTTCGGCCATCGCGGCGCCATGGCCGGGGCGCCGATGAATACCCTGGCTGCGTTTCAGCTGGCGGTCGATCAAGGCGCCGACGGCGTCGAACTGGACGCGCACCTGTCCCGTGACGGCCAAATCGTCGTCCTTCACGACTTCACAGTTGATGCCACTACCGACGGCAGCGGCCAGGCCGCCGACATGACACTGGCGGAAATCAAGCGACTAGACGCCGGCGCCTGGTTCCACGACGACTTCGCGGGAGAGCGCGTCCCAACCCTCGACGAAGTCTTCGCCGCCTTCGCTGACAAGCTCTACTTCAATGTCGAGCTCAAGTCTCGCTCGGACGATGGCGGCGTCCTTGCGCAGGCGGCGGTCGACTGCATTCGGCGTCACAGCATGACAGACTCGACGATTGTCTCATCCTTTGACGCCGGGCTATTGCAACGATTCGAAGCCGTCTGCCCGGATGTGATGATGGGTTATCTGCATGGACGCGCCATTTCACCGATTATGGAAAACGTCCCGCACCAAGCGCGGCACCCGTGGCATGAGAAAATTGACGCCGCCTACATGCGCTGGGCGCGCGACGCCGGTTTCCTGGTGAACGCCTGGACCGTCAACGATGCCGAGCGTATCCGCACGCTGAAAGACCTGGGCGTCAACGGCATCATCACCGACAGCCCTGCCGACGCCATTCACGCGCTCGCTCAATGCTGAACAAGTTTTGGCGACTGTTCTTTCGCCTGCTCTACAACGAATGCGCTTTCTCCTATGACCTCATCAGCCGCGCCGTCTCGCTTGGACACTGGCGGTCTTGGCAGCGGGCGGCGCTACGCCATTTGCCGGCCGCGGAAACCGGACTCGTGCTCGAATTGGCGCACGGGACCGGGGACTTGCAACTGGACTTGCTGCGCGCCGGTTACCGCACGGTCGCGCTTGATCTCTCTCCCCAGATGGGCAAACTGGCCCAGCGCAAATTGAGTCGCGACCGCATGGCCGCCAACCTCATACGCGGGGACGCCTTTCGCCTGCCGTGCAAGTCCAATTCATTCTCAGCTATTGTTTGCACTTTCCCAACGCCCTTCATCTTCAGCGCGTCCGTCCTGGCGGAAATGGAGCGTGCGCTCGCGCCGTCCGGACGCGTCGCGATTGTCCTGGCGGGCCGGCTGGCAGGCGGAGGCATCCTGCCGGCGCTGATCAGGCGGCTGTATCGCATCACGGGCCAGCGCGACGACTTCCTCAGCGGGCGCGCTTGCGCCGACTTGATCGCGAGCGACGCCTTTCATGTCGAATCCGAGATTGTCGCGCTTCAAGGCAGCGCGGCTCAGCTATTGCTGCTGACCAAAGTCGCCGCAGCCGCCAAATCAAGCGCTGACCTGAGTCTGGAAACCGCAAGCGACTTATGTTATGATGCGCGCTAATCCATGGTGGGCGTAGCTCAATGGCAGAGCACCTGATTGTGGTTCAGGCGGTTGAGGGTTCGAGCCCCTTCGTCCACCCAAAAGTACGCAACTGAATGTCGCTCGCGCAATGCGGGCGATTTTGCATCACAGTCTCAATGACGCTTGCCACTGACTCGCGCAAGCCGCCCGCTCAATTATGCGATCGTATCGGCGGCCGGCGTCGGCGCGACCGTCTCCGCCAGCCGATGACGATCCCGTCGCGCGCGCCATGCGCCTCTGCTTCCGGCGGAGACTCCCGGTCGGGCGCCGTCTCCGGAAGGTCGGGCGGCGAATAAAGTACTGGAGGCGTCGAGTCTCGCTCGGCGCGTGGCGAAGACTCGACCGGCGCCGACCAGGAACTCGATTCGCTCGGCTTTTTCAATCCGAAGATCTCAAACACGCTCAAGTGCGCGCTGTCGCGCGGGTTGGGCGCTGCCGGCATAGTCAAGGGTTCGCGTTCGGGCGCGCGCCTTTCCGGCGTCGGCGGCGGTTCGAGCGCGCGTCTTTCAGGCATCGGCGGCGGCTCTGGCGGAAGCGGCGCCGGGGCCGGGCGCTCAGGCGCTGCGGCAGGCGGCGGGAAGACTTGAATCGGCTTGGTGTCGTCCGGCGCGACCGGGGGCGCCGCCAGCAACGCTTCTTCATCGGCGGCCGATAGCACAACCGGGTTAGGCTTTGTGTCCGTGTCAGCCACGGCTGGAAGCGGCTCGGCAAGGAAACGGTCACGGAAGGCCGGTTGCTTGTCAGTAGCGGTCTCCGCATCGCCCGCGGTCGACTCATCCTCCGCCGCTTCGAGAAAGGCCGACGGATGCCGCGGCTGGTAGCTGAGCCGCTCATCGACATCTGGCGCGTCGCGCACGCTCGCTTTGGCTTCGTGCGTCGAAATGCCGCCGGATTCTTTAAGTATCAGCTGGTGCAGATTGCGCAAGCTGGCTTGCAACTGATTGGTCGTGCTGCGCTTCAGGCGCATGGCATTGCGCAAGCCGCCAAACACGCCGCCCAACTCGTATTGGAAGGTCCAGCGGACAAGAGTGCCGTCCGCCACCTCGTGCAGGCGCAGGCGGCCCTGATTCTCGGCGTAACTGGCGCCATCCATCAGCCGGTACTCATAACCCAGCGTGTCATACCAGGCGCTGACCTCGACGACGATATCGTTTGATTTGTCCGACGTCGCGCGCCAGCGCGTGCCTTGTCCCTCGCGCTGGGTCGACAGAAATGACACCGATGTCACGTCTTCTTGCCAGCGCGGCAGCGCGGCCGGGTCGCCCAGAAAACGCCAAATGAATTCCGGCGAGGCTGGAATCAGGATTTCGAGGTCGATAACATTCATGGCTTCTGCCGCCGCGGCGTGACTGTATTCACGCTTTATGCTACACTAATCTTGGATTTTACCATTCTGGATTGTCGAATCGCAACTACCATGCCGAACCCCATATTCATATTCGCCTTTGTGATCGCCACAATGTACGGCTTGGCGTTCCACGTGATAATGGGCGGCGGCCCGCGGCGCATGGTGCTCTTCATCGTCACCGGCTGGCTCGGCTTCTTGCTGGGTCAATACATCGGCGGCTACCTGCATGTCGAGTTGCTCAAGATCGGCGTCTTGCATCTCTTGCCCGCCTCAATTTGCGCCTTCGCCCTGCTGATCTTCGCGCATATTCTGACTGCCGAGCCGACCACGCCGGTTTCGCGGCGTTAGACCATGCCTGACAGCGAGCCTGGCGACAGCCAACCGGCGCCCGCGCCCGAACACGAATCGAGCGGCATCAAGATCGGCCGGCTAATCAAGATTACAGCGATCATCGGCCTGCTGCTGATCCTGCTGCTGATGCTGGGCGCGCTGCTCGCGGCCTTGACCGCTGCCGCTGCCTGGGCGCCGGTCATACAGATCTTCCGCGATATTCTGCTTGTCGTCTTGCTGCTGGAATCGCTGCTGATTGTCGCGGCGGTCACGGTCTTGCTGCTGCAAGTCGCCGGCTTTCTCATCATGCTGCGGTCGGAGGTCAAACCCATCCTGGACAATGCCCGCGAAACGACCCGCCTCAGCAAGGCGACCGCGCAATTCATCAACACCAATGCGGTGGACCCCCTAATACAGATCAAGAGTTTTCTGGCGGGCCTTCTGGCTTTTCTGCGCGAACTGATTTTGCTGCGCGGGATTGTCATGCCCGAAGCGCCCGATGCTCAGCCGCCCGAGCCCGATGAAAGCGCCCCGGCTTAACGAAAACGCGACCTTCGCGGGAATCGTGCTGGGCATGATATGCGGCGCGATTTACGCCTTGCTGCATATCACCAAGCGCGGGGCAGTCCGCCGGCGCGACCTGACGCAGTTTGGTGCCGCCAGCGCCGAGCTTGAGTCGAAGGCCGCCATTGATGAGGCCAAGACGCAGGCGCGCGCCAGAATCGAGGAAGGGCGCTAGTTGCCCTCGATTTGATCAAAGGCGTCGCCCAAAGCGTCGAGCAAATCGCCGGCGATTACGCTCCGGCTGTTCTTGACGCGCTCGGCAGCCAAAACGCCGGCCAGCGCATGAACGTATGCGCCCAGACAAGCGCTCTCGTAGGCGGCAGCGCCCTGCGCGCGCAACCCGGCGATCAAGCCCGCCAATACATCGCCCGTGCCCGCCGTCGCCAACGCATCGGTCTTGAAGGGAATGACGCTCGCTCGGCCGTCCGGGGCGGCAATGATCGTGTGCGCGCCCTTCAGCACGACTACAAGGTTCCATGCTTCAGCGAAGCGGCGCGCCACGCGCCAGCGATCGGCCTGGATCTCTTCCATCGCCAGCCCGGTCAGCCGCGCCATCTCGCCGCTATGAGGCGTGAGGATCGTATGGGGCGGCAAAGTCCGCTGCCAGTCCGGCCGCGAACTGAGCGCATTCAGCGCATCGGCGTCGATGATCAGCGGCGGCAGCGCGTCGGCGTTCAACAGCCGCCAGACGAAGGCGCGGGTCGACTTGTGCAGGCCAAGGCCGCAGCCAATCAGCAGCGATTGGTAGGCTTGCGCCGCCTCGGCCAGCGCGCCGCTGGCGGATTCGGCTATCGCGCCTTCTGTATCTGCGAGCGGCAGCCAGGTGGGCTCGCGCAGCTGTCCTGCCACGATGCCAACGACCCGGCTGGTGGCGGCGACTGTAACCAGCCCGGCGCCCGAGCGGCAGGCGGATTCGCCGGCCAACGCCGCCGCCCCGATGTAATTGGCGGATCCGACCGCCAGCATAACCTTGCCAAATGTGCCTTTGTGCCCGTCCAGCGGTCGCTGCGGCAATAGCGCGGCCGCCAGCGCGCCATCGACCACCCGCGCCGGCAGCCGTTCCAGCGCCGGCAAGTCCTGCGGGATTCCGAGCCGCGACACGACCAGTTCGCCCACGAGCGCGGCCGCCGGAAAAACGAAGAGCCCCGGCTTGGCCGCGATAAATGTCATCGTGATGTCGGCGGCCAGGGCAGACGGGTCGGCTCTGCCGCTGTCGCAGTCGACCCCGCTGGGGCAATCAATGGCGAACACCATGGCCCGGCGCCCGCGTCTGCCCCGCGCTGGACGCGCCGGGCTGACCACGTCGTCGGGCGCCCCCGCCGCCAACGCATCCAGGCAGTCGCGCGCGCAGCCCAGGATATCGAC
>VXLV01000095.1 GCA_009841405.1 Chloroflexota bacterium | reverse complement strand
ACCGTGCCGCCCTCTTGCTGATAGACCAGCGCCATCCAGTTGCGGCTCAGGCCATTGGTCCACATGCCGAGGAAGGGCATGCCGGTGGCTTCCTTGAAAGTCTCGGCGTGCGACATGAATTCGTCCATGCCGTAGGGGATATCGGGCGTGCCGTCGTCGTTGACCAGACCGGCCGCAGCCCAATGGTCAACATTGATGTGCCAGAGGTGGCCGTGCAGATCAAGCGGAATGCCATAGAGTTCGCCGTTGAACTCGACGAAGCCGCGAGCGCTGTCGGTCAAGTCGCCGGCGTCAATGCCCGCGCCAGCGAGCACATCGCTCAGCGGCGTCAGCAAACCGCGCGAGGCGTAATTCGGAATGCGGCGGCCATGCAGCACCATGATGTCCGGCGGCGTGCCGGCGGCCAGGTTCGCGTTAAGCTCGGTAACGCCAGGCCAGTCCACGACAATCGTGTTGACGTGGATTTCGTCTTGCGTCGCATTGAAGGAATTGGCCAGGGTCTGAATGATGCCGCATTCGCCATAGGCCTCGGACAGATCGGTGGTTTCGCCAAATTCGTCGGCGCATTCGCCGAAGAAGCGCATAAAATCAATCTCAACGGCATCCTGCGCGCCGACCGGTACGGCTACCAACACGAGAAGCATTGCCACGACCAGTAGAGTTCTCAATCTGTACATGATTTGCATCCTTTCGGGATAGTTCTAGATACTTAAACAGAAGTCGCGATTGTCACTAGTCGATAGGCCTTCCTCTCTACTTGATGCCGCTATTTATCGCGATGCCGCTGATGATGCGGCGTTGGAAAACAAAGAAGAAGATGATTATCGGCAATGCCGTGAAGACAGCCGCCGCCATATCGCGACCATAAAAGTTGACGTCTCCCCAGGCCTGGTTCAGTTTTCGCAAGCCAATGACAATGGTGTAGACTTCGCTGCTCGTGGCCGAGATGATGGGCCACAAATAGCTGTTCCAGTTGCCGAGGAACGTGAAAATCGCCAGGGCAGTAATGACCGGCGTAGACAGCGGAAGGATGACTATGAGGAAAATGCGAAAACGCCCGGCGCCATCCATCATCGCCGCCTCTTCCAACTCCAGTGGAATGCCGCGGAAGAACTGCGTCAACAAGAAGACGGCAAAGGACGAAGCGATCCCCGGCAATATCAAGGCGATCAACGTATTGTGCAATTTCAAATTGGAGAACAATAAATAGACGGGAAGGAAGGTCGCCTCAAAGGGCACCATCAAGCCCATCAAAACCAATACATAGAGTGGGCGCTTGAAATGAAAATCCAGGCGCGCAAATGCGTAGGCCGCCAGCGAACAGACGATCAACTGCGCCAGCGTATGCGTGGTGGAGACGACGACGCTGTTGCCCAGCCATTTCCACAGCTGGCTGCTCTGGAGGATGAAAGTCCAATTCTCGATGGTGAAGGGATAGGGAATCAAGCTCGCCAGATTGCGCTGCAAGGCCGGCTCGGGCCGGAACGAAGTGACCAGGGTCCAAATTACCGGCAGCATCCAAACCAGCGCGAACAAGCCCACGGCCAGCACATACATGCTGCCCTGCCGTCGTTGTATCAGCAAGCGTCTGCGTCGCAGGTCCGCGCCAACAGCCGTCATCTCTAGCTCCCCAGGCCCTGATCGCGAAACAGCGCCAGTTGAAAGAGTGAAATCACCAGCAAAACTGCGAACATTATCACAGCCATGGCCGTGCCGTAACCCACTTGGAAATAGAGAAACGAGGTCTCAAAGATGTTGTAGACGATTGTGCGCGTATTGCCGGCCGGACCCCCGCCGGTCATGACATCGACCTGACCGAATATCTGGAAGGACGCGATCACCTGCAAAATGCACAAGAAGGCGAAGGGTCGGCGCAGGCCCGGGATCGTGATATGGCGGAATTGCCGCCAGCGGTTGGCGCCGTCGACCTTGGCCGCGTCATAGAGCGCCTGCGAGATATCTTGCAAGCCCGCCAGGAACACCAGCATGCTGAATCCGACCGTCCACCAGAGCGTCGTGAAGGCGACGACCAGCGTCGCCAAATCCCCCTGATCCAGAAAGGGAATCGGACCAGCGTTGTATTGCTCCAGGAAAGCGTTGATTAAACCCCGACCCGATGAAGCGAAAACCCGCGACCAAATCAAGCCGATGACCGTCACCGCGATGATGTTCGGCAGATAGAATATCGTGCGGAAGACGCCGATGCCCTTGACCGGCCGGTTGAGCATCAGCGCGAAGAAGAGACCAACAAAGATGATCGGAATCGTCAGAGCGACAAAGAGGATCGTCTGCGCAAAGGCTTGGTGAAATTGCGTATCTCGCGTTAGCAGGCGCTCGAAATTCCTGAGCCCGATGTAACGGATATTCGTGCCCATGATCTCCCATTTGTGCAGGGAGATCCAAAAGGTCTGGAAAATGGGCAAGATCGTAAAGATGGCGTATAAGATGCCGAAGGGCAGGATGAACATAAACGCGGTGACCGTTTGCTGCGCCTTGCGCGGCAGCCGCTCGTGGAAGCGCCGATACGGCTCGACGATGGGATTGAAAACTTCCAGCAGTCCCAGCAGGAAATCGACAATCCGCCCCATGCTAATGGTGGTCATCAGCCGCGACCGCCCGGACTGACGCGCGTGTGCCAGGCGGCGCCCGTATCGGCAAAACAAGCGCCAGGCTGTCTAAGCTGTCTCAACAATAGCATTTGGCAATCTTCATCAACTCGCTACTTGAGTTGTAGTCGTGCGAAAACCTAGCCCGCTTGGAGCGCTCCTCTCCCCTAACTTGCTGGGGAAGGGGCCGGGGGATGGGGTAAAACTGTGGCGCCTCAACATTCTCACCACTTACTTGGAATCACTTGTGTTATTTGTGTTTGCGAAACAATCCTAGCTGAACGTCGTCGACATGTCAAGAAAAAGGCATACAGTTCACAAGACTTGACCGTTGTATTTTCTACAAATACGAAAGATACTTCGGAATATAATCGCAAAATCACGTAGACATGAGGCGGAAGATGGAGCCGGAAGCGCATGAATCCAACCAGTCTGGCAGAACGCTGATTGTCGGAAACGACCCCTCATCGCTGGACCAGAATATCGCCATCGCCAAGGCCCTGGCCTCGCTACCGCGGCAGCACATCCTCGACTACCTGGTGACCCGCACAGCCAGCCTCTCCGAAATCGCCAAAGACCTGGGCATGCCCATCGCCACCGCTTCGCAGCACCTCAAACGCCTGGAAAACTCCGGCCTGGTGAACTCGCATACCGCGCCCGGCATTCGCGGCCGCCAGCGAATCTTCACCCGCCTCTATGATATCGTCGTGCTGCGCCTCTCCCGATCATCCCCATACGACCCGGCCGATCAATTCGAAATTCAAATGCCAGTCGGCGCCTTTGTCGATCACCACGTGGTTTCCCCCTGCGGCATGGCCGCCGAAGACGCGCTAATCGGCGAATACGACGATGTCATCAGTTTCTTTGATCCTCGCCGCTATCAAGCGCAGTTGGTCTGGCTCTCGCATGGCTACCTGGAGTACATTTTTCCTAACCGCGCCCAAGGCCAGGGCCAAGCCAAGCGTCTCTCGCTGAGCATGGAAATCTGTTCCGAAGCGGCCCCGTCCGCGGGCGAGTGGCCCTCCGACATATATCTCGAGATCAACGGCCATCGCATCGGCGAATGGACCTCGCCCTCAGACTATGGCGACAAACGCGGCAGCCTGACGCCGGCCTGGTGGGCAGACTGGAATACCCAATATGGCCTGCTGAAAGTCTGGCAGGTGGACAAGCAAGGCGCAACCATCGACGGCACGCGAATATCGGATCTGACCATTGGTGACTTGAACTTGATGGACCAGCCCTCTATCCGCGTTCGCATCGGCGTCGACGACAAGGCGCAAAACCGCGGCGGTCTGAATATCTTCGGCAGCAAATTCGGCAATCACGCCCAAGACATCGTCATGAAAATCAGTCTATAGCCGCGGCTTAAACCGCAGCCCGCCCCGCGCCTGTACGCATTTGCCATCAGCCTTCCTATTGGGTACAGTAGCGCGAATCCTTCGCCCGGCGCGCCGCCATAAATGCGGGAGCAGCGCTTGGCAAGTCACAAGAACTCTTGCCACAGAAGTAATTCCAAGTAAGTAATGAGAATGATTGCTGTCTCAACTCAATCTCCAAAATCATCGCTAGGTTGTAGGGGCGAGCCATTGGCTCGTCCGCGCTCGCCAAAGACTGCCATTTCTCTTCGCACCACCTACGTGGAATTGCTGAGGTCATCGAGAACAGCAAATCATAAGTGTAGTGGCAACAGCAATTCCAAACGAAGGGCAACCAGATTCATCGCCTGCGCGTCGAAGCAATGGCAAACCCTCTGTGTCCTCATCGTTTCTCTGTGTCCTCGGTGGTAAAAGTGTGTTGACGTTCATCGATATAGGAGTTGCGTCAAACAATCGGAAATTCCGAGAAAGGCAGCGACATGAAGATTCTGGTCACCGGCGCCACCGGCCGCATCGGCGCCAATCTGGTCATTCGTCTACTGAACAGAGGCTATTCCATCCGCAGCTTCGTCTACCCCGCCGACGCCAGCCGCGCGCGCAAGCTGGACGCGTACGAAGGCGTTGAAACCGTCTACGGCGACCTCCGCAACTATGACGATGTGCGCCAGGCGGTCGCCGGCGTTGACGCCATCTATCATCTGGCGGCCGCCTTTCAGGGCCCCTTCTCCGCGCGCGAATACCTCGACATCAACGCCATGGGCACGCTCAACATCCTTGAGTGCATTCGCGAAGACTTGCCCAATCTAGCCCGCTTCGTCTACGCCAGCACGGAAGGCGTGTACTGGGACGCGCGCGTCAACGGACGCTACTTCAAAGAGCCCATCAGCGAAGACATGGTCGGCAACTATCCTGATATGTCCTACCTGATGACCAAGTGGCTGGGCGAAGAACTGGCCATGGTCTATCACTACCAGTATGGCGTCCCCACCTGTGTCATGCGCTTCTCCACCGTGATCGAGCCCAGCGAATTTCTCAACGGCGCCGGTTTGCCGCGGCTCTTTCTTTACAGCACGGCCTGCAAAACCTACCGCAACAGCGAGTCTCACGAGCTTAAGGACAGCCGTAGCCCGGGCGACCCCAGCGTCCGCGAGATGATCGACGCCCTGCTGTCAGGCTGGGATGGCCAGGAAAAACTGCTGGTCAGCCTCAATCCTAACGGCGTTCCCTACCGGCAGCACTTCGGCGACGTCCGCGACATCGCCGACGGCCTGGCGCTGGCGATCGACAAGGACGCGGCTGTCGGTGAAATCTTCAACTTGGCCGGCGCCGCCATCTTTGATTGGGGCGAAATCGCGCCCATACTGGCCGAGCGCTACAATCTGACCGTCGCTGAAGCCCGCGTCCCCTTCCACAATTACTTTGAGCTTGACCTGAGCAAGATCAAGAGCAAGCTCGGCTTTCAGCCGCGCCACGACTTCGCCAGCATCCTCAGTACAGCCGAGGCGCTGCGGCGCGGCGAAGCGGCCGATGTCATCCCTACCGGCGTCATCTTTGGCGAGTCGGGGAGCTAAGCGCATGGCAGAGCCAAGAATCGACCGAATTGAATCCGCGCCCCTGTCAGGAAGGCGGCCACGAGCGGCGGGCAATAATGCCCGCCTGAACATGCACGGCATCGAGGTCGAACTTCGGGTGATGCGCCTGACCACCAGCGACGGCGCCTCCGGATTCGGGCTCTGCTTCGCCAGCGCCGAAGAAGCCGAGCGGCTCTTGGGCGTGCCGGTCTCGAATCTGCGTCCCGACGACGGCAGCGTGGCCGCCGACTGGCGCGCCTTCGAATTTCCTGTCTGGGACCTGGCGGGCGCGCTGCGAGGCAAGCCGGTTTACGCGCTGGCCGCATCGGACGACGCCACCCTCGCTCAGCCGCTGCGCGTACCTTGCTACGATACGTCTCTATACATGAACGACCTGCGCTTGGCTGAAGACGACGCGGGCGCGGCGTTGATCGCCGGGCACGCCCGCGACGGCTACGACAAGGGTCATCGCGCCTTCAAGATCAAGGTCGGGCGCGGCGCCCGCCACATGCCGCTGGAAGCCGGCGTCAAACGCGACATCGCGGTCATCAAGGCCGTGCGCGCGGCGGTCGGCCCCGAATCCCAAATCATGATCGACGCCAACAACGGCTACATTCTCAACATCGCCAAGCGCATCCTGGCGGAAACCGCAGATTGCAAGGTCTTCTGGCTGGAAGAAGCCTTCCACGAAGACCCCGAACTCTATGCGGAGCTGCGCCGCTGGCTGGACGCGGAAGGCATCGCCACGCTGATCGCCGATGGCGAGGGCTGGGCGGCCGAGCCGCTGATGGACTGGGCGCGCGCCGGCTTTGTCGAAGTCGTCCAGTACGACATCTTCAGCCACGGCTTCAGCAACTGGCTGGATACCGGCGCGCAGCTGGACGCGTGGGGCGTCCGCACGGCGCCGCACCACTACGGCCGGCACCTGGGCAACTACGTCACCGGCCACCTGGCGCCTGCGATACGCGGCTTTACCTTCGTCGAATGGGACGAGGCGACCACGCCCGGCATTGACGCCTCGGCTTATCGCGTCGAAGACGGGCAGGTCCTCATCCCGGACGCGCCCGGCTACGGCCTGAAGCTCGACGAAGCGGTCTTCCGGCAGGCGGTCGCCGACGGCGGCTTTGAACTCTTCGCTTGATTCCTCTCCGACAGAACACAGAAATACCAACCAAGCAATCTATAGCTTGGTATCTGTCAGTAATTAAGCGCAGGCAAGGCACGCAATAGTGGCGATCCTTGTAGGGGCGACCAATCTGGTCGCCCGCCGCCGCTGCGAAATGTGGTTTCGGGCGACATGGTATGTCGCCCCTACAAGGCTTGTCCGCTGCTGAAATCTTACGCTAAGGAAACTGACGTTGCGCTGTAACTTAACTAATCGAAGGTCAAGTGTGGAGAAATGCAGCATATTGTCACGAAACTCGCCAGCACTGACTCCCCCTCTCCGATGATTCGGAGAGGGGGCCGGGGGGTGAGGTAGAAAAAGCAGGCTGACGAGGACCAGTAGCGGACAAGCCCTACAGTCTGCCGCCAGTCTCCTGAGAATCTATCCGCCGAAACTCCATCACGCCGTCGTTCAACCGCCGATAGCGCAGCTGCAGCAGATCTTGCAAGTAATTCTGATACACCTTCCAGGGGCGGCGCGTACCCTGCTTGGGCAGGCTGTCCAGCGCCCGCTGCACATAACCCGACGTGAAGTCGACAAAAGCTTCCGTCGCCCCCGCCTGCTCACCCAGCCGCGGCCGGCACTCAGCGTAGCCCCGCCGCCCCATGTAATTCAAGAGCCGGCAGACGTACTCGCAAATCAGCTCCGCCTTAAGCGTCCAGGAGGCGTTGGTATAGCCAAAAGCCGACGCCAGGTTGGGAATGCCGCTGTACATCATGCCCAGGTAGCTGCGCGTATCGCCCAGCTCCACCGGCGCGCCGTCCACGAGAATCTCGACGCCGTGCATGAGCTTCATCTGCAAGCCGGTCGCTGTAACAATTATATCCGCCGGCAAAACCTCGCCCGTTTCCAGGCGAATGCCTGCCTCGACAAAGCGGTCAATGCGCTCGGTGACCACCGATACCGCGCCCGCCTTTATCGCCTCGAAAAGGTCGCTATCCGGCACAAGGCAGATCCGCTGATCCCAAGGGTTATAGCGCGGGCCAAAATGCCGCTCGACATCGTAGTCCGCGCCCAGCGCCTCCCGCGCGCCCTGCAAAATCAAGCGGCGCGTTTCCTGCGGCTTGGACCGGGCAACGGCGAAATAATACATCTGCCGCAGGATCAGCCGCCAGCGCGCCAACCAGGCCGCCAGCTTCAAGGGCAAGCGCTGATGCAGCCAGAGCGAAAGCCCGTCCTGTGATGGCGAGCTCACGACATAGCTGGGCGAGCGCTGCAGCATGGTCACGTGTTCGGCCCTTTCCGCCAGCGCCGGAACCAGTGTCACGGCAGTCGCGCCGCTGCCGATCACGACCACCCGCTTGCCGTCGTAATCCACGCGGTTATGCCATTGCTGCGGGTGAATGATCTCTCCCTGAAAGCAGTCGGCGCCCGCCCACTCTGGCGTATAGCCTTGATCGTAGCGGTAGTAGCCAGTGCACATGAACAGGAATTTGCAGCGCATCTGCTGCGTCGTCCCGTCCTCGCCGCGCTCAATATCTACCGTCCACTCGGCCGCAGCCGACGACCAGGCAATCCGCCGTACCCGCTGATTGAAGCGAATGCGCTTGTCGATGCCGAACTCGCGCGCGGTGTCGCGAAGGTACTCGAGAATCGCCGCGCCGTCAGCGATGGCCTTGTCGCTGGTCCAGGGGCGAAAGCGATAACCCAGGGTGTACATGTCGGAGTCGGAACGGACGCCCGGGTAGCGGAAGAAATCCCAGGTGCCGCCGATGGCGTCGCGCCCCTCGACGATGGCGACGCGCTTTCCGGGGCAGCGCTCCTGCAAATAGTAGGCCGCCGCAATGCCGGAGATTCCAGCGCCGACAATCAGCACATCCACTGTTTCAGTCATGCTTGTGTTTGGCAACTCTTTATGCTAGCCGCACCATCCTACCACAGCCGCACGCAAGTCACGACTCGGCTCATCCACTGCGATTCTCTGGAATCTCGGTGCAGACACGCGCGCTGCCGAGCCACCGACCAGGCAAACTACAATGCATCACACAGTGACTTGCTCCCCTCCC
>VXLV01000050.1 GCA_009841405.1 Chloroflexota bacterium | reverse complement strand
GAACTAGGGAAGGGGAGTAGCAAGTCCCCCTCTAGCTCGCTGGGGGGGGATTTAGGGGGGGGTGAACCACCCCTCTATGGCTTCGTCATGCCCGAGAAGAGCATTGGGCGCATGAAGGCTTTCCACGGCAACTTTGGCATGCACCTGCGCGCCTACGCTTACATCCGCGTGTATGGCGATAGCGGCATCCGCGATGTGACGCGCTATGCCGTGCTCAACGCCAACTACTTGCGCGCGAAGCTAATGCGAACGTATACGGTGCCCTACCCGCGCTACTGCGGGCACGAATTTGTGCTCGAGGGCCATGTCGAAAATGTCGACGACGTGCACGCGCTGGACATCTCCAAACGGCTGATGGACTACGGTTTCCACCCACCGACCAACTACTTCCCGCTGATCGTGCCGGAAGCGCTGCTGATCGAGCCTACGGAGACCGAGGTCAAGGAAGATTTGGACGCCTTCGTTGATGCCATGGAGGCCATCGCCGAGGAAGCGCGCCTGGATCCTCAGACTTTGCTCAACGCGCCGCATACCGCGCCGGTAAGGCGTCTGGACGAGGTGCGCGCGGTCAAGGAGCTGGTGCTGTGCTGCGCGCCGGCTTTGCCAGTTGTGGCTGGCTGAGCGTAAGGCGTTCTTGATGCTTGGTCGCGCTTTGAGTGTTCAGCCACAGAACGAAACGGACAGGCAGCATGTATCCTCCATTTGAAGTAATGTCGACAATTCTGGCGCGGGTATGGCAGGAATATGGCGCCGATGATCCCCGGGCCGCCATTTATTTCGCGCTGGCTTATGAGAATGCAGCCCCGATTACCGCCTTTGGCGATTACGATTCGCACAAAGCCAGACTGATTTGGAACGCTCTGCAAGAAGCAATGAACGCGGCGGGGCATAAATGCGACACTGAACCGGCTGACGTATCGCGCGTTTTGCAGGAGATGAAGAATGAAAACATTCCTCTTGACTGGGCCATCATTGACGACTCAGCTTACTTCTTTCATCAGCAGCAAATCGAAGAGCGGGAACACATAAAAGCCGAGCTGCGAGACATAATTGTAATGTCCGAGACTGACGCGGTCCGCGACAAGGCTACCGACCTGCTGGAAACGCTGCGCGACGCCGAAGAACAGTAGCGCCAACCTCGCCAGCTTGCTGTCGATATCGTCGAGCGTAAACAGACTGGCACTACATTTAAGTAGCTCGGCCGCTTATACTCGTTGGCTGCATTCGTTCGGCGTCACAAATCCCTCGGCTGGACTTGGTGATAAAATGAGCGAAGGCGGAATCAATGCAGACGACATCAGTTACCGGGGAGCAGGTGAATGACCATCAGCCCAAGGATTGAGCAGCTGCGGGCAAAACGCGCCGAGAGCCAGCTGGGCGGTGGCGAAGCGCGCATCCAGCGGCAGCATGACAAGGGCAAAAAGACCGCGCGCGAACGCCTGGAAATCTTGCTGGACCTCGGCTCATTTCGCGAGGTGGACGCCTTTGTGCACCATCACAACAACAAGTTCGGTTTGGACCGCAACCGGCCGCTAAGCGACAGCGTAGTGACCGGCTGGGGCACGATCGACGGGCGTCTGGTCTACGTCTATTCGCAAGACTTCACGGTCATGGGCGGCAGCTTGAGCGAGGCGCATGCCGCCAAGATCATCAAAATCATGGAAATGGCGATGAAGGTGGGCGCGCCCGTCATCGGCCTGAACGACAGCGGCGGCGCGCGTATCCAGGAAGGCGTCGAAAGCCTGGGCGGCTATGCCGATATTTTCTTGCAGAACACCCTTGCCAGCGGCGTCATCCCCCAGATCAGCGTCATCATGGGGCCCTGCGCCGGCGGCGCGGTGTACAGCCCGGCGTTGACCGACTATATCATCATGGTCAAAGACAGCAGTTATATGTTCATCACCGGACCGGAGGTGGTCAAACAGGTGCTCAATGAGGACGTCACCTTTGAGGGCTTGGGCGGCGCGTCTGTACACGGCAGCGCCAGCGGCGTATGCCACTTTGTCGCGGATGACGAGACGCAGGCGCTGACGATGGTGCGGGAACTGCTGAGTTATCTGCCGCAGAATAATATGGAAGATCCGCCCGCCCTGCCCACGACCGACGACCCGCTGCGGACGGAAGCGGCCCTGGACAGCATTGTGCCGGAGAACCCGAACCAGCCTTACGACATCAAACAAGTCATTGAACTGATCGTCGACGACGGACACTTCTTCGAGGTGCACGAAGAATTCGCCGGCAATATCGTGGTCGGCTACGCGCGGCTGGGCGGCACGGCCGTCGGCATTGTTGCCAACCAGCCGATGGTGCTGGCTGGCGTGCTGGACATCAAGGCCAGCGTCAAGGCGGCGCGCTTCGTGCGCACCTGCGACGCCTTCAACGTGCCGCTGATCACTTTCGTAGACGTGCCCGGCTACCTGCCCGGCGCCGATCAGGAACACAGCGGCATCATTATGAGCGGGGCCAAGCTGCTGTTCGCTTTCTGCGAGGCGACCGTGCCCAAGCTAACGGTAACGACGCGCAAGTCGTACGGCGGCGCCTACTGCGTCATGAACAGCAAGCATATTCGCGCCGACCTGAACATCGCTTGGCCCACGGCCGAGATCGCTGTCATGGGGCCGGAAGGCGCGGTCGAGATCATTTACCGGCGCGAATTGCAGGAGGCCGACGATCCAGCGGCGCGCAAGCAAGCGCTGGCGGCCGAATACCGCGAGACCTTCGCCAACCCCTATATCGCGGCCAGCCGCGGCTTCATTGACGACATTATCGAGCCACACAATACTCGCCCGCGGCTGATTAACGCGCTGCAAGTCTTCCAAAACAAGCGCGATGAGAACCCGCCAAAGAAACATGGCAATATACCGCTCTAACATACGGCGCGAATAACAAAGGCCTATCACTTTGCAGACTGGACCCTTCAACAAGATTCTGATCGCCAATCGCGGTGAAATCGCGGTGCGCATCATCCGAGCCGCCCGCGATCTTGGCATCCCGACGGTGGCTGTTTACTCGGATGTTGACCGGACGGCGCTGCACGTCCGCTATGCCGATGAGGCGGTGCATATTGGCAGGCCGCGGCCGGCCGAGAGTTACCTGCGCAAGGACAAGCTGATCGAGGTGGCGCGCCGAACCGGCGCCGATGCTATCCATCCCGGTTACGGTTTCCTGGCCGAAAATGCCGACTTCGCGCAGCAGGTAATGGACGAGGGCCTGGTCTGGATCGGCCCGTCTGCCAGCGCGATCGCGACTATGGGCGACAAACAGTCGGCGCGTACGGCCGTCCGGCGAAACAAGGTGCCGCTGATACCCGGCACGACTGCGGGCATGCCCGATGACGAGCTAATCCATGCCGCGCGAGGCATCGGTTTTCCCGTGCTGATCAAGGCGGTGGCCGGCGGCGGCGGCACGGGGATGCGGCCGGTCCATCGCGAAGAAGACTTCGCCGAGTCCCTGGCGACCGCGCGCCGAGAAGCCGAAAGCGCCTTCGGCAACGGCGATGTCTACGTCGAAAAGTTGCTGGAAGGCGCGCGCCATATCGAGTTTCAGATTCTGGCCGACGCGCATGGCAATACCGTACACCTGGGCGAACGCGAATGTTCGATACAGCGCCGGCATCAGAAGCTGGTGGAAGAGGCGCCCAGCGTATTCGTCGACCGCGAATTGCGCGAGCGGATGGGCGCCATGGCGATCGCCGCGGCCGAGTCCGTGGGTTATATCAACGCCGGCACTATCGAATGCATGGTAGACAAGGACAAGAATTACTACTTTCTTGAAATGAACACCCGCCTGCAGGTCGAGCACCCAGTGACGGAACTGGTCACCGGCGTCGACTTGGCCAAGGAGCAGATTCGCATCGCGCGCGGCCGGCGCATGGGACCGACGGAGAGCTTGCTGGACCCTAAGGGCTGGGCGATCGAATGCCGCATCAACGCCGAAGACCCCTATGCAAATTTTATGCCGTCTACCGGTCAAATCAGCACCATGATCTTGCCGACTGGGCCCGGCGTGCGCGTCGACAACGGCGTCTTTGCCGGCGCCGAGATTACGCCCTACTACGACAGCATGATCGCCAAATTAATCACTTGGGGAGAAACGCGCTCGGAAGCGATGATGCGCATGCGGCGGGCGCTCTCCGAATATCGCATCATGGGTTTGAAACACAATATCCCCTTCCATATCAATCTGCTGAACAGCATCAGTTTCATCGCCGGGCAATTCGACACGACCTTTGTCGAGCGCCGATTCAATATGAACACTTATGAGCAAGATCCGACCAGCAGCGAGCTGGAGACGGTGGCTATTGCCGCCACGCTCTTCGCCCATCGCAAGCGGCAGTTGGCGTCGCAGGTGGTTGCGCCGGCCAAGCGCGATGCCAGCAACTGGAAGTGGATGGGCCGCTTCGAGAGGATGCACCGATGAAATACGTCACGCTCATCAACGATCAGTCTTATGAAATTGAGATCGATCATGACGGCAGCGTCCTTATCAATGGACAAACGCGCGATGTGGATTTTCTCAATCTCGGCGGCGATCTTTTTTCAGTGATTACCGCGAATCGCTCGCTGGAAGCGGTTATAAACGACGACGAGGGGCATGTCGCAGTCATGATGAGCGGGCGTCAATTTGAGGCGCAAGTGCTTGACGAGCGCGCCATGCTGATGATGCAGCGGCGCGGCGTGCAGGCGACTGGTTCGGGTGAGGTCAAAGCGCCCATGCCGGGGCTGATCGTCTCCGTAACCTGTGAACGCGGGGCAAACGTAGACAAGGGCGATACGGTTGTGGTGCTGGAATCCATGAAGATGCAGAACGAACTGAAATCGCCGATCGACGGGGTGGCGCGCGCCATTCATGTTGAGGCGGGCCAAGCGGTGGACAAAAACGATCTGCTTGTGGAAATCAGACCGCAACAGGACGAATGAGATCTTTTTGGTATACCCGCAAGTGAATCGTTCCCTGAATCTTGAGAGTCATTGCGAAACGGGAAGGCGGGCGGCACTTATATGCCTTTGCGTCTGGTGATGCCCCGTTGGCTTGACTGGCTGTGGCCGGGTTTGCTGGCAATCTACATCGTGGCCGGCGCCGCGATTGCGCCCTTCCATGGCGACGAGTCTACGCTGATATGGATGGGCCGCGACTATTTTCACATTAATGCCGAATCCGGTTTTTCGCGTGTGCTCTACGACGGCAGCCCGCTATCCAGCGACATAGAGCAATTGCATCGTCTAATCAATGGTACCGTGTCCAAGACCATTTATGGGTGGGCGGCGTCGACCTTAGACTTTGAAATCGGCGATTTAAACAATCTGTGGAATTGGAGCCGGGATTTCCGGGCCAATGTGGCTGACAACCACTTTCCTGATGCCGCTCTATTGCTCCGTTCGCGTCAGCTTTCGGCGCTGCAGCTGGCGCTGGCGGGAGCGACATTTTTCGCGTTTGCGCGCGTCGCGCTTAATCGCCCGACTGCTTACCTGGCTAGTCTGACATTTGCGCTGCATCCCACGATATCAATCAACGGCCGGCGGGCGATGATGGAAGGCAGCCACCTGCTGGGGCTGACGCTCGTCTTGCTGGCGGCGGCCTGGTTAATGCAAGACCGCAAACCCTGGAAATATCTCGCGCTGGGCATCTGCGCCGGTTTCGCGCTAGCCGCCAAACACCACAACGTCGTCGCGGTAACAGCCCTTTATCTGGCGCTCGCGCTTCCGCCGATGCGGCATTGGCTGCGCTCTCGCAAATGGCGACGCCAGTCGCGGGAATTGCTTCTGCTGATTGCGTCTGGATTCGCGGCGATTGGCATCTTTCTCTTGCTGAATCCAGGCTGGTGGTCCGCGCCCTTGCAGCTGGCGTTTGCGGTCATCGAAGAGCGCGAAGCGCTCATGACTAATCACGTCATAGCTGCCGGCGGCTACGACTCCTTTGGCGCGCAAATCATCGGCTTTTTCAGGTATGTTTTTGTCGGAGCCCGCCAGTATTTTGAGCTTGCGCATTGGGCAGGCTACGCTGAAATCAGCGAGCAGATCATGGCCTACGAGGCCTCGGGGCTGGCGGGCGTCTTGCTCATCGGCAACTCGACGAAGCTCGGCATATTATGTCTAGTGGCAAGCGCCATCGGCGCCGGGCTTTTGGCGAGGAATCGAGGCGTTTCGGCCGATATGCGGCTGCTGATTCTGCTTTGGGCGGGCATATCAGCGCTGGCGACTCTGCAACTGACGCCCTTGCCCTGGGCGCGCTATTATCTGCCACTGCTTCCGGTCGTGATTCTTCTGGCGGCGTACGGTGCGACTTCTCTGGCGGAGTACCTTCTAAACATCCGCGTCGCGAAAGCCGATGGTCACGCTGTACTGGATTGAAGAATCGCTGGCGGGGCTCCTCCCCGGCCTGTGGATGGTCGGCGGCGTGGGATTGCCTTGGGCTTTGGCCGCGCTCTCAGCCCGACAGTGGCGCTCGCGCGCGCTGGCAGCGGCGCTGGCGCTGGCGCTGGGTCCGGCCTGGCTAACGGCCTGGATGCTGATACTGGGCGTGCTTGGCGCGCAACTGGACCTGCGTCTGTTGACCGCCGAATGGGTGCTGATTGGCAGCTTGATTATTTCAGTGGCCGGCGCGGCGATCGCCTGGCGCAAACGAAGACGCTATGCCTCCGCCCCGCGCCAAGAGCATTCGCCACTGGCCTTCGACGAGAAGCTGCTCGTCGCTATGATCGCGATCGCGGTGGCCCTGCGCTTGATTCACACCGCATTCTGGCCCTTCACAGTTTACGACGCGCTCTGGGTGTATGGTTCCCAAGCGCGGCTGTTCTTTCTCGAAGGGATGATCCCGACTGACATCGGCTACTATCCACAATTCGTGCAGCTTCAATTCGCGTATGTGCAGTTGATGATCGGCGCGATAAGCGATCACGCCGCGCGCATGGTGATCCCGCTGATGCACATCGGCAGCATTCTCGCGGCGTATCTCCTGGGCGAACGTACTGTCAGCCGGCGCGTCGGCCTCATCACAGCCGCGCTGTGGAGCTTGCATCCATACGTCGGGCAGTGGGCATATCGCGGCGATCTGGAGATTCCGCTGACGTTCACGCTGACGATGACGGCCATGTTCTTTCTCAGCGCCTGGCGGGAGGATAACGACTACACCGCACGGCGCGCGGACGCGAGACTGGCCGGCATCATGTTGGGCATCGCGCTTTTCACGAAGCCGACCGCCGGCGCATTCGTCTGGGGGATTCTGTTGCTGCTCGCGGTCGAGCTAATTCGCAGCCGGTTTGACCCGGGTCGCTGGCTGGCGCGATTCAGGCTGGCGCTTTGGACCGGGCTGGCATGCCTGCCTATGGGGCTGGTCTGGTACGCCCGCAATCTGCTGCTCGGCCACGAGGCAATCACACTGCCGAAGGCCATCTGGCTGACGCGGGCGCTGCGCAATGGCGATTACCTGGCGCCCCTGCTGGTTGCGGCTCTGATCGCCTGCCTGGCGCTGGCGCTGCGGCATCGACTGCGGCGGCGCGAACTGACAGCAGTTGGCATCGGCGTCGCTCTCGTCGTTGCCGGCGCGCTTGCTTCCAATGCGGTCTTGTTTCCCGCGCGCGTGGACCCACCGGCGAGTTATCTGCGCGCGGAGGAGGCGCTGGGCATCGCGCTCGGCTTGTTGCTGATCGCCTTTGGTTTGCGCGAGACGGTCGCGCGCTTAATCAGTCCGCGGGCCGCGCCGCCGCTGATTGCGGTCTTCTGGGCGCTCCTGCTGGCTCTGCCCTACTTCGCTACCTTCTACATTTCTTACAGCTACCACTTCCGGCTTGGATTTGCCGTCTGGCCCTTGCTGTGTTTGCCGAGCGCGGTGGGTCTGGCGGCGATTTTCAGGCGAGACAAAATACAGCGTTGGAGAGCTGGATTCCGCCGCGCGTATCACGTCGCCCTGCTACTGGTCTGCCTGCCGGGCACAGTCGCGGCAGCCACCAACTCAAATTGGAACACGATCTGGCTCCTTCGGGACGAACTCGACGACGACTTTAAGAAGTATGAAGTGTTCAACCCGTCGCTTATGCAGGTCGTGCTGGGATTGCAGGGCGACGCAAATTCATTTGCGCGCGAACCGATTGTGCTGGCGCCCGGCGAAGAGCGGCTGCCGTTTTTCTTCCCGCAGATGCGGATCGTTGATGCGGCGGCGACGACGCTCGACGACCTGGAGGCGCTTGGCGCGACGCACTTCGTCTACGGCGCGAAGGCGCGCGAAGCCTATCTGGCCGCGGGCGTGAATCCGATCGAGACGCAGCTGATCGCCTCCCTGGGGCGCCACAAGCTATTCGAAAAGGTCCGAGCGCATTATCACGGGACCTTCAGCTATGAATTGTACCGGGTCGGCGATCTGAGCCGTCGGCGGCGGCTGCCGGACAAATTCAGCGCCGATGAACAAGGCGTCGCGGGGAACGTATTCGGCGATCGCCTGCGGGTATTCTCTCGCGGAGCGTTCCCGGCTCAAATACACAAGACGACGCCAATCACGCTGCAGCTAACTTGGCAAGCCATGCGGAAGCTGGATCAGGATTATCAGTTCGTGCTGCATTTGCTGGAAGCGGACAATGGCGCGCTGGCGCAAGCCTGGCGCCTTACCACGGCGGCGCATCGGCACGGATACTACGCAACGTCTCATTGGGATATCGGCGAGTACGTCAATGATCGGCAGATACTCTACCTGGACAGCGAGACTGATCGCAAGCGAGGCGCCGAGTATATGTTTGCGCTGGCTGTCTGGGACCCGCAGGCGCATCGCTACCTGCCTTTGTTCGTAGACGGCGCGCCGGCCGGTGAATTTTTGCGCCTGCCCGGCACGCACAGGCTGCGCAGCGGAACGGGAAACTAGCGCAAAACGAGCAAAGCGTCGGAAAACTTGCGCCGCTGGACGCGCGTGTTCATACGCGCCCACAGCTCGTAGAACGTCACGCGGAGCGCCGCGAGTTCTTTGTTTCGGCAGGCGATATAGTCGTCGAGTATGGCGGCTTGCTCCGGCGACAATTTCTTCAGCTTTTGCAGCCGGCTGACAAAGACGGCGATGTCATTGATTCGGCCCAGCGCATCCTGCATTGATGTCACGAACGCCAGGAAACTTGTCGCGCTTGCGCCAAGAACCGGCGCGAAAAACTCGATCGCGTAACGCAAGCGCTTGCACTCGACGCGCAGTGCATGGAGGCGCGTGTCATCTGCGTTTGGCAGCACTGCGTCGTACGCTCTTACAATGGCCAGACGCTGGTGAAGCAGGCTGGGCAGCACATGGCGCAACTCTTGAGGCTGATGGGGACGCAGCTTCCGGCTGGCGCGCCCGGTCTTATTCCCGGCGAAATTCTCCAATTGGCGCAATGCGCGTTCGTAGCGCTTTGAATCAAGGTAGGCGTTTAAGCGCTTGCGGCGTTTTGCGCGGCGGCGGTCAAGCCGGCTGACAAGCGCATTGGCGTGCTGCTGGCCTTCGGGAGGCAGGCTCGCGCTGAATTCCTGCAGGTCCAGGATCAGCACATCAAGATCGCGAATTGCGCCCAACGCGCGCGCAATCTGGCGCAAGCTTTTCCCGGCAACAGCGATGGGCTTGCCCGGGTAATAGTCGCCGACCAGACGAAGCAGACTGCGCATACGCCGAACCGCGACCCGCATCTTATGCACAGACTCGATGTCTTCGCCGGTACGGCTGCCGGCTTCATGCGCTTGCATCCGGCGCAACTGCCGCAGGAATATCAGGCGACCGGCATGGCCCACATGGTCTGTGCCCTGCATCGCGGGAATGTCCACTTGCGTTCTGTCCACAGTCATGCGCTATTGCGTACCACGTAGTGACGTCGGAGACGGTCTTCGCCGACCATCGTGCCCGCTACGCGCCGATGCCACTGACGCCGATATTACCGAATTGGCATTGGCGGGTCAAATCCTGTGGAATCCGCGCTCATCCTGTCCGCTGTCGAGCCTGGGCGGGAGTCGCTGTTATAATGGCTTGCCTGATCGAATGCGCGCTTCCGAAGCCAGCAATCGCGGTTACCCGAGCTCTTCGGCGAGTAACTCGCGGCGATGGTTGTGCAGCCGTTGTCTCCTGATGGTCTGGCCGGGCCAAGCGCAAAGCCGTTAGACTGTATCAAGCCTGGATGAACGGATTTAATCTTGACTAATGGTGTCGTCCTCATCACCGGCGCGTCCAGCGGGATCGGCTGGGCGGCGGCGCTGGCCTTTGCGCGCGGCGGCTATCATGTATGCGGTTTCGCGCGGCAGGCGGAGCGGCTTGAAGCGCTGCGAGCGGAGGTCGACAGGCTGCCGGCGCCGCACGGCGACTTCCTGCCGGTCGCGGGCGACGTCCGCAGTGCGCAAGACCTCTCAGCCGCAGTCGAGCGCGCTGTCGAGCGATTCGGCCGGCTGGATGTCCTGGTCGCAAACGCCGGCGTCGGGCAGCACGGCGCGGTGGCCGATGCCGAGTGGGAGCATTTGCGGGCGGTGCTGCGCACGAATATCGACGGCGTGATGCACAGCGTACGCGCCGCAGTGCCGGCCATGCGCGCTGGCGGCGGCGGGCATATTCTGCTCATTTCGTCTGTGGTTGCCGGGGTTCATACGCCGTTTACTGCGACCTACTCCGCCAGCAAAGCCTTCGTTTCCAGCTTGGCGGGTTCGCTGCGTCTCGAGTTGCAGGCAGACAATATCGCGGTGACGGATGTGCTGGTTGGGCGCACGCTGACTGAATTCAATCAGAATCGGCTCGGACCTTCGCAGGCTACACGCGGCGGCCTGCCCGCCAAGACCGCGGATGAAGTAGCTTCGGCCTTGGTCAGAGCCGCCAAACGCAAACCGAGGCATCTCGTGCTCAGCCTCTTCGACCGGCTGATATTGGCGGGCGGCGTCCTGGCGCCGGGTATCATGGCGCGGCTGGCGCGGCGGCAGTACGAGCCGCGCGGCAGCGATTGAGTGATTGGCGCGAATTGGCCGAAACCGGGCAAGCGAAATGGCGAAGACAAAGAAACTCAATTCGATGCGGCTACTGGAATCCCGGGCGATTCCCTACGAGACGCGCCACTATGACCCGCAGATACGCGATGCCGAAGCGGTGGCGCGCGCAGTGGGATTGCCGGCGCGCGAAGTCTTCAAGACCCTGGTGGTGGAGTGCCCGGCGAAGAAGAAACCGGTCCTGGTCATGCTGCCCTGCAATTGCAGCCTGAACATGAAGCGGCTGGCCAAGGCGCTGGGCGAAAAGAAGGTGGCGCTAGCGCCGCATGCCGCCGCCGAGAGGCTGACGGGCTTGCGGGTCGGCGGTATCAGCGCGCTGGCGTTGAT
The DNA here is from genome assembly GCA_009841405.1 of Chloroflexota bacterium. Lineage (GTDB taxonomy): Bacteria > Chloroflexota > Anaerolineae > Aggregatilineales > Phototrophicaceae > UBA6055. The sequence continues at coordinate 60,905 of VXLV01000050.1, read as the reverse complement.
GCAGAAACGCTGGGATGTTTTCCTGGATTCGCGCGGCCCAGCCAGCCCGCATATCGTGATCAGCGCCGGGCAGCGCGGCATACAGCTGCGCCTCGAAACACAAGCCCTGATCGACCTGCTGAATTGCCGGATTGTCGATGTCGCGGACACGAAGCCGGAATGAGCGCCGCGCCAATCAGCGCGAGAGAATTCGGGCCAGGTCGAAGTACTCCGGCGTAATCTGCCGGGTTTGCGCGGTGCATTCGGCCAGAGGAACCGCGACCTGCTCGCGCCCGACCCGCGCTACCATCATACCGGTTTCGCCAGCGAGCAAGAGATCCACCGCGTAAACGCCCATGCGGGTCGCCAGCAGACGATCAAAAGCTGTCGGGCTACCGCCGCGCTGCGTGTGGCCAAGTATCGTCAATCGAATCTCAAAGCCGATATGTTTCTGCTCGAGGAAATGCGCCAGGTCCGGCCCTTGGTAGGGCGCGCCCTCCGCCAGGACGGCGATGGCGTGCGTCTTGCCGCGGATATAGGCGTCTTCCAGCGAGAGGGCAATTTCATTCATGGTGACGCCGTTCTCTGGGGTGACCACAATTTCGGCGCCGCCCAGGATGCCGGCCATCACCGCCAGGTAGCCGCAGTCGCGCCCCATAACCTCAACTACAAAGGCGCGATTATGCGAAGTCGCGGTATCGCGCAGCCGGTCGACCGCGTCAAGGATGGTATTGAGCGCGGTATCGACGCCGATGCTGGTGTCCGTGCCCCAAATGTCGTTGTCGATGCTGGCGGGGATGCCCACCGTCGGCACACCCATGTTGTGCAGCGCCAGCGCGCCGCGAAGGCTGCCGTCGCCGCCGATGACGATGACGCCTTCTACGTTGTTTTCGTTGAGCCGCCGCTTGCCTTTGCGCTGCCCCTGCGGCGTCTTGAACTCCCCGTTGCGCGCGGTTTGCAATACGGTGCCGCCGCGCTGCAGGATGCCGCTCACTTCGCGGCTGCTGAGCAACGCCATGTCGCCAGCCAGCAAGCCCTGATAAGCCTGGCGAATGCCAAACACCTCGACGCCGCGGTCGAGGCCGGCGCGCACAACCGCGCGAACCGCGGCATTCATGCCGGGCGCGTCGCCACCGCTAGTTATGACGGCAATTCGTTTCATTGGGGCTGTCTCCGCGCAGCCACGGCGTAGCCGCGGCGCCGACATAATGCAGACGCAAGGCACAATTCGTCCGCGTATTTTAGACGATTTTGCAGAGACCTTCAAAGCTGAATGGCGCGTTTGGTCAGACGCCATGCGGCCGACATTCAGGCCTTAGGCGCCGGCGTCGTCAACGCTGATAAATTCCGCGCCGCCGACGATTTCACGCAGATCGACAAGGAGAGCGTCGCAAATTTGCGTCGAGTGCTTGGGATATGCCATTGGTATATCGGTTTCGCCGCGGCGGATGACGATCGAAAACTTGTCGCTGCCCGGATATCCGATCAGGGTATTGTGAATGCGGCGGAGCTTGCGTTCGTCTTTTTCGGGCTCGTCTGTGGTTTCCAGCACGACGGCGATATGGCGGGGCGGAAGCGCCGTTGTTCCCCGCTCATCGGGCATGGTCAGATGGCCGTCGCCATTCACCCATTCGGGCTCGGCATCGTCCGCGCGCTGCGCCTGCGTATGTGTTTCGACAGCCTCGTCTTCTGGCTCGCCGAGGGCGGTCTCTTGCGCAGCGGGCGGCGGAAAGTCAGCGTCAGCCGGCGCGCGCCAGTCGTCGTCCGGCGGAGGAGGATAGTCGTTGGAGTCCCAAGCCATGGGCCCGGTCTCCATCGGCTCGGGCAGCGGCTCGGCAGCGGCGGAATTGTTGAAATCGATAGAAACAGACTCAGCGATGATTTGGGGTTCGCCGCGGCTTTCGTCGTAAGTTCCGCTGATGAGCACAATCTCGCCCTCGGCCAAAGCGATATGGCGCGCGCCTTCCTCGTGCTCGGCATTATGCGCGGCGAAGCTGTTGACCACCGTGGTGTAGGTCCGCGGGAAGAGCACCACCTCAATGATGCCGGCGCTATCATGCCAATCTTCCAGGCTCAATACCGCCATCGTGTCGCCGCGGCCGGTCGTGAGCCTGCGCATAGCCGTGATTTCGCCAGCGACGCGTACGGCATCGGGGTTCGCCGACGCCGGGTCTTTGAGATCATGAATCGAGTGCAGATTCTGGCTGGCAAAGAGATGACGATGCCGGTCGACCGGTCGCCCGGTGAGGTACAGGCCCAGCAGTTCCTTCTCCCATTTCAGCAGTTCGCGCGGGCTGTGCTCTTCAATGGGCTTCAGTACATTCAGCAAGTCGCTGTCCGATGCGGCGGCGCTGTCGAACATCACCATCTGGCCGACTTCCTGGTCACGGTGATAATTGCTACTGTAGCTGATGATGCTGTCCAGCGCTGCGATCAGCGTGGCGCGGGTGCCGAAGCTATCGAGCGCGCCGACTTTGATCAGGCTCTCCAACGTGCGCCGGCCGAGTTTTCGCAGATCAACGCGCTGACAGAAATCGACGAGAGTGGCAAAGGGCGCTTCGCCGCGCAGTTCGACCAGGTCCTGCAAAGCGCGGGCGCCGGCGTTCTTGATGGCGGCCAGGCCGAAGCGGATGCCGCGCCGGCCGTCGCTTATGGTTTCGATATCAAAGTCAAGCTGGCTGTAGTTTACGTCGGGCGGCAGGATTGGGATGTCGAGGCGGCGACACTCCTCCAGGAATGTCGCGACTTTGGTCAGGTCATCGCGCTGTACGCTAAGCAGAGCGGTCATATATTCTTCGGGATAATGGCATTTGAGGTAAGCCGTCTGCACTGTGATGACCGCGTAGTCAGCGGCGTGGGGTTTGTTGAAGCCGTAATCAGCGAAGAATTCGATCATGTCAAAGATGTCTTCGGCCGTTTCTTGCGAGATGCCGTTGGCGGGACCGCGCTCGGTGAAGATGGCGCGATGTTTGTTCAGGTCTTCGGGTTTCTTTTTGGACACGGCGCGGCGCATCAAGTCGGCTTCGCCCAATTCGTAATCGAAGAGTTCGCCGGCGATCTGCATGATCTGCTCTTGATAAACGATGATGCCGTAAGTTTCGCTGAGGATGGACTCAAGGCTTGGATGCAGATATTCGATGTCTTCTTTGCCGTGCATGCGGTCGCAGTATTGTTCGATGAACTGCATTGGGCCGGGCCGGAAAAGCGAGATGGCGGCGATAATATTCTCGAATACGCGCGGTCGCATTTGCCGCAGCATCTGCTTCATGCCGCCCGATTCCACCTGAAACACGCCGACCGTCTCGCCCCGCCCCATCATCTTGAAGGCATCGTCCAGCATGACGCGCTGTTCAACGTTGGCGGAATCATGCCGATAGGGCAAGCTGTCGATGTCATAGTTGATGCCGCGATGGCGCGCGACCAATTCGCAAGCCTTGCGCATAATTGTCAGCGTAGACAGGCCCAGGAAGTCGACCTTCAGCAAGCCGATCGATTCGGCTGTCTCCATCGGGAATTGCGTCACCGCCTTGAGCGCGCCGCCGGACGGGTCTTTGCCGGTGATGCGATGCAGCGGCGCCAACTCCACCAGCGGACGGTCCGCCACGATGACGCCGGCCGCGTGCGTCGACGCGTGGCGCGTCATGCCCTGCAACTCGATGGCGGTGTCGATGACCTCGCGCAATTCCACATCGCTGTTGTACAGGTCGAGCAATTCGGGGCTGGCGTCGACGTAATCGCGGATCTTTCTCTGCCGCGCCTCCTGCGGGATCAGCGCGGCGGCGCGGTTGATCTTGCCCAGGTCGACATCCAGCGCGCGCCCGACATCGCGGACGGCCGCCTTCGCCCCCATGGTGCCAAATGTGATAATGGCGGCGACTTTGTCTTCGCCGTATTTCATGGCCGCGTAGGCGATCATTTCGCCGCGGCGGTCGTCCGGATAATCAAGGTCGATATCGGGCATGCTGACACGTCCCGGATTGAGGAAACGCTCAAAGAGCAAGCCGTTCTGAATGGGATCGATATTGGTGATGCCAAGGCTGTACGCGACCAGGCTGGCCGCGCCGGAACCACGCACATTCCACCAGATATCGGCGTTTCGAGCGAATTCGCAAAGGTCCCAAACGATCAGAAAATAGGTGTCGAAGCCCATGCTGTGGATGATGTTCAACTCGCGCTCAATGCGCTCGGTGAATGTAGCGTTGCCGCGCCAGTCCGCGCCAAAGCGCCACGCCATGCCGATGTCGATCAAATGCCGCAGGTAGCTGGGTTCGTCAAAGCCGGCCGGCACCGGGAAGGCCGGCAGATGGTAGCCTCTGGGATCAAGGTCAATCTCCGTCATTTCGGCGATTTTCAGGGAGTTGGCGAAGGCTTCGTCGATCAGTTCCGGCGGCGCGCCTTCATAGCCGACGCGCATTTCAGCGGCGGACTTCAAGTAATAGCTGCTGAAGGGTTCCATGCGCATGCGGTCGACTTCGCTCTTCAAGGCGCTAGTCTGGATGCATAGCAAGGTGTCATGCGCGTCAGCGTCATTCTTTTGCACGTAATGCACATCGTTGGTGGCGAGCAATTGCACGGCGCTATGCCCGCTGCGGCGATAGTCGCAGAGCCAGCGATTGAGGCTATTCAACTCGGGAATATCGTGGCCCTGGATTTCGAGATAGAAGTTTTCCGCGCCGAATACGTCTTGATGCCAGCCGATTCGTTCGCGGGCGGTCGCGTCATCGCCGTCAGCGATCAAGCGCGGGATCTCGGCCGCCAGGCAGCCGCTGGTGGCGATGAGCCCGTCGGCGTGCTCTGCCAGGAATTCCTTGTCGATGCGCGGGCGATAGTAGTAGCCGTCAAGCTGGGCGGCGGAGGCAATCTTGAGCAGATTCTGGTAACCCTCCATGTTCTGCGCCAGCAGCAGCAGATGATGGGGGCGGCGGTCCAGGCGCGGATCGCGGTCGGTCATGCGGCGGCGCGCCAAATAGCCCTCCATGCCGACAACCGGCTTGATGCCGGCGTCTACGCAGGCGCGGTAAAAGTCGAGAACCCCGAACATCACGCCGTGATCGGTGAGGCCAAGGGCGGGCATGTCAAGCGCTTTGGCGCGCGCCACCAACTCTTTGACGCGGCTCTGGCCGTCAAGCAATGAAAACTCGCTGTGGACGTGGAGATGGACGAAATCGCTGGTCATGGCGTCAGTTTCCGCGGACGGCGTTATGGGTTCAATTCAATGAAGGACAGCCGTATTATATCATTCACAAGGACAAATCGATGGGCTGGATGACAACGATTGCAACAGTCGTCGGCTCGCCAGCGAAGTGAGCAGCCTATGCCAGAATTGCCGGAAGTTGAGACTGTCGTTCGTGGCTTGCGGGAGCCGCTGGTCGGCCGGCGGATCCAGAGCATGTGGCACGACTGGGCGCCGGCAGTTCACGCGCCGGGCACGGCCGAATTCGCGGCGCGTATCGCCGGGCAAAGGATCCGCGCGCTTAACCGGCGCGGCAAGTATATCCTGATTGCGCTCGAATACGATACGCTGGTCGTTCACCTGAAGATGTCGGGCCGGCTCTATGTGGCGGACGCGGAATCCACGAACGAAGCTGACCGCTGGGTGCATGTACGCTTTGACCTGGACGACGGGCGCCAACTGCGCTTTTCCGATCTGCGGAAGTTCGGGCGCGTCTACCTGACAAATGACCTGGCCAGCCTGCTGGGTCACTTGGGGCCGGAGCCGCTGAGCGACGACTTTACAGTTGCCGGGTTCCACGCCGGATTGCGCGGGCGCAAGCGGTCGATCAAGGCGCAGCTGCTCGATCAGGAAATCGTCGCCGGCGTTGGCAATATCTACGCCGACGAGGCGCTGTTCAGCGCCGGCATCCATCCGTCGGCAAGGGCCGGCACGCTAACCGCCGACGAAGCCGCACGGCTCCAGCAGGCGATTCGCGCCGCACTGCAAACCGGCATTGAGCACGAAGGCGCCAGCATCAACTGGTATCGTAAGCCGGACGGGCAAAAGGGCGAGTCGCAAGCTCATTTCTACGTCTATGGGCGGACGAGCCTGCCCTGCCGACGCTGCGGGGCAGTCATCAACAAGATTCGCGTGGCGCAGCGCGGTACGCATTTCTGCCCCGAGTGTCAACCGCAGCCTCAATGAACGAGGGACATCGGCGCCAGCATCAAGAAAGGTCGGCGCCGGACTGTCGCAAACCTACCCCACTCCCGGCCCCTCCCCAACGCATTGGAAAGGGGTGACGCATACAACGTACCGGGAATTACTCTGTCGTTCCGAATGAGCACGACGCTAGTAATCGGTAGGGTTGTCGTAAGCGATCGGTATCGGCTGGACGACGGGGCGGCCGCGTTCATCGAGAACCAGGCGGCCGGCTGGCTTCAAGGCGTCATGCGGAAAGATGAGCAGCGCGTCCGTTTCCAGCGCCCACGTTTGCCAGGCGCGCTTGCTTTCTAGGGTCACCAGCGGCTCGACATCGTAGGCGGTCATCCAGGCCAGGCGCTCGAAATGCACTGCGAGCGACGCCATATCGCAGAGGAAGGCGGCATGCTGCCCGCCGCTCTCGATGCGGACGCTCATGTGGGCGGGCGTGTGCCCGGGCGTGACATGCGCGCTCACGCCGGGCGCGAGTTCGCAATCGCCATCGAGCAGGCGGAGCTGACCCGACTCGTACAGCGGCGCGTAGTTGTCCGGCAGGTAGGTGGCGCGCGTGCGCTCGTTGGGGCGGATGGCGTCTTCGTATTCGCGACGCTGCGTCAGGTACTCGGCATTTGGGAATGCCGGCTCGCGCGAGCCCTCAGCGGTCAGCCGGAAGTTGCCGGTGCAGTGATCATCGTGCAGGTGCGTATCCAACACGATGTCGATATCTTCCGGCGCGACGCCCAGCGAATGCAGGCCGCGCTGCGTGCCGTCAAAGTGAGTGACGCTGCGGCGTTTGCGCTGGGATTCGCTTAGGCAATTGCCGAATCCCGTATCCACGAGAATGTTAAGTCCGGCGACGCGAATGAGCAGATTGTGATTGGCGGTTTGGACCAGGTTGCGCTCGTCCGCCTCATAATAGCGAGACCAAAGCACGCGCGGAACGAGGCCGAACATGCCGCCCGGGTCGATCCAGGTGGTCGCGTCGTTGAAGAGAAAGAGCTCGATATCGCCGATGCGAATCATGGATGACTACAGGGTCAGCCGGCTTGCTGGAATTTGCCCGAGAGCTGGTCTTCGCGCATGTGACACTGTTTGTATTTTTTGCCGCTGCCGCACCAGCAGGGTTTGTTGCGCCCGGGGCGGCGATTATTCTTGCGCACGGTCTGCTGCACCGGGCGGTCGCTGTTGCCCATGAAGCTGTCAGGGCGATATTCGCGCATTTGCCGGCGGCGCTGCGGCGTCTGCACGACAGCCGGCTGGACCAGGAATATATTGCGCGACGCAAACTGCCGATAGGTGTCCTCAACCACGCGGAACATCTGGAAGCCCTGCCGCTGATACTCAACCAGCGGGTCCTTTTGCGCGATGGCCTGCAAGCCGATGCCCTCGCGCAGAATGTCCAGGTCAGTCAAGTGGCGCTGCCAATAATGATCGAGCGCGCGGATGACCGTTTGGCGTTCAGCGATTTCCATCAGGCCTTCGCGCGCCTCCTCCAGTTGCTGCTTTTTCTGCTCGAATAGCGCGCCGATATGGTCATTGATCGCGGCGGTCAGGTCCTCTGGCTCGGACTCATCGATGTTTTCGGCGTTGATTGCTTCCGGCAGCGGCAGGCCGTTGCTGGCCAACTGCTGATACATCGCCGCAGCGTCCAAATGCTCGCCCTGCGAATCGGCCGCGAATATGTCTTCGACGACGGCGGCGACCTGATCGTGGATCATAGCCAGATAGTCGCGGTGCAAGTGATCGGCGTCCTTAGCCAACCAGTCCAATCGCTGCGAATAAATGATCTCGCGCTGGCGGTTGACGACGTCATCGTATTCGACGACCCGCTTGCGAATGTCAAAGTTGTGGCCCTCGACGCGGATCTGCGCTTGCTCAATCGACTTGCTAATCATGCCATGCTCAATGGCTTCGTCTTCGGGGAATCCGGCGGTCTTCATCAGGCGCTTGACATTGTCATTGGCGAAGCGGCGCATGAGGTCGTCATCGAGGCTCAGATAAAAGCGCGATTCGCCGGGGTCGCCTTGCCTGCCGGAGCGGCCGCGAAGCTGATTGTCGATGCGGCGCGCTTCGTGGCGTTCCGTGCCCAGGACAAAGAGCCCGCCGGCGCCCAGCACCACTTGCCGGTCGCGTTCGACCATGTTCTCGGCTTCGGCGACGGCTTTACGCCATTGCGGCGCGCTGGCGGCTGTGAGGTCAACGCCTTGGCGACGCAGGGCCGCGCGCGCCAGGCCTTCGGGGTTGCCGCCGAGCAAGATGTCGACGCCGCGCCCGGCCATATTCGTGGCGATGGTGACAGAGCCAGGTCGCCCGGCCTGCGTGATAATTTCCGCTTCTTTCTCGTGCTGCTTGGCGTTCAAGACTTCGTGTTTGATGCCGGCTTTGTTGAGATATTGGCTGAGGCGCTCCGAGGTTTCGACTGCGACGGTGCCGACCAGGATGGGCTGCTTGCGCGCGTTGCGCTCCTCAATCGCTTGTACGATGGCGTTCCATTTGGCCGTTTCGTTGACGTAAATCAGGTCGTTTTCGTCGGCGCGGATGACCTTGCGGTGCGTCGGGATAGGCACGACATCCAGCTCATACGTCTTCTCGAATTCCTCAGCTTCGGTGAGCGCGGTGCCAGTCATACCGGCGAGTTTGTCGTACATGCGGAAGAAATTCTGGAAAGTGATCGTCGCCATCGTGATATTTTCACGCCGGATCTGCACGCCTTCTTTGGCTTCGATGGCTTGGTGCAGACCTTCGGAGAAGCGGCGGCCGGGCATGAGGCGCCCGGTGAAATCATCGACAATGACGACTTCGCCATTTTGCACGATGTATTCTTTGTCCTTCTCAAATAGGGTCTGCGCGCGCAGGCAGTTGTCGAGATAGGGCAGCATTTCCGCATTGTCGGGGTGATAGAGCTGGGCGACTCCTAGGGCCCCCTCGACTTTTTCAACGCCGCGCTCGGTCAGGTAGACGATGCGGTCTTTGATATCCAGCACATAGTCGCCATTGGGCTCTTCCGCCTCGACGCTGTCTTCGCTGCTGATCTTCAAGCGCTTTACGATAGAGGCGAAGCGGCGATAAAAATCCGAGGGTTCGTCCGAGGGGCCGGAGATAATCAGAGGCGTGCGCGCTTCGTCAATCAAGATATTGTCGACCTCGTCCACGATGGCGTAGCGCAGTTCGCGTTGGACCAGGCGGTCGTGGGTCAGCACCATATTATCGCGCAAATAGTCGAAGCCGAATTCGTTGTTCGTGCCGTAGAGGATGTCGGCCAGGTAGGCGTCGCGGCGACTGATCGGCCGCAGGTTCTGATAGCGCGCGTCATCGGATATAAAGTTGGGATCAAAGAGAAATGAGCCGCTGTCCGGCCCGCCGCCAGTATTCTGAATCACCGCGGCGGACAAGCCCAGCAGATGATAGATCGGCCCCATGAATTGCAGGCCGTGTTTGCTCAAGTAGTCGTTGGGCGTCACCAGATGCGCGCCCCGACCGACCAGGGCGTTGAGGTAGAGCGGCAGCGTGGCGACCAGGGTCTTGCCCTCGCCGGTTTTCATCTCGGCGATTCGGCCTTCGTGCAGGACGATGCCGCCGATGAGCTGGACATCGTAATGGCGCAGCCCGATCGTGCGCACCGATGCCTCGCGGACGAGCGCAAAGGCCTCGACCAGGACGTCTTCAAAGACGGCGCCGTTTTGCAGTTGCGATTTGAACTCGGCGGTCCGGGCTTTCATCTGCGCGTCGCCGAGCTTCTGCATGGCGGGTTCCAGCGCGTTGATCTGGTCTACCGTCTCTTGATAGACCGAGAGCGCCTTCTCCATGGGGTCGCCGAAAACTTTCTTGACGATGTTGCGGAACATAAATCCTCGCGTGAATTGGCTTATCGTGCTAAAGCCGATTATAGCATAGCGATTGCGGCCGTTGACGGCTGAGCGCCGGGCGCGACCTTTCAGAGCCAGTCTTGCAGCTTTGCGAGCAGCGCGGACAGGGGACGGCGGAACAATAGGAATGCCGCAAAAAGCGCCGCCGCGCCGACATAGATCAGGAGCAAGACGTCCTGGCGCTGCGCCGCCTGGCTGCCGATCAAGACAAAGATGTAGGTTGGCAGCAGGCCACCGATGAAGGAAACGGTCACGTAGATTGAGAGCCGAATCTTACCAAAGCCGACGGCGTAACTGATGAAGTCATAGACCGAAAAAAGCAGCAGCCGCGCGGCGAGCAGGGACTTCCAATCTTCGAGGTGGCGCTCGTAGAAGCGGTCGACGCGCTGCAAGGCGACGGCGCCGACGAAGCGGGCGACGATGCGCCGGCCCAGCAGCCGCGCAATGAGCACGTTGACCGTGCCGCCGATGACCTCGCCCAAGACGGAATACAGCGTGCCCGGAATCACGCCGAAGAGAATGCCGGACGCGAATTGAATGGGCCCGGCCGAAAGCGGCGCAAAGGTGAAGGTCAGCGCCTTGATGCCGACGAAAAGCAGGGGCCCCCAGAAGCCGGCGTCAGCAATCATTTGCTGCAAATCCTCAATGCCGACCCGATCGACCAGCGCATAGAGAATCGTCAGCAGCGCCAGGAACCCGCCAGCGCTGGCGACAACCGCAGCGGTAGAAATCTCTGGGGCGGTATCGTCTGCGGCAGGCGCAGCGGCGCCATCGGCCTCACTCATTGAACAAAGCGCCAACGCTTCTGCCCTCGTGGGCGCGCAGGATCACCTCGCCCAGCAAGGGCGCGATCGAGAGCACGGTCATATTGGGCAGCTTCTTTTCGGCTGGGATTGGCAAGGTATTGGTAAAGATGATCTCGCGCAGATCCAGCTCGGCAAAGCGATCATAGGCCGAATCGGAGAAGAATGGGTGCGTGAATGCGAAGAGGACATCGCGCGCGCCGTATTCGCGGACGACATTGACGGCCTGAACGACGCTGCCAGCGGTATTCACTTCATCGTCGACAAGCAGGACGTTCTTGCCTTCGACGCTGCCGATCAGGGAGAGCGCGCGCGGGCTTTCGCCATCGCCGACGCGCCGCTTCTCCACGAAAGCCAGCGGCACGCCCAGCGTTTCCGCCCAATTGCGCCCTTGCTTCGCGAAGCCAAGGTCGGTCGCCACCACCACCAGGTCTTCCAGGTCGCCGGCATTCAGCTTCTGGATGACGTAATCGGTCAACAGATGAAAGGCAGTCAGCGCGTCGCCGGGGATATTAAAGAAGCCCTGAATCTGGCCCGAGTGCAGGTCGACAGTCATATAGCGATCGACGCCGGCAATCTCGATGATATTCGCGATTAGCCGCGCGGTAATTGGCACCCGCGGCTGGTCCTTCTTGTCCGAGCGCGTGTAGCTCATATAGGGCACGACGAGATTGATGCGCCAGGCCGAATCCCGCTTCAACGCGTCGATCATGATCAGCATTTCCATGAAGTTGTCGTGGACTGGCGAGGCCATGGTTTGCACCAGGTAGACGTCCTTGCCGCGCACGCTTTCTTCAAGCTTGATGAAAATATTCTCGTTGGAGAAGACCGCGCGCGTGTAGACGCCGGGTTTGATGTTGTATTCGGATACATTGCAGATGTAATCGACGATCTCGCCACCGAGCGCTTGCGAAGCGTTGCCGCAGAAGACCTTCATAGAGCCGAAGCGCATGGTCGAAGATTGCTGCGCCTCTTCCTGGTCCAGCTCGTGGGCCGGTTCCGGGTGAAACTTCGCGCCAGGCACTTTCACCAAATCGGTCATTTGCATTTGTTTCACGGTTGCTCCAGTTGGCTAATCGGGGCGGCCGACCCAGCGCTCGGCGAGCAGCGCGTTTGCGGCCTCTTGCGTATCGATTTCGCGCGCATCGATACGCGCGATAATACCAGCAAGTTCTTCCGGCGTGATAGTGTCAAAGACGGGCGGCGGCCTCACGCCGTCGCGCGCTCGGCGCCTACAAAGCAGAAACGCTCACCGAGTTTCGATGAGCGCTCTGAATGCAATTCCGAGACCGCTAGATATGCGCGGCCAACTGGCTGACAATCTTGCCTTTAGGCTTGAAGCCGGTAATACGCTCGACCGCTTCACCGCCTTTGAACAAAATCAGCGTCGGGATGCCCATGATGCCGTAGTTCATGAGGATCTCCTGATTCTCATCGGCGTCAACTTTGGCGACGCGCAGCTTGCCTTCATATTCAGTCGCGATTTCATCGACGATCGGCGCGATCATCTTGCACGGCCCGCACCACTCGGCCCAGAAATCGACCAGAACCGGCGTGCTGCTGTCGAGGACTTCGTTTTGGAATTCGTCTTTGTTGACATCAAAGGTCTTTGCGCCCATTGCTGTTTGTCTCCTGTTATTCTGTGGAGTTGCGGCTGCCCGCTTGCCACGATTCAATTGTCTGTCATTCGGACGATTAGCCCACGTCCCATCTTACATCAGAACTGCGTTTGAGACAGCGGCCGATGGGCGGGGGTCAATTGTCAATATCCTGGGCGCGTGATAGCATTTAATCCGATTGCGTCGCGTTTCAGCGTAAGTTTGGCGATAGACGTCATGAGTGAAGAGCGCCATTTGCCCAACCTGAGCAGCCGCCAGGAAGATATTCTTAGCTGCATTGTGCAAGCCTATTCGGACAAGCCGGAACCGGTTGGTTCCCGGCACCTGGTCGAGAATTTTCAGCTGAACATCAGTTCCGCGACCGTGCGGAATGAAATGGCGCATCTGGAAGACTTGGGCTATATCGCCGCGCCGCACCGCTCGGCCGGGCGCGTGCCCACCGCCGCCGGATTTCGCTATTTTGTGCGCAGGCTGCTGCAAACGCGCAGTTTGACGCGGGGCGAGCAAAGCCATATCTCGGAGCGGGTCGGGACCCTGCAAAGCGGCATGGAACAGTGGATGCGGCGAACGGCAGCGCTCCTGGCGCGGTCGATCCAGACCGCGTCGATCGTGACGCCGCCCGTATCGCAGGCTAATTCTTTCAAGCATGTTGAGCTCATCTCCATTCAGGGCCGGTTGGCGCTGATGGTGCTGGTGCTGAATAGCGGCAGCGTGCATCAGCGGATGCTGACCCTGGCCGAGCCGGTGCCGCAAGCCAAGCTGGGCGAAGCGGCCAAGCGCGTCAACGAAACCTGCGCCGATTTGGGCGCGCGCCAAGTGCGCCTGCGCAGCATCAACCTGCCCATGCTTGAGCGCGAAGTGGCGGAGTTGACCGCGGAGCTGATCGAAAATGTGGACAACAATCGCGCGCGCTACATTTATCGCGATGGGCTGAGCCGGATCATGGACAGCTTCGCCGACGAAGAAGGCGCGCAGCAGGCCATCCGCATTCTCGAGGAGCGTACGGTGCTCAACGCGCTGCTCACCGAATTGCTCGATCCATTGCCGCCGTCGCCGAGCGACGCCGCCGATGTGCAAGTGGTGATCGCCGGCGACGGACGCTACGAGAATCTTAGCCGCACGAGCGTCGTGCTCAGCCGCTATGGCGACCCCGACAAGATGAGCGGCGCGGTTGGCGTTTTGGGCCCAACGCATATCAATTACGGGCACGCCATCAGCACCGTCCGCTACGTTTCCAATCTGATGACGAATGTACTGGCGACGCTCTATCAAGACAACGTGGAAGACGCCGGGCAGCCAAACATATAATCTTTGTTAGACTTCTCCGCGCGCCTCGAAAAGCGCCTGTTTCCTGACTATAATTTTGCCCATTCTGACGTTGGTCATACATGGGCCCGGCATAATGAGGTCGTGCTGGGCGGTTCGCGATTTCATCAGCAGAAGGACGGCGCATGAGCGATATTGAGACACCGGCAGACGAGCTAAAGCGCGAAGAGGAGGCTGCGGCTACGGCTGACCACACGGCGAACGAAGACGTCACTGAGCAAGCCGAGCCGGCGACCGACGAATCAGCGGAACAACCGGAGCTGCCCGAAGGCGCCAATCTATTGCAGATGCTCATCGAAGCGCAGAAGGAAGCGCAAGCCAACGAAGAAGGCTGGCAGCGGGCACGCGCGGAATTCAGCAATTACAAGAAGCGGATTGAGCGCGAGCGCGCCGAACTCTTCCAGCGCGCGGCGCTCGATACCCTGCAGGCGCTGCTGCCGGTCATTGACGACTTTGACCGCGCCTTCGAGAGCGTGCCGGAAACCCTGGCAGACGATCCCTGGATCGATGGCGTGGCGATGATTCAGCGCAAATTCGCCAACGTGCTGGAGCGATACCAGGTCGAAGCCATTGACCCGACCGGCGCTCCCTTCGACCCGAATCTGCACCAGGCCATCGGCGCGGAAGCGAGCGACGACGTGGAAAGCGGCTGCGTCATCGAGACCTTGCAGAAGGGATATCGCGCCGGCGACACGGTGCTGCGGCTGGCGCTGGTAAAAGTGGCCAGCTGAACGTGAACTGGACAGCAGAGCAAGAAACAGAAACGACGCAGTAAGGAGAACCAACCATGGGAAGAATTATTGGCATTGACCTGGGCACAACCAACTCGGTCGTCGCTGTGATGGAAGGCGGCGAGCCAACCGTGATTCCATCATCGGAAGGCGGCAATCTGATCCCGTCCGTAGTCGCCATCAACACCAAGACCGGCGAACGGCTCGTCGGGCGCGTGGCGCGCAATCAAGCGGTAGTCAACCCGGAGAATACGATTTTCTCGGTAAAGCGCTTCATGGGGCGAAAGTTCAGCGATCCGGAAGTCAGCGATGCCACCAAGCTGGTGCCCTACAACGTCTCCGCCGCCTCCAACGGCGATGTGCGCATACGCATGAACGACCGTGACTACAGCGCGCCGGAAATCTCGGCTATGGTGCTGCAGAAGATCAAAGCCGATGCGGAAGCCTACCTGGGCGAGACGGTGGACCAAGCCGTCATCACCGTGCCGGCGTACTTCAACGACGCGCAGCGCAACGCCACCAAAGACGCCGGCAAGATCGCCGGGCTGGAAGTGCTGCGCATCATCAACGAGCCGACCGCATCCAGCTTGTCTTACGGGCTGGGCGACCGCAACGAGGGCATCATCGCCGTGTATGACCTCGGCGGCGGCACCTTTGATATCTCGATTCTGGAAGTCGCCGACGGCGTCTTCGAAGTGAAGTCCACCAACGGCGATACCTATCTGGGCGGCGACAATTTTGACGAGCGCGTCATCAATTGGATCGCCGACGAATTCAAGCAGGAGAATGGCATCGACTTGCGACAGGATCGCCAGGCGCTGCAACGGCTGAAGGAAGCGGCGGAAAAAGCCAAGATCGAGCTGTCCTCGACGCTCAGCGCCGAAGTCAACTTGCCCTTCATCACCGCCGACGCCAGCGGACCCAAACACCTCAACATGACATTGACCCGCGCCAAGCTGGAAAGCCTGGTCGACGAGCTGGTGCGCAAGTCCATCGAGCCCTGCAGGAAAGCGCTGCAAGACGCCGGTCTGTCCACGGGCGATGTCGACGCGGTCCTGCTAGTTGGCGGCATGACGCGCATGCCAATTATCCAGGAAGCGGTCCAGGATTTCTTCGGCCAGGAACCGACCAAGGGCGTTAACCCGGATGAGGTGGTGGCGCTAGGCGCGGCGATTCAAGCCGGCGTGCTCGGCGGCGATGTCAAGGACATTTTGCTGCTCGATGTCACACCGCTGACGCTGAGCGTGGAAACGCTGGGCGCAGTGGCCACGCCGATGATCGATCGCAATACCACCATTCCGAGCAAGAAATCGCAGGTCTACTCCACAGCGGGCGACAATCAGACGCAGGTTGAGATTCATATCGTTCAGGGCGAGCGGCCGATGGCGGCGGACAACAAGTCCTTGGGTAAGTTCATCCTGGACGGCATTCCGCCGGCGCCGCGCGGCATGCCGCAGATTGAAGTCACCTTTGATATCGACGCCAACGGCATCCTCAACGTCAGCGCCAAGGACAAGGCGACCGGGCGCGAACAGGCGATCACCATCACCGCGAGCAGCGGCCTCTCCGACGATGAGGTCGACCAGATGGTGGCCGAGGCGGAGAAATTCGCCAGCCAGGATGCCGAGCGCAAGGAGCAGGCCGAGGTCAAGAATCAAGCCGAGGCGGCAGTATTCCAGGCCGAGAAGCTGATCAATGAGAACCGGGAGCAACTGCCGGCAGATGCTGTGACCCAGACCGAAGAGAAGATCCAGGCGGTGAACCAGGTCAAAGACAGCGGCAACGTCAGCGAAATCAAGGCGGCCACCGAGGCGCTGATGGCGCAGCTGCAGACCCTGGGCGCGCAGATGCATCAGGCGGCCGAAGCCGCGCCAGAAGGAGCGACCGCGCCTCCCGAAGAAGAGGATGTCATCGACGCCGAATTCACGGAGACTTAGTCCCCTACCCCTTTCCCCCTCCCCTACAACACGGGAGGGGGACGAACGCAGGCGTGCCGCGTTTAACCTCCGCGATCTAAGAGCTACATGTTCGCGCTTAAGTGGTAATATGGAATTGAGCAAACAGGACCCTTAGATGCCAAGAGACTATTACGAGGTGCTCGGCGTGTCGCAGGGCGCGGATACGGGCGAGATCAAGAGCGCCTTCCGCCGCCTCGCGCGCCAGTACCACCCCGACGTCAGCCGCGAAGCCAACGCTGAAGAGAAGTTCAAAGAAATCAACGAAGCCTACGAAGTGCTGTCCGATGACGAGAAACGGGCGCGCTATGACCGCTTCGGCCATGCCGGCGTCAACGGCGCGGGCAGCGGCTTCCCTGCTGGCATGGGCGGCTTCGGCGGCTTTGAAGACATCTTTGACATTTTCAACAGCGCCTTTGGCGAGCAACAGGCCGGGCGCCGGCGGTCGGCGGCAAGAGGGCGTGACCGGCGCGTTGATGTCACAATCGACTTTGTCGAGTCGGTGTTCGGCGTCGAGAAAGAAATCGAGTTTCAGCGGCTGGAAGTCTGCGATGACTGCGATGGCGGCGGGGCCGCCGCCGGCACACGCCCGTCCACTTGCCCGCGCTGCAATGGCAGCGGTGAGACGAGGGTTAGGCAGCAAACACTATTGGGCGCCATGGAGATGGCGCGCCCCTGCCCGAATTGCGGCGGCAAGGGCAAGATCATCAAGAACCCCTGCCGCAACTGCGATGGATCGGGCCGCAGGCGCAAACGCGCCGTTTTGAACGTGAAGATTCCAGCCGGCATCAGCGACGGCTTGCAAATGCAGGTACGCGGCGATGGCGACGCCGGCGAACGCGGCGCGCCGCCCGGCAACCTCTTCGTTCGCGTCCATGTCAGAGATCACGCCTATTTCAAGCGCAACGAGCACGACATCATTCTGGATATCGGCATCAATGTGGCGCAGGCGGCACTGGGCGACCGAATCTCAGTGGAAACGGTCGACGGCGACCAGGAGCTGTCCATACCGCCCGGCACCCAAACCGGCAAGGTCTTCCGGCTGCGCGGCAAAGGCTTCCCCCGTTTGCGCTCGGACGGCTCCAGCTCCGGCCGCGGCGACCAGCTGGTCTACGTGGAAGTGCGGACGCCGACTCAACTGAACGAGCATCAGCGCCATCTGTTCGAGCAATTGGCGGACTCCCTTGGACGGGAGAACGCGCCGCAAACCAGCGGACGCGGTTTTTTCGACAAGGTGATGGATTTCCTCGCCGGCGATGACAAATAATTCCGCCTGGATTGAAGTTTCCTTGCAAGTCGACGGCGAGAGCGCTGAGGCGGTCGCCGAAGTCCTGGAGCGCTATGGTCATCAGGGCGTGTCGCTGGAGCAGGACGGCATCCCACCCGATACCTGGGACGAAGGCCAGGTTCCCCCGCCCCAAAGCCTGACCCTGCGCGCCTATCTCCCGGATGATGACAAGCTGCGCGCCACCAAGCTGCAACTTGAGACGGCTCTGGGCCACATGCGGCTGATGTATCCGATGCCGGCGCCGGTTTATCGCCGGGTCAAGGCCGATGATTGGGCGGAAGCCTGGAAAGCGCACTACGAACCGCTACGCGTTGGCCGGCGGCTGCTGATTCGGCCGCGCTGGATTGACGTGGCGCTGGCGCCGGACGATGTCGAGATCGCGCTGGACCCGGGCATGGCCTTCGGCACGGGCAGCCACCCGACCACTCAGCTCTGCCTGGGTGCGCTCGAAGACTTATTGCAGCCGGCGCAATCGGTGCTGGACCTCGGCTCGGGCAGCGGCGTCTTGTCCATTGCCGCCGCCAAACTGGGCGCGCGGCAAGTGCTGGCGCTTGACGTCGATGCGATCGCGGTGGCCGCCACGCGGGAAAATGCGCGGGCCAATGGTGTCGAGCGAAAGGTGGTCGCCGAGCGCGGCAGCCACGACTGCCTCCTGCATTCCGCGCGCCGCTTTGATCTGGTTGTCGTCAACATTCTCGCGCGAATCATCATCGAGATGGCCGGGGAGCGGCTGGGCGAGATCCTGCGCCCGGGCGGCCTGGCGATCTTCAGCGGCATAATTGACACGCAGGCGGACGAAGTCGAAGACGCCCTGCGCGCGACCGGCCTGCAGCCCTACGCGCGGCGACAGCTGGGCGACTGGGTGCTGATTGAAGCGAAGCGGCCCGCGGACCAGGCAAACTGATGGCGCAGCTTGACGGCGACGAGCGCTCCGCCTATGTGCAAGCAATGTTCGATCGCATCGCCGAGCGCTATGATCTAATTAATCGGCTCATCACCGGCGGCCAGGACCAGAAGTGGCGCCGGCTGGTCGTGCACAAGGCGGCGCTGGCGCCACGGGGCAGCTTGCTGGATATCGCGGCCGGGACCGGCGACATCGCCTTTGAAGCGCTGAGGACGGCGCCGGGAGCGCGAGTCGTTGCCGCTGACTTTGCCTTGGGGATGATGCATGTGGGAAGGCGGCGCGCGCCGTATGGACAGCGAGTGACCTGGACCGGCGCCGATGCGTTGCGACTTCCCTTCGCGGACAACTGCTTTGACGCGGTCGCATCGGGTTATCTGATGCGGAATGTGGCCGACATCTCGCAGGCGCTGAACGAGCAGCGACGGGTATTGAAGCCGGAGGGCCGCATCGTCATTCTGGATACATCGCCGCCGCCCGACAATTTGCTCAGGCCGCTGATCATGCTGCATCTGAAATTTGGCATCCCGCTGATCGGGCGACTGGTCGGCGGCCGCGCAGCCGGCGACGCCTACCGATACCTGCCGGAATCAACCACGGCATTCAAAACACCGCTGGAGTTAGCGCTTCTGATCGAAGCGGCGGGTTTTGACGAAGTGGGGTTCAAGCGGCTGATGTTTGGCACAATGGCGGTTCACTGGGGCAGCAAGCAGCGCTGAGACGCGCGACGGGCGATACCGCTCGCGCAAAAAAAGCGAGCCATCTTGCGATGACCCGCTGCTCAGTTCTGTACAGGAAACATGTTGATGCTCCCTTGGCAAGGCCGTCTTTCTGGCGATCACGCTCAGATAACGGCTTGACGATTATGCGCGCACATTGTCCTTGTGCCGGTAGATGATACGGCCGCGGTTCATGTCGTACTGGCTCATTTCTACCTTTACTCGATCTCCCAACAGAATTCGAATGTAGAACTTGCGCATTTTGCCCGACAAATAAGAAAGGACGCGATGCCCGTTATCGAGCTCCACCATGAATTGGGTATTTGGCAGCGCTTCGATTACCGTGCCTTCTACTTCTATTTTCTCTTCTTTCTTGGCCATATGCCTCCTGATATATCTTTCGCCCGGCGATTATAGCGCAAGCGGCCGCCGTAAGCCAGTGGCGCGGCGGCCCCGCGCGCTTGACCCGAGCAGTCAAGCGCTTTCGATCTTTCTGAACGGCGAAGCGATCAGGCTTTGCGTTGACGCCGCCGAGAACGACGGATCGCTTTCTTCTTCTCGATGCGGCGCAGTTCGCTTTTGGAGATATGCCAGCGTTTGCGGCGCACGGTGCTCAAGATGCCGGCGTTGGTCACGCGTTTGCGAAAACGGCGCAACAATTGTTCCTGACTTTCGCCTGGCTTAAGTCTGACTGAAGCCATGCTCTACTCACCACCTTTGGACTACATCGTCATGAGTCGTATACTTGCTGGTCTAGCAGTATACATGCGATTTCCGGCCGGCAAAAGGTTAACTCTGAGTCGATTGGCTTTCCTCTAGTTCCGCGGCGGCCGCTTCGGCCAGCTCCGCCAGCTCATTTTGCTCGGCTTCGAGCTGGGCCGCTTCCGCCGCAGCCGCCACGAGTTCGATTTGACGCTCATCCCACTGCGCCTTTTCCGCGGCGGTAACTTCGGTCAGGCTCAAGCCCAGGCGCTGCCGGTCCGACTCGATGCTGATGATTCGCATCAGCAGCTTCTGCCCCTCATAGAGATGGCGCAGCGGATTCTCTTCAGGATTCGACGAGACTTGGCTGACGTGCAGCAGGGCTTCGATGCCCGGATCGAGGCTGATGAATGCGCCAAAGGATTCCAGCCGGCTGATAACGCCCTCGACCAGTTGCCCGATATGGTATATGTCGTCCACCAGGCTCCAGGGATTGGGTTGCAGGCGCTTGAGGCTCAGCCCAATTCGCTTGCCTTGCGCGTCAAGATTCAGGATGTAGACCTCGACTTCCTCGCCAACGGCGACGACCTGGCTGGGATGGCGCACGCGATGCCAGGCCAGTTCGGAGATATGGATCAAGCCGTCGGCGCCGCCCAGATCGACAAAGGCGCCGAAGTCGCACAGGCCGCTGACCGTGCCCTTGCGCGATGTGCCCTCGGCCAGCTCGCGCAGCAGGGCGTCCTTGCGCGCCGCGCGATTCTCCTGCTCGGCCTCCAACTGGCTGAATACGAGCCGGCGGCGCTTGCGATTGACCTCGATGACTTTGACCGTGATTTCGTTGCCCACCAGCGTCTGCAGGAATGCGATGCGTTCATCTTCTTTCATGCCGCGGGGCAAGTCCAGCACATGGCTGGCGGGAACGAAGCCGCGCAAGTGCCCGTAGGCGACGATGACGCCGCCGCGGTTGGTATCCACGATTTCGCCCTTCCACAGGGTTTCGTTATTCATGAATTCTTCGGCGCGCAGCCAGTCTTCATTTTGGCGTGCTTGCGCCGCGGACAGTATCAGATTGCCTTCATGGTCGCTCAGGTTGACCACCGCGACAGCGATCTCCGCATTCACTTGGTAATCGGCCGTCGTCATGCCCATTCGTTCAATGTCGCCGCGCGCTACGATGCCGTCTTGTTTCCAGCCAATGTCGACTATCAGCCCCTGGCTGTCGATTGAAAGCACCGTGCCATTAACGATATCGCCGCGCTCCAGTTGACTGGCCGCCAGCGACTCTTCCAGGAGGGTTGCAAAGTCCAGCTCTTCGGCCAAGTCATTCACTGCAGATTCGGTTTGCATAACTGCTCACTCTCTTCTTACGAAACGGGATAGAAGTCTGGCAGGGCCAGTCGCGGCCGACAGGCAAAATAAAACCCGGTTTCAGTCTGATGCTGAACAACCAGGCTCGAACTTCCCAAGCTGCCTGCGATTGCGGCCTTGTTCGGACGAATGAACCTCACCTCAAAATCGCGCCAAATTATACAGACACGCTTACAAGCTGTCAACACAGCTGCCGGTGGAATTCAAAAGCGCCTGCCGCTTCGCAGGCGCCTGTCGATTGAAAGTTAGGAGTTGCCGGCAAGGCCTGGCCTGTCCGTCCGCGCCCTCAGCCAATCAAGCCGAGGAGTCGTCGGTAGCCGCGTCTTCGGACGATACGGCATCAGCGGCGCTCTGCGCGGCCGGGGTCTCGTCCTCGACGCCGAGTTCAGTGCCCCAGCGTTGCGTAAATCCGACGCGTCGCTTCTCCGGCTCAAGGTGGCTAATGCGCAGCGACAGTTGATCGCCCTTTTGCACGTAAGAATAGGGCTCCTTCAGCGCGCCATCGCCCATTTCGCTGAGGTGAAGCAAGCCTTCCAAGCCGTCCTCAAGCGCGACGAATGCGCCGAAGTCGACGACGTTGGTCACGTAGCCGGATACCAACTGCCCCTCATGGTAGCGGAATTGCGCATCGTCCCAGGGATCGCTGAGCAAGCGCTTGCGGCTCAGCGCGATTCGGTTGGTCTGGCGGTCCAGATTGAGCACATAAACTTCGATTTCTTCACCGATATGCAAGATATCGCGCGGGTGATCTACCCGATGCCAAGCCAGCTCGCTGACGTGAATCAAGCCATCGGCGCCGCCGATATTGACAAAGGCGCCGAAATCCCGCAGGCCGGTCACAACGCCGTTTACGACATCGCCAACGTTCAACTCCGCCAGCAGCTTCGCTTTGCGTCTGGCGCGCCATTCCTTCTGCGCCTCGCGCTCGCTGAAGATCAGCCGGCGCCGGTCCTGGTCGACTTCGATAACCTTGACGCCCAGCGTATTGCCGATCAGCTGCGTCATCGCTTCTTTGCGATCGACCGACAGATTGGTCGAAACCAAATGCGAACTGGGAATGAAACCCTCGAGCCGATTCCAACGAACCAGCGCCCCGCCTTTGTTGTATCCGCTGACCTTAACGTCAACCGCGTCCTGAGAGCTAAGCAACTCGCGCGCTTTTTCCCAGTCGTAGCGCTGCAGGCCCATGTTGATAGACACAATGAGATTATCATTTTGGTCGCGGGGATTGACGACGTAAACGGGAACGCTGGCGCCGGTTTCGAGGCTCTCTCGAAAAGCGTCCTCCATGCGCTCCAGGTCTTGCGATGGGACAATGCCGTCTTGCTTGGCGCCGAGATCGACAATGATTTCGCGCTCGTCAATTTGCAGAATAGTCGCTTCGCGGATTTCTCCACGGCGCGGTGGCGTGTAAGAAAAGTCGAAGGAGGAAGCAAGCATCTCCTCGAAATTCTCTTCAGTCGGGGGATTCTGTTCTTGCGCTTCACTCATAAGTTTTCGATTGCCTCCTGCTTAAGCAGGTTATCATCGCGCCCGTAGCGTATGCCATGCCACGAGCGCTCTCTGCTACAATGTTTCCTTGCGGCGCCGTCTCCCAGAGGTCTACAGAGGATTATTGCAAGTTCCTTCTTACGACGCCATTACGGCGCGCGAATCGCCAATGAAGACCTGCACGGTCAAGCGCCAGCGGAAGAAACTACTGGCATCCGTCAGAACACGCATTATAACGCAAAGCGCGCAGTTTGCCACGCGACCGGGCTGAACATTAATCCGCCTACGCTAGATCTCCGGCTGGGTATCGCCAAAGCCGCGGCCCAGCAAACCGCGATCTATCTCCCAAGGATACACGATATATGTATCGGCAACGTCGCCATACAAGTCCGGCTTGATGTTTGAGAACATGGTGCGATACGGATTGAAGTGGAGCACGCAATTGAATGGAATGCCGCCGGCGGCACTAACGCGCTCGCGAACGGCGATGCTGGTGCGCCCGCTGCCCCAGACATCGTCGACAATCAAGGCGCGACGCCCGCGCAACAGGTCTGGATCAGGGAATTGCAGGAATGTCGGCCACGCCATCATGCCGGCCTGGCGCGTGGCGACAAAGTCCACCGATGCGGTCAAGAGGTGCTGAATGCTTAGCGCTTCGGCCAGCAAACCGCCCGGGATGACGCCGCCCCGCGTGATCATTACCATCGCGCCGAAGGGCCCGAGGTGCTGGATGCGGGGGATCAATCCATCAATGAGCTGATCCACCTCGTCCCATGTAACCAGGCGCGGCTGATTCGGTTCGTCTGGACGCATCAGCATTTGGCGGATCCTTGCAACGCAAACGCGGATAAACTCTAGCTGCGATTATAGAGGATTCGTTCATTTTACCCAAATTGCGTCGGAGCGCAGACGATTGCGACTGGCTTCCCGCGGCAGCGCGTCATCACCAGAACGCGCGCTTCATCGCCCGCGCGCAGTCGCAGCCGCGCGACCAACTCTTCCGGCGCCATGGCGAATCCGCGCTTCTTCACCGTGACGCGCCCGACGCCGCGCTCTATCAGGTAGCGCCGCAATCGCTTCAGTTGGAAGGGCATCCAGTCGAGGATCTTCCAGTAGCGGCCCCAAGGCGTCTCGACGCGCGTGTCCATCGTCAGGTAGGCGATTGTTTCGTCGATCATGGCGGCGTCGAGTTCATGCGCCAGGTCTTGAACAAGCCCCGCCCGCAAAACGGCCGGGTCGGGTTCAAAGAGCCATGCCCGCGGCGCTGTGATTGCGATATCCGGCCGACTGCCGCGATCCAAATGGCGCGCGCCGTCGTCCGTGAGCAAGGTCGCGCGCGGCGGCGCCGGCGGTCGATGCAGCCAGTGCACCGCCTCGATCAACTGTCCCTTGGCTGAGATAAACTCGACTTGGCCGCCATAGGGCGCGAGCTGCCGAAGGTCAACCGCAGGCGAGAGCTTGACGATGATTTCGGCCGCTTGCCAGCCGCGAATCAGCGAAAGCGGCGGCAGGTAACGCTCGACATGGCGGATGCGCCTGCCCTGCGCATCGCGGCGTCCCGGATCGAAGAAAATGCAGTCGAATCCTTGCGGAAGCGGCCGCGCCGCGTTGGCCGCCCGGAATGTCGCGCCCAGCCGCATGGCGTCAGCGTTGTGCCGCGCGATGGCGATGCGGACAGGATCGATGTCGAGCCCCAGTACTTGCTTGCCGGCCGCTGCCAAAGCCAGGCTGTCGCCGCCGATACCGCAGCAAATGTCGAGTACGCTGTCGGATTCGATCAGCCCGGCCCGATAACGTCGTGTCATGGGGTGGCTGGCTTGCTCCAAGCCCGCTGCGGTGAACAGCATGTCGCTGGCGAAACGCGGAAACTTCGCCGCGGCTCGCTTGCGCAGCCGCAAAGTGGCCAATGTTGCCGAGGCCTCCGCAGGCGCCAAAGACTTGCGCATGGCGGTCAAGAGCGGAAGCGTATTGCGTTCGGAGGTATCACATTCGGCGTAGGCCGCCAAAGCCTGAAGGCCGCGTTCGCTGCGCAGAAAGGCGATGTCATCCAGGCTGAGCGCCATGGCCGAAGTTACTCATCCGGCGCTTCGGCGCTGGCAGGGTCAACTTGAATCGTTATGAGCGATTTGCCTCGAACTGACGCCGGGGTTGGATTCAGTATCACGTCCCATGCCCAAGACCTGGCGGCGGCGCGGCTGAACTTGCCGACTTTATTGACATCGCGAATCAATCCTTCCAGCACGGCCGGCTGCATGAATCCGACCGCTTTAGGCAAGCTGCTGAAGGCGAGCGCGACCGGCCCGGCGCCATCCTCATAGGCGGCGGCGCGCCAGCTAATCGTCTCGTCGCGACTTAACTTCCAAACGGGCTTGTTCGGCATCTGTTGGATCAGCAGGTGCAGATACCGTCCGGCGTATTGGTCAAGATCGAGCAAGTCGGCATCAGCACCGGCGACGCCCCGGATGCGCTCGCCGGTGTCGGCCGTCAGATGTGGCTTTTCGCCGCGCAGCAACACCCCGAGTCCGTCCAGCGCTGGCTCCACCAAAATTCGCGTGTAGCCGTTCTCGCGCAGTGTCCGCGCCTGACTCTCGCTGACCGCGCCGCGCGATTGCAGGATGATCAGCCGGCCGCCGGGGCGCAGCAGCCGCAAAGCGTCGCCGAGCATATCGACTCCAACTTCGACATCGTAGGCGACCACCGCATCAATTGAGTCGGAGGCAAGTTCAGCCGCGCCGAGCTCGCCCGGCGCTACCGGCGAGATATCCAGATCGGCGCGCCAATCTGACAGGATTTCGCCCGACCGCCCGTCCAGATCAAGCAGGCGCAAGGTTGAGGCGCTTGGCGGCAAGTGCTTGGCCATGACGGCGACAAAATGGCATTGCACGCGCCGGGCATCCATCAGCTGTTGCTCGACGCGACCTTGATCAGCTGGAGGAATTCGCCCCATTCTTCGCGAAAGAAATGCAGCGTCACGGCGCCCAGTTCGACATGGTAGGTGGTTTCGCCATCGGGTTCGGCCACTTCCCAGACCATGTAGTTATCGGTTTCGGCGAGCGCCCTGTTGGCAGCATCCTCATTGTCGCTCACTATGCTGGCTCCTGAAGCTTCGGTCTATCGACAGTCTAAAATCGCGCCGCGGTTCTATGGCGACGCGATTGAGCGGTTGTGGCGGCGCCCTATCTAGTTGCGGCGGTCGCGGTTGCCGCCGCTGCGGCGATCTCCCCCGCGGCGATTGCCGTCCCGTCGCTGACCGCGGCGATCGCCTCCGCCGCCACGCCGCGCCCCGGCTGCATCGCGGCGCTTGGCCTCTTCGACATCCCAGCCTTCCAGGACTGCTTGCCGGCTCAAACGAACGCGGCCCGTGCCGTCGACATTGATGACCATGACCATGATCTCGTCGCCCACGCTAACTTCGTCTTCAACGCTCTTGACGTGGTAGTCGGCCAACTGCGAGACGTGCACCATGCCTTCCGTGCCCGGCAAGAATTCGACAAAGGCGCCGTAATTCTCCACTCGCGTGACCTTTCCGGTATAAATCTGGCCGAGTTCCGGGTCTTCTACCATGTTGCGGATTTTCTCGATCGCCTTGTCAACTTCAGCGCCGGACTCGCCGGCAACGAAGATCAGGCCGTCGTCCTGAATATCGACTTTGACGCCATGTTCGTCTTGCAGCCCGCGGACATTCTTGCCGCCGGGCCCAATCACCGCGCCGATCTTGTCGACAGCGATCCGGAAGGATTCCATACGCGGCGCGTAGTCGCTAAGCGACGCGCGCGGCGCCGGCATCGCGGCCCGCATTACGTCCAGAATCTGCAAGCGCGCGTCCCGGGCCTGCGCCAGGGCTTGCCGCATTATGTCGCGAGTGACGCCGGCAATCTTGATGTCCATCTGCAGCGCGGTGATGCCCTCTACCGTACCGGCCACTTTGAAATCCATATCGCCGATGTGATCTTCCATGCCCTGAATGTCGGTCAAGACGGCGACTTTATCGCCTTCCTTGATGAGACCCATGGCAATGCCGCCGACCGGATTCTTGATCGGGACACCGGCGTCAAGCAGCGCCAGCGTGCTGCCGCAGACGCTGGCCATGGAGGTGCTGCCGTTTGAGCTCATGACCTCGCTTACGACGCGCAAGACATAAGGAAATTCTTCTTCGGACGGCATCATCGCCAGCAGCGCCTTTTCCGCCAATGCGCCGTGGCCGATTTCACGCCGCTTGGGACCGCGCAAGGGATAGCTCTCGCCCGTGCTGTAGGGCGGGAAGTTGTAATGATGTATGTAGCGCTTGTCGCCTTCCGGGCTTAGACCGTCCATAAATTGCGCATCGCGTGGCGTGCCCAAGGTTGCAATCGTCAGCACTTGCGTCTCGCCGCGCATAAACAAGCCGGAGCCGTGAACGCGCGGAACGTAGCCTACTTCGGCGGCCAGGGGACGAATCGTTGCGAAATCCCGACCGTCGGGACGGATGCCTTCATTGACGATGCGTCCACGCACGACATCTTTCATCACCTGGTCGTAGGCGCGCGTTACGTGCTTCATGTTGACTTGCGCCTCGGCGTCAGCCGCGTCGTTGTATTGCGTGTATTCATCGACGAGCGCCTGCTTGATTTCCCGCAGCGGTTCACGGCGGGCGGAGCGGTCACTGTGCGCAGTCATGACTTCGCGGATCGGCGCTTCGACTTTTTCGCGCACATCCGCCAGCAATGACTCAGCGTATTCATCCACCGACGGTTCCAGTTTTTCCTTGCCGATCTCTTCGCGAATGCGTAGCTGCAGCTCGACGATGTTTTGAATGGCGTCATGAGCCATGAACAGCGCCTCGAGCATCAAGTCTTCTTCAATCTGATCGGCATTGCATTCGACCATGTTGATGGCCGCTGCTGTGCCGGAAACGCGCAAGTCGAGTTTGCTCGATTCCATCTCCGTATACGTTGGGTTCACCTTCAGCTCGCCATCCACCAAACCAACGCGCGCGCCGGCGACCGGCCCGCTCCAGGGGATGTCGGAGATCATCAATGCCGTACTCGCGGCGATAATGCCCATCATGTCGACATGATGTTCCTTGTCATGCGAAAGCGAAATGAGAATCACTTGCACGTCATTGCGCATATTCTTGGGAAAGAGCGGGCGCAGGGTGCGGTCGATCACGCGCGAGGTGAGAATCGCGCCTTCGGAGGGCCGGCCTTCGCGCCGGAAGAAACCACCCGGCACGCGTCCGCCGGCGTACATCTTTTCCTCGTAATCGACACTCAGCGGGAAAAAGTCCAAATGAGCTCGTGGCGAGCCCATAGTAGCCGAGCAGAAAAGCATGGAATCACCCATGCGGACGGTCACGGCGCCGCCGGCTTGCTGGGCCAGGCGGCCGGTTTCGATCACGACCTCCTTGCCCCCCACCATACAACGGTATTCACGGATATCGAGTGTCATAGCGTTCTCCATATTGTTGACAATCACGGCAGCCGGGCGCAAAGCACGGCCGACACGCCGCACTCGCCAGATACGGCTGCCGTATCATGATTCTTCGGTAAGTTGATTCCAAGCGGTATTCCGTTGTGAGCCAGATATGCCCGGGTCGTCGTCATCATCGAGTGGATTGCCTGGACGCGGCCGGGCGGCCGCAATTAGCGGCGCAATCCAAGGCGTTGCAGCAATTCACGATAGACATCCGGCTTCTTGCGCGAAATATATCTCAAATGCCGGCGGCGTTGCCCCACCAGCTTCAACAGACCGCGGCGCGAGTGTTCGTCGTGGCTGTGGGTTTTGAGATGGTCGGTCAATTGCGTGATCCGCGCGGTGAGCAGCGCGATCTGCACCTCGGGTGAACCCGTGTCGCCCTCTTCCCGAGCGTAATCTTTGATGATCTGCGTTTTCGTTGCTTTATCCAATGGCATGAATTCCGTCCCTTCGTTAGCCACCGGACAGGCCGGATCGGGGGCCTGTCGGTCAAATCAACGCGCTGATTGTAGCAGCGCCCGGCGCTGCGGACAATGGCGAGCTAAGCGCCGGCGGCGGCGACTTCGTCGACATCGTCTTTCGCGACCAGCTTGACGGAGTGATGCGTGCGAAACAAACTGTATTGGTCCGCCCGGCCGGGCAGCGGGTTCAACACATTCTCGACGCGCATGGTCGAAATCCAGAGCGGAACATCCCAGCCGCCCGGCAGCCGCGCCTCAAGGTTCGCCTGCGTGATGGTGATGTTGTTGCGGTACATCTGCAACAACACTTGTACGAACTCATCGCGTTCAGCGAGCACTGCAGCGACGTAGGGATGGTTCTCGTCCAGCTCGACGCCTTTGGTGTTGAATTCGCTGCGGGGATTGGGGTATTCATTCACAGTAACCATGCTGTTGATGAGCAGATACTCCACTGCCTGCTGGAATACCACGCCGCTGTCGAATTCGCGCAGCCTCCGATGCAAGCTGCCCAGAGGACACCAGGCGAAATTGCGAAAGCTGGTGAATTGCTGTACGCTCACGACGATTCGCGTCACCATACGCGCGACTTCGGCATTTTTTTCGCTCAGTTGATGCGGCGGCACGCCCTGCCAGTTCTGAGCAACGTCAGCTGCATCGGCGTAATCCTGCCCCTTTTGGCTCGCCATTGGGAGTTCATCAGTTATTGGAATACGAATCACGGGAACCAGATCATCCGGGTTGTGGCGATGCGGCACCAGGTCACGCTGCAAGACCCGTTCGCGCACCAGGCAGTCGATCCAGTGCGAGCGCCATTGGTCATTCTCATTCATGCCGGGTCTGTCCAGGTCGCGCTCCATAGCCAAACCCTTCAAGAGAAAGCCGTAATTGACATATTCCCAATTGCGCGAGCTCAATGTATTTGCGACGCGGCGCACCATGCGGTTGACAATCAGCAAGGTTTTCTCGACGACCGGGTGCTGCAGGTTGAGGCTGATGCCGCCGGCCGCGCTCTGCTGCTGCAAGATTCCCAGAGAAATTGCCTGTGAAACCAGGTCATGGCCCCGCTCCCTTGAGATCACATCGCGAGCGTCGAGCAGTTGGCTTATCAATTGGTCGACTGTAATTGTGCCATTGTCCTCGATTGCCGAAGTGCGGTAAAACTGAATGATGACGCTGGACCACTGCGACGGGATAAAGCTCTCAACGTCGCGCTCAGTCTCCACCGCGCTCAAGGATTGATGCGTCTGCAAGTCAGTGAAGTCGTCGATGTATTCCAGTTGCAGCGAAGGATGGCTTTGCAGCAGGCGCCCGGTGCTGCCGCGCACGCCCCAGACGATCACGGTCTTGTTGCGCTGTAAAAGCGGATTGATGACGTCGTTAAAATCGCGGTCGCCGGTGGCGAGAATAATGACATCGCCGGCTTCGGGATGACCGGCGTCGGTCAGCACATCGCGGGCGATGCGAATGTCGGCGCTCTGCTTGCCGGGCAAATGAAAGACCGGGTCAATGTTCGCCATCATTAGGCGCGCGGGCGCCTCGCCGGCGACTTCGCGCCCGGACGAGTCCACCAGCGGCGGCAATGCGCCACGCTGCCCCCAAGGCGCGTAGGCCGCCATCTTGACCAGCTTGCCGTGCGCTTTCGCTTGCGACACCAGGCGCTCGATCAAGTGGTCGAGGTTCACCACGAAGCCCTGTTCGTTCAGGCTGATGGAGATGTTCTCGAAGTCAATGTAGACCCAGACGTTCTTGGTCCGAATACCGTAAAGGCCGTCGAGCAGCTGAAAGATGACCTGGTCCTCATATTCGACGCCGGTCATCATGTTCTCGTCAGCGCCCCAAACACGAATACGCGAATTGCGCGTCAGGTTCACCTTGGCGATCAAGGGCAGCAGATCCAGGCTGGTCGTCGCCAGAATCAGCTCGCTAATCGGGGCAGGATCGTGACGGAAGAGACCCTCAAGCAGGCACTCGGGCAAACAGGAGCGGTCGTCGGCGTCGAAGATTTCGTAGCCAACGCTGCGGAACATGGCTTCCGGCTCAACTTG
Organism: Chloroflexota bacterium; assembly: GCA_009841405.1. Taxonomy (GTDB): domain Bacteria; phylum Chloroflexota; class Anaerolineae; order Aggregatilineales; family Phototrophicaceae; genus UBA6055. The sequence continues at coordinate 30,061 of VXLV01000050.1, read as the reverse complement.
CCAGTCGCCTTCAAGCTTGGTGCGCCAGTCGGCGATGGCGACAGCCTTCAGGTTGGTCGTGTCGTACAAGCCGGCCACCAGCGCAGCGTTGCCGCGCAGCGCCACTGCCAGCTCCTGCAGGTCTACCCCATGTTCAGCGGTGAACTTCAGCAGATCGTCGACGTCTACAATCAGATAAGCGGCCATAATTTTGTCCAAGAAGTTACGGCGCCGCCCAGCGCGCTAATCGGGCGGCGAATAACTCATAGTTCCATGTTTACGCATGGGCAACAAGTTTACGGAATATGCTACGGCGTTATGTCATAACATCTGGAAAGAGCAAGTAAGTTAGTAAGCGAGTTTTAGCGCCCAGCCTCAACGCATGCCGCGGGGCTCGCACCGATCTCGCTTCCCGCACTTCGATACACGCCACCAATTGTCAAACAATTCCAACGCTTGCCCATTGTACAGCAAGACTATGATTGTGTCAATTTTCACAATGGACGAGTTTTCGCCGATTCCAGACCTGATTCCGAGCGCGCTGCAACCGGGGGATTAGAACGCGCGTGTGGCGGGCCAAAGCCAAAGGCTGCTGCAAGATATACACGCGGTCAGATCAATAGGCTTTGGCGAAAAGGGCCACTCGCTCCGTGTTTCGCCCGGAGAATACGCATTGACCCGGCTCGCCCGGCTGATCAAAGGGGAAGCAGCGAATTGTCGCGCCGGTCTCATCCTTGACGGCAAGCTCGTCCTCATCGTCGCCATCCCAGAAGACGCGCGCCCAGTCACCCTCAGCGATGACCATTCTCAGCTCGTCATAGCTGGCCGCGTCCGCGATATGCGCGTCGCGGAAGGCACGAGCGTCTTCAAGCAAGCTGCATTGAATATCGGCCAGCAGCGATCGCGTTACGGCGACAATGCCGTCTTGCGAGACAAATTGCTTGCCCTTGCGGCCCGGGATATCGCGGCGCGCGAGAACGGCGTTGTTCTTTTCGACATCTCTGGGGCCGATCTCCATACGCAGCGGCACGCCGCGCATCTCCCAGTCATTGAATTTGAAGCCGGGGGACTGCCCGTCGCGATTGTCGATATGGACGCGCACGCCGGCGTCGTCAAGCTGCCCGCGCAAGCGCTCAACCGCGTCCATGACCGCGCCGCGTTGCGTGTCGTCTTTGAAGATGGGTACAATCACCACTTGATAGGGCGCGAGTTTCGGCGGCAGGCGCAAGCCCTTGTCATCGCCATGGGTCATAACAACTGCGCCGACCATTCTGGTGCTCAAACCCCAGGATGTCGTCCAGCAATACTCTTGATTGTTGCTTTCGGCCAGATAGCGAATATCGAAGGCTTTGGCGAAGTTCTGGCCCAGGTTGTGACTGGTGCCCGATTGCAGTGCCCGCCTGTCGCGCATCATAGCTTCAATGGTATAAGTCCGCAGGGCGCCGGCAAAGCGCTCCATCTTGCTCTTTTCGCCTTTGATGACCGGTATGGCGGCGTCGTTGACGGCGAAATCAGCGTAGATATCGAGCATCTGCAAGGTCTCGCGCTCGGCTTCGTCGTGGGTGGCGTGGGCGGTATGGCCCTCCTGCCAGAGAAACTCGGCCGTGCGTAAGAAGGGGCGCGTGCGCAATTCCCAACGCACCACGTTCGCCCATTGGTTGATCAGCAGGGGCAGGTCGCGATAGGACTGAATCCAGTCGCTGAAGGCTTCGCCGATAACGGTTTCCGATGTCGGGCGCACAACCAGCGGCTCCTCCAGTTCTTTGCCGCCAGCGTGGGTCACGACTGCCAACTCGGGGCTGAAGCCTTCGACGTGCTGCGCCTCGCGCCGGATATAGCTTTCCGGGATGAAGAGCGGGAAGTAGGCGTTCTGATGGCCGGTCGCTTTGAAACGTCTGTCCAGCCCGGCTTTGATGCCTTCCCAGATTTCGTAGCCGTAAGGCTTGATGATCACGCAGCCGCGCACCGGGCTGGGCGCCGCCAGGTCCGCGCGGTAGACGATCTCGTTGTACCAGCGGGAGAAGTCTTCGCTTTGTGCGGTGACGGACTGTTCTGACATAGCTTCTTTTCCTCGGCGGCATCTGGCTGCCGCGCGCTGATTCGAATCTGCGGCGCCGGCGCCGACTCGCCTGGTTGCAAACGCCGGGTATTGTAGTGCTTTCAGGGCAGAATGAAAGACTGGAAGGCCAAGACTGTGAGATTCTAGCTTTCGCGCCATTCGCGAGCGCGGTTCTTCTCCAGTTTCGCCATCACTGCCTGGCCGAGGTCAATTCCGCTGAAGCTGGCCAGTTGCAGCAGATAGAGCATCACGTCCGCCAATTCATCCGCCAGCTCGGCCGGGTCGCGCGCTTCATCGCGCCACTGGAAATGCTCCAGTACTTCGGCAGCTTCCAGGACGAGCGAGATCGCCAGGTTTCGCTGTGTCTGCTGCTTGGGCGAATCTTCCTCGAGCCAGCCCTGGCCTTCCACAAAGTCGAACATCGCTTGCGTCAACGCGTCGAGGTCCATGCTCGTCTGTCCAGTCAGTATGCGTTTGGATTCGAGCGCGTGATCGACTGCCAGATCGTCCTGATGATGATGACGATATCGAGCCAGAGCGACCAGTTTTCCACGTAAAAGCGGTCGGCTTCGGTGCGCTCCGCAATAGACGTGTCGCCGCGCAAGCCGTTGATCTGCGCCCAGCCGGTCATGCCCGACTTTTCGCGGTGCCGTATCATATAGTCGGGTATCCGGCGGCGGAACTGCTGTACGTACATCGGGCGCTCCGGCCGCGGGCCCACCAAGCTCATCTGGCCGAGCAGCACGTTTATCAGCTGCGGAATCTCGTCCCAATTGCTGCGGCGCATGTAATGGCCCAGGCGCGTCACCCGGGCGTCATTTTCGACCGTCCAGGTTTGACCGCTGGATTCGGCGTCTTCGCGCATGGACCTGAATTTGATCATGGGAAAGGGACGACCGTCCAGGCCCATCCTGGTCTGCCAATAGAATACCGAGCCGCGCGATTCAAGGCGAATCAGGCAGGCCGTAATCAGCATGAAGGGCGAGAGCAGCACCAGCCCAACGGTGGCGCCGAGGAGATCAAGCGCGCGCTTGAGGCTGAGCTTCCAGCCGCGCAGGGCGATATCGCGTACGGTCAGCAGCGGCGTGCCGCCCAGATCGTCCACATTCAGGTCGCCGGCCATATACGAAAACATGTCGGGATATACTTTGATATCGACTTTGCCGCGTTGGCAGAGGCTGATTAGCTCCACCAATTCGCCGCGGCGATAATCGGAGAGCGCGAAAATCACTTGCTCCACTTGCTGGTCGTCTATCAGCCGCGGGATTTCGCTATAGACGCCAATGTATGGAAACCCGAGCATGTCGCCCTGTTTTTCTTCCGCCGTGACGATGCCCACGATGTCATAGCCGAGCTCGGGACTATTGCGGACCAGGTCGGTGATCTTATGCGCGACCTCGCCATCGCCGACGATCAGCAGGCTGTCCCTGACGACGCCGCGCCGGCGCATGTAAGTCCAAAACCGGCGGTGCCACTCGCGCCCGATCACAACCAGCATCAGGCTGAAGAACCAGACGTAGAAGAGCAAGCTGCGCGGATAAACCGTTTCCAGCGCAGTGTTCTGCAAGAGGAATTCTTGCGTGCCGCTAGCCAGAAGCGTTCCCAGCGTGACCACCCCTACCAGACTGCGCAACTGATCGATGCGGCTCGAGGCGCGTTTCAAGTGATAGAGTTGGGAAAAATAGAACATCACAATAATTGTGGCGCTGTGCAGGATTATGGTCGGCAGGTAGTTGGTCAAGGCGGGCTGTTCTTCCGGACGCGGGAAGAAAGGCAGAATCTCACGCGCCTCATAGCTCACGAGAAAGGCGACCACCAGCATCACCAGGTCGACGAGCAGCAGCGTTAGCGTGGACAGCGCCTTAAGGTGGTCGTTGCTCAGTCGAATTGACCGCGGCGCTATCGTGTAACTTTGGGATTGCGGATCTCTTGCCATAAGCCGGGCCCTCCTTTGAACAGGAGCGCAGTCATAATCAGCAGGTGAACGGGGAATACAGTCGTGCGCCGAAAGTGTTTGCGATAGAAGATTAACATAGCGCGCCAGAATTCGAATTGCGCTTTGGGGTTCTTGCGACTGGCCGCGCGCTTGAAGTGGCGCACGGTCACCGCCGGGTGATACCAAACTTTGTATCCGGCCATTTTAATGCGGAAAGCCCAGTCGATATCTTCGCCGTACATAAAGAAGGCCTCGTCCAGCAAGCCAACGCGTTCAATGGCGTCCCGACGCACCTGCATGTACGCGCCGACGACCGAATCCACTTCCAGCTCGGCATTCTCGTCGGCGAAGGTCATATTATAGCGGCCAAAACGACTGTTGTTCGGGAACAGCCGCGCCAATCCGGAATAATGATAGAAGCTGACCAGAGGCGTGGGAAACCCGCGCCGGCAGGCTTTGTCCAGGCTGCCGTCCCCAAGCAGCAGTTTAGGGCCGGCCACGCCGATTTCAGGACGCGAATCCATGAAGTCGACCATTCTCGCCAGGGCTTCGGGCGGCAGTTCGGTATCCGGATTGAGCAAAAGCGCATAGCGCGGCGCCGATGCCGCCACATCGCCGGAGGCGCGAAATCCCAGATGGCGCAAGCCGACATTGTTCGCGCGCGGATAGCCGATATTTGCGTCATTGGCGATGACTTCAACTTGCGGGAAACGCTGCCGCGCCATATCGACGCTGCCGTCATTTGAGGCGTTGTCGACGACGACGACGCGGCAGCGATCGAAGAGACTGCTGGCCACGACCGTCTCCAGGCAGCGGCACAAATGCTCGCGCGTATTCCAATTGACAATAATAATCCCGAGGTCGCGCACTTTAGCCTCGTTACAACAGCCCTATATCAATTCTACCATAGAAGCAATCAGGACATTTCCCTGGCTTATACAGCCGGATTATTGCTCTCGCTCACAGTACGAGGGATTAACACAGTAAAGAATCAGCGTTGGGTTATGCCAATGAGCCGCCATATTTACCATAGCTTCGGCGCCTGTCCAGACGGGACGCTGGATTTCTGCAAGGCGGCGATACGTTTGGTCAAGAATCAGGAGGTATTCTCTCTGCTGATCGACGACTTCGCGCGGCACGACGGTCTGCGAGCGCAGGATGTCGAACGCCAAGACGTCGGAAAAAAGCATATAGTCATAGTCATTGGCATCGGGTAGGGACTCAGCATACGTGAGGAATTGCTGGTCGCTGGGATATAAAGCTTCGTCAAGAGGCACATTATAGGGTCCGTTGAGAAAGAATCGCGAGCCGCGCGGAATGTTCTCGTGAATCCAATGCAGCATGATATTCCGTGTATCGGGCTGGGCAAACATTCTCACCACTTGGACCGAAAAGACTAGCGGCTGCGTGACCAGGACCAGCGCCAATATGGGCATGGTCAATCGCGACGGCAGACGAATATGGCGCAAGAGCCAATCAGCGCCGATGGCGGCAAGCACAGCGAAAAACGGCAAAATGAGCACGAGCAGCGCATCGCTGCGCAGTCGAATCGTTCGCAGAGCGACCAAAATGTAAGGCAGGATCACGGCGCAGATCAGTATTACGGCCAGGCTTAGCGAATTGCTATAGAGTCGTTCTCTTTGTGGCCGCTCTTTCCATGCGGCCAACGTTGAAAGCAGGGCCATGCCCAGCGCCGCTATGCCCACCGACATTTGCCCCGCGAATAGCATCAGATGCGCAAGGCCGCTTGTGTGGTCGACTTCAAAATAGTCGACAATTTCGGCAGTTGTATTCGTATACGAGCGCACGACCCAGGCGAACTCTGACAAGAAATGCTCGAAGTCGCGCAGCACATAGGGACTGCCGATCGCGAAGACGACAGGAACCAGCAGCCAACTGAAACATACCTGGCGCGCAATTCGAGCTGAGCGGTGGCGAACCATCAGGAGCAAGCCCGCGCATATAAGAAGCGGCGACACCGCGAAGGCATTGTAACGTGTGGTCGCCGCCAAACCAGTCGCTACACCCGCAAGCAGGAAGGCGTATTTGCGGCTTCCTTCTCGACGCGCCTGCAGGGCGGCGAAGCAAGCCCAGGCGGCCAGCATCATCCAGCCGGCCGCTAGCGAGCCCGGTTTGATATAATGCGCGTACTGGACCAGCGTGTACGAACAGCAAACCAACAGTCCCGCGCAAAGCGCGGCATATCGACTCGCCACCATTCTTGTTATGGCATAAGCGCAGGCGACTTGCAGCATGCCGCCAAACACAGAGTACATTCGCGCGAAGACATAAAGCGAGAAATCGGCAAAGGCTCGCAGAGACCTGCCTTCGCGTTCCGCCAGGGATTGCCCCTCAAGCGCGCCGGTAAGCTGAAACATTACGAAGTTCGCGTTAATTGTGAACGAGGGATAATAGAATACCTCGGGATTCAAGCGATTCCGCAGCGCCATATTCACGGGCACGCCTACGCTGAAGAACTCATCTGGATGAATCGGGATTTGCTCATGCGTCATGCCAAAGGGCGCATACGACGGGAAATGTCGGGCGTCCAGTTGGCCGTGGCTGATGCCGATGATGCGCAGGCCGGCGGCGAAGAGCAGCAGAACGGTGACCGCCAGCCAATCAACCGGGCGCATGCGCGCCCTTCCCGGCGGTGGGCAGCGTCGCCAACGGCGCGCCACGCAATGCGGCGCGCATCGCCGCGCGATCGTCCCAGGGATACTCCGTTTCGCCGAAGCACATACTCTGTTCGTGACCCTTGCCGCAAGCCATCACCAGGTCGCCGGCCTGCGCTTGTTGACAAGCGTAAAAAATCGCTTGGCCCCGATCCGGTACGCGTACAAATGCCTCGCCCTCGACGCTGCCGCGAGCGATGCATCCGGCTGCCATCATCTCAAGGATCTCATCCAGCGATTCCGTGCGCGGGTCTTCCGCAGTCAAGACAGTAAGATCGGCCAGGTCGGCCGCCGTCTCGGCCATCAGCCGGCGCTTGGCGACATCGCGCAAACCGGCGCTGCCGAAGACCGCGATCAAGCGCTTGTCGGGCGGCAGCATCTGCCGGCCCGCTTCCAACGCCCGCCGCAGGGCGTTTGGCGTATGCGCGAAATCGACCATGGCGAGGAAGTCTTGACCTTCGTCGATGAGTTCCATGCGCCCGGGAATAATCGGGACGGCCGCGATGCCCGCCCTGATTGTGTCCCACCCTACGCCTAGCGTTCGCGCGGCGCAGAGCGCAGCCAGCGCATTGGCGATGTTGAAGTCGCCCGGCAGCTTCATTTCTATCCGTTGACCCGAGACTTCAAACACAGTCGCCGCCGGTCGGTGACGAATCGCCTTGGCGCGAAAATCAGACTGATTCGCGATGCCGTAGGTGAAGACTTGGTCGGCGGTAATGGCGGCGAAGTAGTCGGCCGACGGGTCGTCCGCGTTGATCACCGCGGTCTTGCGCGCATTCGGCTTGCGATGACTGCCCGCCAGCATGTGAAACATGCGCGCTTTGGCGTCGCGGTAACGTTCCCAACTGCCATGGAAGTCGAGATGTTCGTGCGTCACGTTGGTCAGCACAGCGACATCAATGTCGACGCCGTTGAGGCGGCCCTGCGCCAGGCCATGGCTGGTCATTTCCAGTATGCAGTGGGTCAGACCCGCTTCGACCATACGCGCGAGATACTCTTGCACCTGGGGCGCGCCAGGCGTGGTGACATGCAGCCCGGTCGGCGCTGCATCGCCCCCGAAGTCGGCCGATAGCGTGCTGATGTATCCGACGCGAAAGCCCAGCTGGCGCTGCAGGATGCTGTGCAGCAGGTGACAGGTTGTGGTCTTGCCGTCGGTGCCTGTCACGCCAACGATGACAAGCTGTCGAGACGGGAATCCGTAGTATGCCGCCGCTAAATGGCCGAGCGTTTGCTGCGCGTCTTTCACGCGAATGTAAGGAACCGGCAGGTCGGTCAGATCAGCTTCGCCGATAATGGCGGCGGCGCCGGCTTCGATGGCGTCGGCGATGAAGGCGTGCCCGTCGGAGGAACCGCCGGCGCGCGCGACAAAAAGCCCACCCGGCTGAACGTCATGGCTGGCTTCGACGACGGGCGCATTGATCTCAGTCGAGAGATCGCCGCGCGTCGTTTGGATCTGCTCGGCGGGAATCGCATCCAGCAGCGTGTCCAGCATCGTCGTCATGCCGACCGGTCAGCCTCACAAAGTTTATGATGTCACTCTATTCATTCAAGCACTTAAGCGCGACCCTGACAAATGCAAACGCGCCGGATAAATCCAGCGCGCTTTGATTTGACTTGTGTTCCGGCTGGCAGCTAGTTCAAGCTGCGCGCCAACTCGTTCAGTTGCGAGCGAACGCTGCCGTCGACCATGCCGCCGGACCACCGCACGATCAAGCCGCCCAGGATCGAGGGGTCGACAGTGAACTCGACTTCATCAGCGCCAACGCTCAACTGGACTTTCGCCTGTTCGGCGTCAGTCAAGGGCATGGCGCTGACGACTTCCACGCTGCCGCTGAGGCCGGTCGCACCTTCCGGCAGGTCGGCGATGAAGCTATCCACCAGCGACTTCTGCTTGGTTTTGCTGATGCTCTCGTTCAAGATGCGGCTGGCGACAGCCACCGAGATATTCAGCACCTGTTCGCGCAAGTTGCCCAATTCCTGATTGCGGATGGCCACGGCTTCGTTTTGCGCGTCGTATTGGATCTTGGCGGCTTCCTGGCGCGCGTCCTGCTCAATCGAACTGGCGACTTCTTCACTGCGCCCGCGCGCCTCGTCGATGACTTTTTGCGCCTCGGCGCGCGCCTGCGCCAGGATCTTCTCCGCTTCAGCTTCGGCGTTTTCGCGCGCTCGCGCAGCCGCCGCCGCGTCTTCCAGTCCCTTGGCGATACGATGACGGCGCTGGTTCAGCACGTTTGTCAGCGGATCGTAGATGAAGCGCGTCAGCAGCACGTAGAGCATGATGAAGGCGATCAGCCAAATGAGCATCAAACCCGGGTTGATTCCCAAAGCTTCCATGATTGTCCTCCTGTTGCGTATGACGCCTAGTTCAGTACGAACAGGATAATCAGCGATACGACCAGCGCGTAGATGGCGACCGCTTCAGCGAAGGCGACGCCGAGGATCATGTTCGTCTGGATGGTTGGCGTGTGATCAGGATTGCGTCCCATCGCCTGCACGGCGCCGCCCACGGACAGGCCGATCCCGATGCCGCCGCCTGCCGCGCCGATCATGGCCAGACCGGCGCCTATCGCTTTGCCCAAGACTATCGTTGCTTGTGGATCCATGGATGTTTCCTCCAATTCGTTTTTCGTTCTATGCGTACAAGATGTCTAGTGCGCTTCGGCGTGATCGTGATCATCATCGTGATGATGGCTGATCGTCGCCAGCTGCATGAATATCGCCGTCAAGAGGGCGAATACCAGCGCCTGAATGGCGCCGACGAAGAACTCCAGGATGAAGAAGGGCCAAGGCAGAATTGGCACCAGGAAGCTCATCACAAAGAGCAAGATCGCGCCCGCGAACATCGCGCCCAGGAGACGGAAGCTAAACGAGAGGATCTTGGCGAAGTCGCCGATCAATTCCAGCAAGCCAACCGCCACATCAATCCCGCCCAGCGGCGACTTGAATAGCGTGGCAAAGTTGAAGAACTTGGTGAAATAACCGATGCCCAAGGCCTTTACGCCGACATACTGAACCATGACGACGGCGATTATGGCCAGGGTCAAGGTCATGTTCAAATCGGTCGAGGCGACGCGAACCCATGGCAACACGACCCAAGGCACGCGCTTCGCTTCATCGCTGCTCGGGTCCGGATGCAGCGGGATCGGCGCTTTTTTCGCCTTATCGTCCGCCGCTATGTAACCGTCTTGCCAGGGGGAAACAGCGACCCCGGTGTAACAGCCGCGATCGGCGCGGGCTTGCTTTTCTGCGACACGGGCAGCCAGCACTTCATCGTACGCGGCAGCAGCTGCGTCTGACTCGGCCACTGCCGGCGCATGGTCGTCTTCCGCGTGAGCATCGCCGGAGGATTCGCCCCCGGCGTCATCGCCATGCCCGTCATGCGCCGCTTTGTAGCGGTCATAGGCGGCCTCGACCAGCAAGTCCTGCTCCGCGGCGGCCCGGGCGGCTTCGGCTGCTGCCAGCGCCGTTGCATCAGCGGCCGCCTCGTCAGCCGGGCTGATCCAGTTGCATTGCCCGTTGACGTAGGAGATGCCAAGGAATCCCTGATATATTTCGAAGCCGTCGGTGGTGATGACCTTGTACTCATCCTTCTCGACATCATACTTTTCTTTGACGTGAGGGTGGATGAAGCCGACGGTGTCGATGCCAGGTACAAGCGACATCCAGTTCGACAAGAGCACGATGAGGAAGATTGTCATGAACATGTTGAAGATCAAACGGAAATGCGGGCCGCCAGCGATGCCGCCGATGAATCCCATCAAGCCCTCATACAGCGCCTCGAACATATTGTAGAAGCCGCCTGGCGGGACTTCGCTGCCGTCGCTCGGCCGACGGCGCGCGATGTAAACCAGGAAAAGCAGCAGCAGCAGCCATACGATTACCGCGGCTACGAGCGTATTTGTAATCCGTATATCCGTGAACGGGATGTTGTATCCCGCCGGCAGATTCTCGCCCGGCAGTTGGATGAAAGGGATGACCGGAGGCACTTCCAGCGCGACGAACACCCCGGCGAGAAATAACAGCAACGCGACATAGCGGCGTTTTCCGTTCCAGAAGCTATTCACCTATATCTTCCTCCTTCTTGCTAGCCGCGCCCTGCAATTGCCTGGCTTTGTGACGTGTATACAGATACAAAACCGCAAGATTCACGGGGACGCTAGCTACCAGCATCACAAGAATGAATGTCGGTCGCGTCCCCAAAGCTTCATCCAAAGCCAGGCCGAGCAATATCGTACCGAGAATAACCAGCAGGACCAGACAACCGACCTGCCCAACCACCCCCGCAACCAAGCCGTATGTCGACAGGGGATGGTTATCTCTCTTCATAAATTGCACGTCTTGTCATCGACAAACCACTTGTCCGGCCGTCTTGCCGCCAGACTTCGAGAATTTTATCACAAACGCATCCGCATAGCTACCGCGATCATAAGCCGGCCGCGCCCAATGTCGCCCAGTCGTAAATCGGCGTTACAGCGATCGTGCCCAGCAAAATGACGACCACGGCTGTGATGCCCAGCGACCAGGCATAAGCGCGCGGCAGGGCAATCGGCTTGTCGTCGTCCGGGCCGGCATCGACATACATCACCTTGATAATCACCAGATAGTAATAGAGCGCGATGATGGCATTGGTGACGGCGATCAGCGCCAGACCCACCAGGTTGGCGTCTACGGCCGCCTGGAACAGGAAGAACTTGCCGAAGAAACCGGCCGCCGGCGGAATCCCCCCAAGCGACAACAGCCCGATGGTAATGAAGAGCGCCAACCAGGGGCTGCGCCGATTGAGGCCGGCCATATCGCTGATTTCTTCCGTATCGGTCGCGGCGATGAAAAGAATAACGCCGCCGAAGACCAGCAGATTGGTAAAGATATACATGAACATATAGAAGGACACGGAGGCCACCGCCAGGCTATCGTCAACACCCTGCAGCGCAGCCACGCCGATAAGCGTGTAGCCGGCCTGCGCAATCGATGAATACGCCAGCAAGCGCTTGATATTGCTTTGGCGCAGAGCGACTACGTTGCCCAGGGTCATGCTCACGATCGAGATGACAATGAGCAGATTGACCCAGAAGTCCTGAATGATGACGCCGCCAACCACCAGCTCCACCGGAAAGGCCGCGGTCAGGAAGCGCACGAGCAGCGCAAAGCTGGCCGCTTTGCTGGACACGCTGACGAAAGCCGTCACGGGCGTGGGCGCGCCTTCGTAAACATCGGGCGTCCAGAAGTGGAAGGGCACGGCGCTGATCTTGAAGCCGAAGCCGACCACGACCATCACCAGCGCCGTCATCACGCCGACGATGCTGTCGCCCGCGCCAACGCCCAGCGCGTCCGCAATGCCGCCGAGATTGGTCGTGCCGGTGAAGCCGTAGAGCAGGCTGAAGCCGAAGAGCATAATGGCCGAGGCGAAAGCGCCGTACAAGAAATACTTCATGCCGCCTTCAGCCGAGCGCGCGTCGCCGCGGCGGAAGCAGGCCAACATATAGAGCGGAATTGACAGCGTCTCCAGCGCCACAAACACTAGAATCAGGTCGCTGGCGCTCGACATCATGACGCCGCCGAGCGTGGCGACGATGACGATCAGGTAGAATTCGCCCTTGTCGCCGACGCCCTTGTCGCCAGCCGCCATCAGACAAGTTACTGCGCCCGCCAGCAGGAGCATCACTTTGAAGATCTGTGACAGCGGATCGTAGTTGACCATGCCGCCCCAGAGCAGCGTGCCGCTCTCGTAAAGCGCCGGGTCTGGCAGCCAGACCAAAGGCACAAGCGCCAGCAAGGCCATGCCTGCCGCAGAGATATAGACGACGTTGCGGCGAGTAACGACTGAGCCGTACAAGTCTGCGAAGAGCACGACAATCGCCAGCGTCGTCAGGCCGATCTCCGGCAGCACTGAAGGCAGCTGCGCCCAGAGAGAGAATTCCATCTAGCCACCTCCCAACAAGGCGATAAGGGGTCGAATGCCGGATTCGATCATTGGCGCCATGATGGGCGGATACAAGCCCAGGATGATCAGCGGCGCGCCCAGGATGATCAGCACGATGCGGTCAGTCATGTCGATATTGCCGACATCGTGATAGCGCTCGGCGTCGAACTCTCCAAAGAAGACTTGCCCGGCGACCCGCAGCACGTAAGCGGCGGTAATGACAATGCCCGAAGCGGCGATCACGACCATGACGCCGTAGTAGTTGCTCAACTGGAAGCCGCCCAGTTGCAGCGTGATTTGCTCGGACGCGGCCCACATGCCCTGGAAGATCGGGAATTCGGCGATGAATCCGCTCAAGCCGGGCATGCCCATGCTGGTCAGACCGCCAATGACGAACGCAACGCCTACCCAGGGCATCACCTTGATGAAGCCGCCAAGACTGGGAATATCGCGTGTGTGCGAGCGGTCATACACCATGCCGACGACGCCGAAGAAGAGCGCCGTCATCGCGCCGTGGCTGAACATCTGAATGCCCGCCCCGGTCATGCCGGTCAGGTTCATCGTGGCCCAGCCCATGCTGACCAACCCCATGTGGCTGACCGAGGAGAAGCCGATAACATATTTGAAGTCGCGCTGTCGAAAGGCGATAAGCGCGCCGTAAACGACGTTGATCAGGGTCAAGAATACGATCCAGGGCAGGTGCGTATCGGCGCCGTCCGGCAGCAGTTGCACCCCGGCCCGCAGCGCCGCGAATGCGCCGACCTTCATCAGCACGCCAGCGTGTATCATGGAGACAGCGGTGGGCGCCGCTACGTGCCCGTCCGGCGACCAATTGTGGAAGGGAAAGACGCCGGCCAAAACGCCGAAGCCCATAAACATGAAGGGGAACCAGAAGCGCGCGAAACTCAAACCTTCGATGCCCAGAATCTCGATGGCGAAAGCGCCGTTCTCCGCCGCCAGCGTGAGCTGCGTCATATTCCAACTGTAGGCCCTGCTGTCCGCCGGCAGCAGCCCGCTCGATAGCGCCGCCTGGAAGACATCAGCGCCGCTGCCGGCAAAGTAAGCGCCGGCGGCGAAGTACATGGCGACCGCGCCCACAAGCGCAAATACCGAGCCAACCAGAATGTAGAGCGTCAGTTTCATCGCCGCGTATTCACGCAGCTTGACCCAGCCCCAGCCTGCGATGAGCAGATACATGGGGAAGATCGCCAGCTCATAGAAAAAGAAGAGCATGAAAAGATCGACCGCGATAAACACGCCATAAACGCCGGCCACCAGAAACATGAAGAAAGCCATGAACTCGCGCAGGCGGTCTTGGATATTCCAGGAGATCAAGACGCCGGCTACCGCCACCATGCCGGTCAGCAGCACCATCGGCGCGGATACGCCGTCGACGCCGACATGATATGCGATGCCGAGCGACTCCACCCAGACGATTCGCTGCTCGAATGCCAGCGCGTCGGCGAACATTTGCGCGCCGCTCAAATCCGCGCCGGATTCCAGCAAGGCGCGCTGCTGGCTGATTAAGCCGCCCTCTGCCTTCGCGAAACTGTCGTAGCCGAAGAAGACCGCCAGCGAAAGCGCCAATACTGCCGACGCCGCCGTGATGCCGATACCGCGAACCAGGTCGCGATTCTTCCGGTCCAGGAAAAGGATGACCACGCCCGCGATGATCGGGATGAAGATGATCGCTGTGAGAACTGAGAATCCAGTTCCATCCATGAAGGCAGTCCTAGCTCGCCAAGCTGGCGAATATGGTCGATACCGTCGTGTTGATTATCGGCAGGATCCAATTCGGATAGACGCCGGTCAACAACATCAATACGAGCAGCGGCGCCATGCCCAGCAGCTCGGCCGGCGTCAGCTCCAAATCCGTATTACGCCAGCGCATATTGAAGGGCCCGTGCAGCACAGCGCGAATGCCTTTGAGAATATAACCGCCGGTGAAAAGCAAACCGAGCATGGCGATGGCGGTCAGCGCGGTGAAGACCGGCCAGGCGCCGCGAACAATCAGAAATTCGCTGACGAAACCGTTCAGCCCGGGCAGGCCGAGACTGGCGAAACTGGTGAATAGCAAGATCGCGCCCATCACCGGCGCCTTCACCCAGAGCCCGCCATAATCGGAAAGTTCGCGCGTATGCGTCTTGTGATAAAGCGCGCCCGCGAGCAAAAACATACCCGCCGAGCTAAGCCCGTGATTGAACATCTGCAGGACCGTGCCGTTGGTCGCAAGGATTGCGGTATGTACGTCCGCGTTGGGATCCGCGCCGGTCCAGATTTGCGCGTAAGTCTGCGCCATGACTGCGATGCCGATGCCGACGAAACCCATGTGATTGACCGAACTGTAAGCGACCAGGCGCTTGATATCGGTCTGGCCGAACGCGGCGAAAGCGCCCAGCACAATGCCGACAACGGAGAGGATGGCAAAGAGCGTGGCGACGTTGACGCCGATGATCGCAACCTGGGTCAGCCAAACATCAGGGAAGAAGGGGATGACCAGGCGGATGAAACCGTAAGCGCCGAGCTTCAGCATGATGCCGGCCAGCAGCATGGAGCCGGCTGTCGGCGCTTCGCCGTGGGCGTCGGGCAGCCAGGTATGGAAGGGCCAGATCGGAATCTTGATGCTGAAGGCGACGAAGAAACCAACAAAAGCCAGCGCTTTCACCGTGCTTACTTCCGTGCCCAGCAACGCCTCGCCCTGGCGGAAAAGCGGCCAGGCCTCGGACAGCGCGGCGATATTGAAGGTGCCGGCCGACCAGCCAATTAGCTGCGTCGCCAGCAGCATGCCCAGCGTGCCGCCGAAAGAGTAAAGCATAAATTTGGTTGAAGCGTAAAAGCGCCCGCTGAACTTCACGCCGGCTTTGGGCATACTGCCCCACTGATTGATGAGGAAGTACATCGGCACGAGCGTTAGCTCATAGAAAAGGAAGAAGACCATCAGGTCCATTGCCACGAACAGGCCCATGCAGCCGGTCTCAAAGAAGAGCAGCAGCGCCAGATGCATATTCGCGCGATCTTCAATATTCCAGCTGGCCAGGATCGCAAGCGGCGTCAAGATGCCGGTGAGCAAGACCATAACGACGCTGATGCCGTCGATGCCCAGCGTCCAGCGCGAGTTCAAGGCCTCGAACCAAGGGCTGTCTTGCGTCACGATAAACTGGTCATCGCCGATTGCCAGACCGGCGGCTTGATAATCAAAGAAAACCTTGATCGACAGCAGCGCCAGCAGCAGCGACAGAATCAGCGCGACCCAGCGCCCGACTTGTTTGCTGGGGCCGAGCGAGGCCAGCGACGCCACGACAAAGGCGCTAAGCGCGGGGCCGAAGACCAAAACCGAGAGCGCGTCTATCCCGAAAACATCAAACATAAATGCGTCTCCCTATTGCGGCAGCGCCGCGCCCGACGAAAGGACCAGGACGATGCCGATGAGAACCGCGGCAATCAGCACCAGCAGCAGGTACTGCTGAATGCGCCCGGTTTGCATGCGCCGCAGCCAGCCGCCGAAGTTGAAGATTGCGATCGGGATGCCGTCGCCGACGCCGTCAATCAGCCAGAGGTTCAGGACCTTAGTCAAGTCGCCCAGCCAGGTGGAAATCCGCGCGATGACATGCAAGATGGCGTCGATGATGCCGCGATCGAGAAAGGTGATAACCTGCCGCGCCAGCCACTGCGACGGCTTGACAAATACGTCGCCGTAAATGTCATCCAGGTAATAGCGATTCTTGAATAGCGGATGCAGCGGACCCAAAGTCTTCACGAGCGGGTCACTCTGGCCGGCTACAAGCGGATTGCGCCAATAGACCCGGTAACCCAGCCACAAGCCCAGCAGCGCTACGATAAACGAGGTGGCGACCGGCACGATGTTGAAGGGCGGCGGCTTCGCGTGGTAATTCGGCAGCGAGGCAAAGGAAGCAGTCGCTTCGGGCAGGGGCAGCGCCTCAATCATCAGATGTTTGAAGTTGTTGTATTCGGGCGAGAAGATCGGGCCAAAGACCGGGAAATCAGCCGGTACGCCCACAAAACCGGCGCCAATGGCGAAGACCGCCAGAATCAGCAGCGGCAGTGTCATCGTGAAGCTGACGACGCCCTGCCCCAGGTTGGCGTGTTTGGCCGCCTCTGTACGCGGCTCGCCGCCGAATGTCAGCGAGATTTGGCGCATGGTGTAGAAGGCAGTCATGAAGGCGGCCAACGCCAGCAGCACAAAAACCAGCGCGTGAGCGCCGCTGCCGTATTGCTCAATGCCCAGCCAGGCGTCCGCCAGAATCTCGTCTTTCGACCAGAAGCCGGCGGTGATGAGCGGCAAACCGGAAAGCGACAGGCCGCCGATCAAGAAGGTCCAGAATGTAACCGGCATGGTCTTGCGCAAGCCGCCCATGTTCAGCATGTCTTGCGGGTCGAAGTACTCTACCCCCCTCGGTCCCCCCGATGAATCAGGGGGAGGATGATCGTGAGCGTGACCGTGTTCGTGTACGTGGTGCTCGCCGTGCTCCATGCCGTGGATGACTGAGCCGGCCGCCATGAAGAGCAGCGCTTTGAAGAAAGCATGCGTGATGAGATGGAAGGCCGCCGCGATATACGCGCCGATGCCGAGGGCCGCCATCATAAAGCCCAGCTGCGAAATCGTCGAGTAAGCCAGCACTGCCTTGACGTCATTCTGCGCCAAGGCCATGGTCGCGGCCAGCAAAGCCGTGAATGCGCCGACTACCGCCATGAAGGCCAGCGGCTCGGTCATGACACCGTGATGGGGGTCGCCGCCGGCCGCAAACAGCGGATACAAGCGAATCAGCGAAAAGATGCCGGCGGAAACCATCGCCGCCGCGTGAATCATGGCGCTGACGGGCGTGGGCCCTTCCATGGCGTCGGGCAGCCAGACGTGCAGCGGGAATTGCGCCGACTTGCCCACCGTGCCGATGATGAGGAAGATGCCAATGATGCCAGCGGCGCTCACTGTCCAGCCGCCCAAAATGATGGGCGTGGTCGTGGCAAGCAGGTCGAGCGTTTCCGGGTTATACATGATTTCGCGGAAACTGAGCGTGCCGGTGATGCTGTAGAGATAGGCGATGCCCAGCAGCATGACGACATCGGCGATGCGCGTGGTGGTGAAGGCTTTGATGGCGGCTTTGTAGGCGCTCTCTTTCTCAAACCAGAAGCCGATGAGCATGTACGAACAGACGCCCATAATCTCCCAGCCGACGAAAAGCAGCAGCACATTATCGGCGACAACCAAGGTCAGCATGGCGCCGGCGAATAACGAAATCAGCGCGAAAAAGCGCGCCTGCCGCGGGTCGTGCGCCATATAGCCGATGGAGTAAATGAATATCATCAAGACGGCGATGGGCACCATGACCAGCATGATGACCGTGGCCGGGTCAACCAGGACGCCCATTCGGAATGTCGTCGCGCCCGTGTCCATCCAGTCGATGCTGTGGGCCAGCGCTTCCGGTCCGATATGATGCAATTGAGTGGCGTTGCTCAGCGTCTGCCAGCTAAACAGCAGCGCCGCGAGCACGCCGATCATGCCGACCGCGACGCTAATGACGCGGCTCCAGGGGTGAACCACCGGCACGGACATACCATCGTAATCGGGATGGTGGCCGCCGTATTCGTGGTGGTCAGTCGCCGGGACCTGCTTCGACTTGTTGGTAATCAGCGTGATAATCAGAAAGGCCAGCACGGGGCCGGCTGGAATTAGCCAGGGCAGCGCGTTGGGATCGTTGAAGATATCCATGCGGATCCTTACCCTTTCAGCGCGACGGCTTGTTCCGGAATGACCGAACGCCGATTGCGATAAACTGTGATGATGATCGCGAGGCCGACCGCGGCCTCCGCCGCCGCGACGATCAGCACGAAGGCGGTGAAGGCGTACCCGTTGAGCAGCAAGTCGGTTCCCGTCTCGCTGTAGCGCCAGAATGCGACCAGGTTGATATTGACCGCGTTCAGCATCAGTTCCACGCTCATCAGAATCGCGACCGCGTTGCGCCGCGACAATACGCCGAAGACGCCCAGCGAAAACAGCGCCGCCGCCACCGCCAGATACATCCAGAGAGGCGCCATCTCGTCACTCCTCCCTATGCGTTCTCGTCGCGGGCGATAAAGATCGCGCCAATCATGGCGGCCGTCAACAGCACCGACGCCAGCATGAAGGGCACGACGAAACCGTTCTCATCCACCAGCGCCGTGCCAAGCTCGCGCGTCGTCGCGACGTATTCGGGCGCGGATTCCGGCAGTTGGCCGCCGAATATCGGTATCGTGATGCCGAGCAGCAGAATCAGAAACAAAACCAGCGATCCGATAAAGCTGGGAATCAGGCGCACATAACGCGCTTTGATGCGGGTGACGCTGCGCGTCAGCATGACCGCGAAGGTGATTAAGATGGCGATGGCGCCGATGTATACCAGGATCTGCACTGCCGCCAGGAAGGGCGCGCTGAGCAAGATGAAGTAGCCCGCCACGCCGAACAGGCTGACCATCAGCCAGATCGTGCCTTGAAAGAGGTTGCGCGTGGTCACTACGCCGAAGCCGCCGCCAAGCGTGAAGATGGTAAAGACGGCGAAACCGATTGTGACTGCGTTGAGTTCCATTACGCCGCCCCCTGGTCCGCGGCCGCATGCGCCAGCGCGGCGCGCGTCGCCTGCGATTCCCGGCGCGCCTCCTGCCCGCGCTTGCGCAGGATGCCGAGCAAGTAGATGATCATCGCGCCATTGATTAGCAGCAGGACAACCGTGGTCGGAACCAGTTCGCCGAAGCCGGCGCCAATCATGTCACGGGGCGCCCAGCCAATTTCCTGCATCACCTTCAGCGCGGCCGATATGAAGATCAAATTGGCGATCGATAGCGGCACCAGAAATTTCCAGTTGAAAGCCATAATCTGGTCGATACGCAGGCGCGGCACGGTATTGCGCAGCCACAGCGTGGTCAAGTAAATGACGCCGCCTTTCAAGCCGAGCCAGGCGAAGGCGATCAGCGGCGACTCGTAATACAAGGGGCCCAGCCAGCCGCCGAAAAACAGCAGCGCCATCAAGATGCCGTTGGTGAAGACGTGCAAGAATTCGGCGGCGAAGAACATGCCGAACTTCATGCCCGAATATTCGATATTGAAACCGGCCACCAATTCGGATTCCGCCTCGATCAAGTCGAAGGGCGCGCGCCCGGTCTCGGCTTGCGACGATACATAAAAGATAACGAACGCGAGCGGCGACAAAACGACGAACCACATACCTGTCTGCGCGTTGACGATGTCAAGCATGCTCATGCTGCCGGCCAGCAAGACGGGAACCAGCAGCGCGAAAACCAGAGGCACTTCATAACTGACCAGCAGCGAGACGACCCGAAACGCGCCCAGCAGCGCGTACTTGTTATTGCTCGCCCAGCCCGCGACCATGATCGCAAGCGTGCCGAAGGAGGCGACCGCCACAAAGAAGAGCGCGCCGATTTCAAGATCAACGCCGTAGTGGAAGGGCGTAAAGGGCACGACCGCCCAAATGAGAACGACCGACGCGAATGACACCAGCGGCGCGGCGTTATAAAGCCAGCGGTCCGCGGACGTAGGCGTGATGTCTTCTTTGCCCAGCAGCTTGAGCAAATCGGCGAAGGTCTGCATCAAGCCGATGGGGCCAACGCGATTCGGCCCGATGCGGTCCTGAATACGCGCGGCGACTTTGCGCTCGATCCAGATCAAGAGGATGACGGTCAGAAGCGGGACGCCGCTGACCAGCAACACGCCGACGAGCAATGACAGAAACTGGGCTAGCCCGGCATCGGCGCCGGAATCCACCATGAGGCGGCACAAACCTGTACACAGCTCGTCCATTGTCGTCTCCCGCTCGCGTCAGCTCGCGCCTATTTCCAGTCCAGCGCGTTCTTTTTCCAAGCGTAGAATAGCGCGTCCGTCAGCAAGAAAATAAAGAGAAAACCGGCCACGAATCCAAACAGACTCATCTCGTTATAGGCGACCGCCCAGGGGAAGAGGAATACCATTTCGACATCGAAGACCAAGAATATCAGTCCGTAGATGTAGTACTGCACTCGGAATTGCACCCAAGTGTCGCCAATCGTCTCGACGCCGCATTCGTAGGTGGAACTCTTAAGAACGTTCGGTTTGCGCGGACGGAAGAGCCAGGCAATTACTATGGGCAGGGCCGGAAATACCGGCGCCATCACGGCAAACAAGCCGACAAACGCCCATTCGTTCAAAATGTTCATCGTTGGCGCATCCCAAGTTTCGCTAGACGACGGCTCTGCTTTTCAAGCCGAACGCTCAAATCAGCGCCTTCGGCCAATGACACAGCCAAGCATTATCGTTCACAATCGGCGTTGCTTCAACGCGGATTGCGCCTTTTATCACAAACTGCATTAGTATAGCAGTAGGGTTCGGCTAATGCAACGGAGTTTTGCCGGCGGCTTTTCACGCCGATTCACCGGCGATGGCAGCGCATATTTCTATGCCAGCCACACTGGATTCAGCAGCGTTCCGGCGGCCGAATTTGCACTATGAATGCGCGTCAAGCTAGCCCAAAATGACAGCATGATTATACCCTCCGCTTCAAAGGCGCAATGTCTTGCCGTTAGCCAGCCCAGCGCCACCGACTGGGACGATTTCGTGCGCTCGCGGCCGCATGGCCACCTGCTGCAGTTGTCGCGCTGGGGCGAACTAAAGGCGCAGTTTGGCTGGAAATCGCGCATCGTCGCCCTGACGAATAAAGAGGGCATTCAAGCCGGCGCGCTTGTGCTGCTTCAGGACCTGCCCTTGAGGGCCGGGAAGCTGGCCTACGTGCCGATGGGCGCCTACGCCAGCGCGCCCGCGCTCTATCCGCAGCTGTGGCGGGCGATCCGCCGTGAAACCGGCGCGGCCATACTCAAGCTGGAACCCGGACACGGTACCGACTTGACCGCGGACGAGCTCGCGCGCGCCGGCTTCCGGCCCAGTCCGCAATCGATTCAGCCGCCGACCACAATCATCATCGACATCAGCGGCGACGAAAGCGAGATTCTGCGGCGGATGAACCAGGGGACGCGCCGCAAGATCCGCAAGAGCCGATCGGGACCGGTCGTGTATCAAGAAGGCGCCCGCAGCGATCTGCCGCGCTTCAACCGCCTCATGCAAAAGACTGGAGAGCGCAATGACTTTGGCGTGCACAGCCACGGCTATTTCGAGGCGATCTTCAATCTGTTCATGCCGGGGGACGGCGCGCTGCTGCTGGCCCGGCATGACAACGAACTGCTGGCCGCGATCATGGTATTTGCGCTTGGCGACAGCGCCTGGTATCTCTACGGCGCATCCGCGCGAACGCATGGCAATTTGTACGCGACTTACGGCATTCAGTGGGCGGCGATTGAATGGGCCAGGCAGCGCGGCTGCCGATTCTACGACCTTTGGGGCGTGCCCGATTTTGACAATGCGATGCTGGAAGCGCAATTCCGAGATCGCAGAGACGGCCTTTGGGGCGTGTACGGATTCAAGCGCGGCTGGGGCGGCGAAGTGCGGCGGTCGCTGGGAACCTGGGACCTGGCCTGGAATCCGCTGATCTACGCCGCCTATCGCGCAGCGCTGAAGTTGCGGCGCTAGCCTAAAGAGGGATGCCGATCACTGTGAAGGTCTACGAGATCGAGGAGCGCGAACGCTGGAACGAGAGCCTGCGCCGGCTGCCCGGCGCGCATGTCTTGCAGACTTGGGAGTGGGGCGAGTTCAAGCGCGCTGCCGGAGGCTGGCGCCCGCAGCGCCTGGCATTCGAACGCGACGGTCGAGTTGTGGCGCAAGCGAGCCTGGCGACCAAGGCGCTGGGACCGCTGAAAGTCATGGTCGTCAGCAAGGGACCCGCGCTCGACTATACGGACGGCGATCTGGCAGACGCCGTATTGGCGGAGCTGGAGCGGCGCGCCACGGGTTTAGGCGTGGTCTGGCTGAAGATCGACCCGGATGTCATCGCCGCCACCGGATTGCCCGGCAGAGAAGACGACCGCCCCGACGACAGCGGGCAAGCGCTCATGAGCTTGCTGCGAGCGCGCGGCTGGCGCTTTTCAGATTCGCAAGTGCAATTCCGCAATACGCTCTGCATCGACTTGCGCCGAAGCGAAGCTGAGATCCTGGCGGCAATGAGCGGCAATACACGCCGCAAAATCCGGGTCGCCGCGAAGAAAGAAGTCACGATCCGCCCGGCGTCAGCGGACGACTTGCCTCTGTTATATCAGCTCTATCGAGTCACTGGCCGTCGCGACGGCTTCCGGACTCGACCCTTCGCCTATTATCAGCGCGCCTGGCGGGCTTTCATGGATGCCGGGCTTGCCCATGCCCTGGTCGCGGAATACCGGGGCGTCGCCATCGCGCAGGTGATACTCTTTCACTTCGGCAGCAAGTGCTGGTATTTCTATGGCGCGTCCGCGAACGAAGAACGCCAGCGCATGCCAAATTACGCCCTGCAGTGGGAGGCGATGAAGTGGGCAAAGGCGCAGGGCTACACGACTTACGATATGTGGGGCGCGCCCGACCGTTTTGACGAGAGCGACGGCTTGTGGGGCGTTTACCAATTCAAGCGCGGCTTTCGCGGCGTCCTGACGCGGCACATCGGCGCCTGGGATTTCGCCAGCAGCCCGCTCTTGTATTACACTTACCAGCAGTTGGCGCCAAGATTGCTCAAGTTAATGTGACACAGGACCGCGCATGAACAAGAAAGACTTGATTAACCGGTATCACGATGATGGCTACGTTGTCGTCCCGGCGCTGTTTTCCGGCGCTGAAACTGACTACATTCGCGCTCATTACATGGCGCTGAACGCCGCCGGGCACGGCTTTGCCGGCGATGATCCGCATCTGCTGGGCGATGACGACCCGCTGAAAGCCTACCCACGCATCATCCATCCGCATCGCTTCGACCAGTTTTCACTCGATTGGCTGCTGGACGAACGGCTGCGGCACTGGACGACCGCGCTTCTCGGGGCCGAGCCTTACGCCGCACAGACCATGTTTTACTTCAAGCCGCCGACCGCCCGCGGGCAGGCGCTGCACCAGGACCAGTCGCCGGTCCGCGTATATCCGGGCACTTGCCTCGCTGCCTGGATGGCGGTCGACGACTGCGACGAAGAAAATGGCTGCCTGCGGATTGTGCCGCGCACGCACGACCTCCCCCGCCTGTGTACGGTGGAGGCCGACTTGTCACAGAGCTTCAGCGCGTCGACCGTGCCTATCCCGCCCGGCAGCGAAGCGGCGCCGGTCATCATGAAGGCCGGCGATGTGGTCTTCTTCAACGGACAAGTGATTCACGGCAGCTACCCCAACAAGAGCGCCACGCGCTTCCGCCGCGCGCTGATCGCCCATTACATCGTTGGCGAAGCGGAAAAAGTGGCGGCATTCTACCATCCCGTGCTGAACTTCGCCGGCGAAGAGGTGGACCTGCTCGCCAGCGACAAAGGCGGGCCCTGCGGCGTTTTCGTTGACGAAGATTCGCGCTCGGTCAAGATGGTCGAGCCCTAGTTGACCCGCTCTACTCGGTTATCGTAAACAGCCGGCCGTCGCCGCGCCCGTATACCTCAGGGAAATAGAGCTGCCAGGCAACCGGGGGAATCACCCGGTATTCGCCCGCGACCGTTGGCCTGATCGCATATACGAATTCATAGATGCCGGGCGGCAAATGGCTGGCGTAGATGACCGCCTTCTCATCGCGGAATTCTACATGGTCGAAGTGCCACCATCCCCATCCCGTTGCGCGCGCGTCGATGCGCCCGCCAGCCGGCGGCGCGCCCAAAGTTGGACTGATCGCGAGCTCGGGATTGATCGCGTCGGCGCCGGCCGGGAAGTAGTCTTCAATCACGACATAACGCAAGCTATGCGGCACTGTCAGCCGCAAGCGAACCTGCACGGTTTCGCCGATAGCGGCGGATTCAATCGAGTCGAGACGGTCGCCGCCGAGCAACGCGTAGCTGCGAGAGACTTCAATGCCGCGATTGACCGCCTGAATCTCGTCCACAGGCAGGACCGCGCGCAAATGAGCCGTGTAGTAGAGGGCGCCTTCGCCGGCGCCGCGCGCGAATTCGACAGTATTGCTGTCCTGCTCTCGCAGATCGGCAAAGCCAATGCTGATCTCATCCGCAGTCTGAGCATTGGCGGGCGTGACGGCGTCGCGCAAAAACTCGCTGCCGTTGACGGCGACGCTGTATTCGTAATCCGCGTTGAGTTCGCCGGTGAGGGTCATCCAGTTCGTCAAGGCGATGATTGCCCACACGCTTTCCTGGCGCGTTCCCCACTGGCCGCGTTCATCGCGCGCGCTGGCCAGGTGTCTCACGATGTTGGGCAGCAGTTCGCTTTCGGGGCGCATCGTGATGAGCGCGTTCAGGACCAACGCGGTCGAGCGAGTATCTGATGACCAATTCCAGCGGTCCTGGTAGGTGTCTTCAAAGTAGGCGCCGGTCGCCCGGATTACGGCGCGATTGATCATCAACTGGGTCAGCGCTTCCAACCGTGATTCATCGTCCGGATTGATGGCGTGCAGCGTCAACGCCAGGAAGGCGACCGCATCGAGGTTTAGGCGCTCGCGGCGTTCAAAGAGCGTGGCGCTGCGCGCGACATCGGGCGCGCCGGATCTTGCCAGCGCGTACAAGACGAATGCTTGTCGATTCAGCTGCCAGGCTCTCAGTTGTAGCGAGGGCGTGATGAGCCCACCGCGCAGGAAAGCCTGCGCCCGCCCGATTACGGCGGCATCCACCGGGTAGCCGGCATCGGCAGCTTCGGCCAGGCCAAGCAGCGCATAGGCGGTCGTTAGAAGGTGCGCTTGCGGATGCGCGCACCAGCTCCAGCCGCCGCCCGCCAACTGCCGCGCGTACAATTCTTGAAGTCCTTCCGTGACGAGCGTGCCCAAATTCGCGGCTGATTCTGAGTCCGACCTGTCTATCTGGCTTAGCGCGCGAAACGAAATGATATTGGGCAAGAAACGGCTGACGACCGTGCTGACGCAGTCGCGGTGTTGCAAAGTCTCGGCTTCCAGGACGGTCAAGCTCTCTGCGACAACTGCAGCCAGAGACTTGTCGAGGCGAATCGCGAGCTGCCCGTCGATTGTCAGTTGGCCGCGCGGCAGTCGCAAAGCTTCAACGCGTGAACCGGCTTGCGCGAGCATGCCCGCTGTTCCAACCGACTCTGGCGCAGAGTAGCGATAGACAGGCAAGGTCCCATCGCGATCAACCGCGACAGGCGAGACGCTGGCGTCGCTGTAAGCATTGTCATGGCTGCGAACGACGAAGCTCGGCGCGACGGCGTTTACATCCTCGACCGTCACAAGCCAGCTCAGGCGCTGACGGCCGCCGGCGGGGATCATCACATCCTGGACGAGCGCGGTCTCGTCAGCCGCTCTCAGGCCAATCGTATTTTCAAGCGAAACGCGGGCGGAGATATCGCGCCCGGTGTTGTTATGGACCACGGCCGCCAACTGCGCATTGTCGCCAACGACGAAGAATCGCGGCGTCACCGGGCGTATCAGCAGCGGACGCGTGCTGCGCAAGTCGAACGTCTGCTCGCCGACCAGCAGGCGACCGGCGCGCCCTTCGGTCAAGGCGCGCGCATCCAGTCGCCAGGTGGTCAGATTGTCCGGCAGGCGCAGATCGATCGTCGCCTTGCCCGCCGAATCAGTGACGACGCTCGGGTTCCAGTATGCCGTATCGATGAATTCGCCACGCAAGTCCACGATGCCCGACTCGAACAGGCCGCCGCCCCCGCCCTTGCGGTCGGAAAGCGCTTCGGTGGCCGCGTCAGCGTTGACGACCAGCGAGCTCGAAGTGCGCACCCCTAGTTCTTGCGGGCCATAAAACGAATCAAGCATGGCTTCGCTGTTGCGCTCCGCCAACGAGAGCGCCGCCAGGTCCGTCACGCCGATGCCGATCTCCGCCATTACCGGATCGCCCTGGTAATCCGACACCCGCAAATGGTAACGGACGCGCTCCTGCGGCGCAGCGACATCGCGGTCGGCGGTTACAGTTATGTTCAAGGCTTTCCGATCGCGGTCGATGGTGAGTTGGGTCGTGCCGATGCGCCAGGCGGCGACGGGGTTGCGCTCATCGGCCGGCTTGATGAGGAAAACCGACACAAAAACATTGGGCGCGTGCTGCGGCAAGATCTCGAATTCATAAATGTGAGAATTGCTGGTCAGCGTCACCTGCTCCACCTGGAGGACATCGCCGCGCTCGATGCTGATCAGCGCCTCGGTCGCGCCTTGAAATGGCGATGCGATCAAGACTTTGGCGGTATCGCCGATGCTGTAGTCGGTCCGTTCCGGCCTCAGGCTGATCGTCTGGTCATTCGCCTGCCGCCAGCTGACGTAGTCCGGGCCGGAGACCCAGGCGTAGGTGGCCGCGCGCGCTTGATTACCGCCTGAATCGCGCGCAGTCACGATAATCTTGTAGACGCCGCCTGTTGGCGGGCGAAACACGAAGTCCACCATGCCGTCCGCGCCGGTGACGACGCTGCCCGCGGCCGCGGGAATCTCTTCCACATCCCAGGTCCAGGCGGTTGCGCCCGTGCTCGGGTCCTGCTCCTGCACGCTGCTCCAGCGCCGTTCGACAACCTCGACCTCGATCAATTGACCGGCGACCGGCTGGCTGTCCCAGTCCACGGCGATGAGCTCAAACTTGGTCTCGTCTCCGACGCGGCTGACAGAATTGGCGGCGCGCGCGCCCAGGTAGACAAGTCCCTGATGCACGACCAAGTTGGCGCGGCCGTAGATCGCCGTTCCCGCTTCGTCGCGAATAGACGCCTCGACGCGCCAGCGCTGGCTCTGCGATTCGCCCTGCAAATCGCCCATCCACTCGAGACTGGCTTTGCCATCGGCGTCGGTCGTGAACCTGCCCTCGCTGATGAGGCGCTCGACAGCGTAGCGTTCGTACTCGGCGCGATAGATATCGTATTCGGTGAAGTCGTAGCGCCCTTCGCCTTGGTAGTCGAAATCGTAGGGCGTCGCGTAAACGGCAAAATCGCCAGGGGCGTCTGACACCGGACCGCCGAAGAAATACTCGCCGGCAACGTCAACCGATACCGAGCCGCCTTGAACGATTTCCGGCTCTTCAGTCGAAACGGTCACCTGATATTCCGGTCGCCGATATTCGGCGACCAGAAAGCTGACGCGCCCGCCCTCTTGCCCGTACTCGTGTTGCGCGGGCAGGTCCACGGTCAAGCCGTAAGCGCCCAGTGAGGCGTCCGGCGCGATGTCGAACTGGCCGTGGAAGCTGCCGAAATCGCTGAGCGGCAGGTCGCGCCGGTAGACGATTTCGCCGCGCGCGTCGCGTATTGTGACTGGAACGGTCTCAAGCGGCGCGGGCATATAAACGACATCGTCTTTGCTGCGCGCGACCCCGCGAAAATACACCGGCTGGCCGCGCCGGTAGACGGGACGGTCGGTGTAAAGGTAAGCATGGTAGGCGCGCGGCGCCCAAGAGAATCCATAGCCGAATAGCCAGGGTTCTGTCCCATTTGACCAATCTGTATAGCCGATGCCGAAATGGTCTGTCCCATCGAGGACAGCGACAAATGGCGCGAACAAATCCGGCGTGTACGGGATGTCGATTTGCGCGATACCGCGCGCGTCGGTGCGGCCGCTGCCCTGGAGTCCGCCGCCGGGTCCATAAACCTCTATGCGCTCGCCGGCAATCGCCGCCCCTGAACCGACATCGACAGCCCATACGGTCAAGCGGTCGGTCGCCTGCTTGACCGTCAGCACCGCTGTCGCGACATTCAGAAAGTGACGATTCTGCCAGTGGTGGCGCTCATAGCCGGGCGCCGTCGCTTCCAGAAAGTAGATGCCCGGCGCCAAGCCCTGCCCGCTCCCGTCGCGCAGTTCCAGCGCCTCATTTCGTCTGACATTTTCCGGCGCGTCCGACTTAATGCGCCATTTTTTCAGCAGGTCGCCGGCCGAGGGCTCGTAGTCCTGTGCCGGAAGATAGCGGTCCTCTTGCGTCAAGCGCGTGACCAGATCAGCCAGCGATACGCCGTAAAGCGCGAAGTCTATGGCGTCGACGCCGCGATGCCGAGCATAGAGTCGAGTCGGTTGGCTGTACGCGTTATAGAAGCCGACCGGCCCCGGGACATGGAAGCGGAGCGATGGCGCAAGCGCCGCTGTTGCGAAGCGGAGTTCCGTCGGCGCGGCGATGGCGTTGCCGTAAATGTCCTCCATACCGGGCGCGATACGCACTGTATATGCGGTTGAAGGCGCGGCGTCAAAGGAGACGGTGTATCGGTTGGCCCACTCGCTGTAGTAGAAACGGGGCGGCGTTTGCGGTTCCGGCTCAATGACGATGCGATCTTGCAGCGTGTCGATATTCATCGTAGACGCGAAGAACAGCGAGAATCCGCCGCGGGCCACACCCCGCGCGCCGTCCGGCGGCTCCGTGGCGACAATGCCTGGCTCGGGCACAGTAGCGTAGCGCCAGGTATGCGTCGCCTGCGGGCCGCCCGTTTGCCGCGCAAGGCCAAAGCCCGGGCCAAGGCCAGCCTCGTAATGCGAATCCAGTTCCAGTTGCGCGTCAGGCGTAAAGGCGAAACCCTTGCCGTCTTTAGCCCAGGCGAAGCTGCCGCCGAGGCCGCCGCCGTCCCGGTCTGGCAGCAGTCGCAGATAGAAGGCGCTTTCTAAGGCGGCTTGGTCTATGACCTGATTGAATCGCACTTGAATCTTGGGCGCGAGACCCAGGCTGGTCGCGCCAGGCGGCGGATCAATCGAAACGATAGCAGCCTCTGCGGTTTCGAAGGTCCATACATAGTCAGCTTCCATTGTCGCGCCGTCAATCGCTGCTAAATCGGAGGCAACCGATACCTGATAGCTCTGCCCGCTCAACAGCGGCGCTGCCGGCCTGAAGGTGTACAGCGCGCTGTTGACCCACTCGCCCCGGCCCGCCGTTGCCGGCTGGATGTCAAGCGGCTGCGGCAATTCATCAGCGTTTGGCGGCAGCGTCAGCGGCGCAACCGGGCGGTCAAATACGATGGTGATTACCGAGTCGACCGCTGCGTCGCCGCCTCGCCCGCTGGGGAAGACTTCCGATACGCTCAAGTAACCAGCAGTGGTATAGGTCACCTGAAACGGGTCAAGCAAGGGCGCGCCGTCCAGCGCGCTCAAGGGCGGATTTAGCGCGAAGGCAATGTCCTGGTTTCGCTCATAGGCGGCAATGGGCGTAAATCTCAAGCTGAATTGGTCGCAGTCCAGCCGGCCGGATATGGCGGGCCTTACACTGAATGCGGCCTCGGCGTTTTCGCAATCGACGCGCCGATTGAAATAGAAGGCGATGCTGCCATCCGGCGCGAGGGGGGCGTACGGCGACGGCTGAACGTCAATGACTTGCAGCAGCGCGTGGCGGCCGCCTTGCGCGCTGGATTGGAGAACCGCGCTCGCGATCACATTCGAAAGAAGCAACAGAACCAGCAGCAATCGGCCACGCATGACTTCTGCCTCTCAGCCGGTAAATGCTCTCTGTTTACGTTGCGGGCAGTTTACCCCACCCCCGGCCCCTCCCCGACGAGTCAGGGAGGG
>VXLV01000137.1 GCA_009841405.1 Chloroflexota bacterium | reverse complement strand
GGGTGCGGCGCCGCCGTGCCCGGCGGGCCCTTGGATGAGGGGTGCTGCCATCTACAACTCATACTACTATCATATACTTGTCGGCGGCCCCGGCCCCCCCCCCACGTCTGATCTACCTCAGCCACATACGAAATCGTAGGGGCGACTCTGTGAGTCGCCCACTTTCGCGCGCGGACTCGCCCTACACGTCCGGCGGCTCAACATCGCGCTCAAGCGTGATGTCCGCCGGCTCATGCGCCGCCGCTACCTCCAGCGTGACGAAGTAGTTGACCACGTCGATGAAACAGAGCGCTTCCTCGCCCTCGCGGCAATAGTAGAGCGTCACCTCGGCCATGACAAAGCTATTGCCTTCGGCGAGTTGCAGGGGGATGCTGACGCTGTCGCCGGTTACAGTCGCCGTCGACTGCTGTACCGGCTCGCCCCAGGTGACGCTGGCCTGGCTGTCGATCAGCGGGTTGATCTTGAATTCGTCCGGCAGGTTGAAGCGCAGGTTCAGCGCGCCCGCGCCGGGCGCCACCTGGTGGATCCCGGCCATGACAATCGACTTGTCGCCCGCGTTGCCGCCGAGCAGCGTCAAGCGCGAATCGTCGATGACCAGCGCTTCGCGATTCTTGAACTCGATGGTGTCGACGACGCCCGCCTCGAGATCAATCGTGCGGATGACATGGTTGTTGGTATCGGCGACGTACAAGACGCCATCGGCGTAGCTCAAGCCGCCGGGCTCGTCAAATTGCGCCAGGTGCAATTCGCCGTCCTGGTATCCGCCCGAACCGCCCTTGCCGAAGAGAGTATGGGTGCTGGTCTCGCCCGCGCGCACGATCTTGATGCGACTGTTGTAGGTGTCGGCGATATAGAGGTTGCCGGCCGCGTCGCCGTCGATGCCCAGCGCGTGCTGCAGCCGATTCACGCCCAGCTCGCCGTCGATATCGTCGTAGTCGAACAGGCTGTTTTCTGTCGTGCCCGAAACGACTGTGACCAGGTCATTCTCAAAGTCGGCCAGGCGGATTGTGCTCGATTCGCTGTCGGCGAAATAGAGCTTGCCGGCGCCGGCGTAGTAGAGGCCGCTCGGCTGCGCCAATTCGCTGTCAGCCAGGCTGACATCGTTCAGATTGGCCTCGCGTCCATTGCCGACCGACGGGTAGAGCGCGTTCGTATCCGGCTCGAAGATATAGAGCTGATGCGTGCCAGCCATGGCGATATGCAAGCGTCCCCTATCGTCGAATTCCACATCCCAGGGGCTGCGCAGCGCCACGCCCAGCGGGTCTGGCACTGGCGCGCCAAAGGGAATCCGACTGCGCCCCATCGCGCCATTGCCAGCAACAGTCGCGACTGCACGCGCGGATAAATCAGCCCGGCGGATGCTGTGGTTATTGACATCGGCGATATAGAGGTAGTCGCCGTCCAGCGCCATGCCCTGCGGCTTGTCAAAAGCGGCGGTATCGAAGTCGCCGTCTTTGAATCCGCGCGCCGATGTGCCGATGATATTCAGCACTTCATGTGTGCTGAGGTCCGCGATCACAATGCGATTGTGGCTGCTGTCGGCGATGAAGAGACGGCCGCCCACCTCGTCAGCCAGCACCTTGCCCGGAAACAACAGGGGCGTGCCCGGGTCGCCAGCGCCCTCCAGCGCCAATTCCAGCGGCGTGCGATTGATGATCTCCGCGTCCAGCCCGTCGTAATAGTCGATCATGCCGCTGAGATAGTTGTCAAAAGCCTCGAAGGGAATTTCGCCCGATTGCCGAATGACGGCGCGGCCGAGCGGGTCGATGATGGCGACGGTGGGCCAGGCGCGTACGCCATAGCTGTTCCAAACCTGGAATTTGTTGTCGTTGAGCACGGGATGGTGAACTTCGTATCGCTGCACGATCTGGCGCAGGTTCTCCGTCTGGCCTTCGGTATCAAATTTCGCCGAATGCACGCCGATGACCACCACCTCTTGAGCGTACTTTCGCTCGACTTGTTCCAGGACCGGAATGATGTGCAAGCAATTGATGCAGCCGTAAGTCCAGAAGTCCAGAATCACGATCTTGCCCAGCAGCCCATTCATCGTCAGCGGGTTGTCGACGTTAATCCAGTCAAGATCGGCCGGAAATTCGGGCGCGGCGACCTGGCCTTCGTATAACTCTTGCGGCGAGCGCTGCGCATGCGCCAGGCCACCAAGCGTCATCAGCGCGAGCAGCAGCAGCGACAGTTTTCTCAACATGCGTATTCTCCTACTCCTATAAGAAAGAGAGCATACGACTTATGCTCTCTTGCCAAGTTTGTCGGCTTTAGCTTGGTCGGCAATGCTAAAGCGGATGTAACGGATTCCTTGCCGATGTATAACGTCTGGGCGCGGCGAATCATCCTTCAGCGCGCAACCGCTGCATCAGCCCGTCGCGATTGGCGCGCGCGCAAGGGTCGATTGCGTCATGCCGCAGCACGCGCTCAAATTCACGCAGCGCCGCTCGATCATCGCCAAGCGTCGTGTAGACCATGCCCAGCTCGCAGCGGGCGGCCGTCCGCGATGGGTCCCGTTCCAGCCCGCGTTCAAAGGCGTCGCGCGCCAACTGCCAGGCTTCGACCTGCACGTATGTCCGCGCGTGGAAGAAGAAGTCGTCTACGGTCAAAGGCACATACATAGCCATCATGCGGGTGACGGCATTCTTGCGATTCCGGCGCGCGCACTCGTCCTGCGGGTCATCGGCCAGCAGACGGTCAAAGTGCGCCAGCGCGCCCGAATAATTGGCCCACTCGGTCAGGACTACGCCCAGATGGCAGCGCGCCCCACGGTGGTCGGGATCAATCTCCAGAGCTTCGAGAAAGGTGTTGGCGGCGGCGTAGCGCTTGCGCGCGGACAGAAACTCAAGGCCGCGCTCGAATTGCGGTTGCGCCGGCGACGCCGATTCTGCGGCGGACACATTTGCCGCGGGCGCCGGTTCACGCGCGTCTGACATGGCTTGCTCGGCGTGCAAAACAATCCGCGCAGCAAGCACAAGCACACTCGCGCGTCCCTCGGCGAGAGCCGGCGTCAACGCTTCCACTGAATTGATGCGCGACGTCCTGGCGGAATTGCGCCGGGGCGCGGTCTCGTATGGCGTGAGCCAGTCCGGCATCTTGAAGCGCGCAGGCTGATCCGCCCCTTCTCGTCGCGCCGTATGCGCGCGATCCAGGTAATGCCGGGCCGAATGCGCGTCGCCCAGGTTGGCGTAGATGCGGCCCATCAACGTCAAGGCGTCGACATCCGTCGGATCCAGCAACAACGCGCAGTGTGAATGCGTCCGCGCCCGGTCTATATCGCCGCGATCGAATGCGGCCTCGCCAAGCGCGCCGTTATCGCGCTGCGGATCGCAGGAAGGTTGCTGCGGGCGCTCCCAGGCGCGGCCGGCGTTTTGGATGTCTTCGTATACATTGTCGATCAGCAGGGGGATTACGTGATCGTCCGGGTCTTCCAGCAGCGCGCACTCGTAATGCGCCAGCGCCCGGCCGTAATCGCCCATATCGTGCAGCTGCACGGCGCGGGCA
This sequence comes from Chloroflexota bacterium, assembly GCA_009841405.1. Lineage (GTDB taxonomy): Bacteria > Chloroflexota > Anaerolineae > Aggregatilineales > Phototrophicaceae > UBA6055. The sequence continues at coordinate 5,805 of VXLV01000137.1, read as the reverse complement.
TAATTGGAAATGCTGAAATCACAATCGGATTGAGCCAGCGCCGGCGACGCGAAGCTGACGAGCAGAAAGAAAACGATCCACAGAAAAATCGCTTGTCTGTTCACGATGCTTTAACTTTCCCTATCTTTGATTGCCCCAATCTTACTCCGCCGGCGGCTGTGCACGCAAGTTTTCCGGCAGACCGTGGCTGCTGGAATGCAAGTCCAGGTTAATCATGAGGTATTTACGTGTCGAGTCGTTGGGGCGACTTAAGAAGTCGCCCGCATGCTTATCATTCCGTTGATTCTGGCGACCAGATTGGTCGCCCCTACAAATTCTCAATGTAGCAAGAATCAGCGGCTTGTGTGAGCGGAGTCGCGTAGTCGGCGCAATTAAGCTAGGCCGACAAAAATTCTTCGGTCAGCGGCGGCCGCGGGTTCCCGGCGCCGTCCACCAGACCGTAACCGTTGTGCATCCCTTGCGCCCAGGCGTACCACACCAGCGCGGCAATCCGACCGGGATACTGCGTCTTCAGATAGCGCACCATGTCGGTGGCGTAGCGCGCGATCTGGCCCGGCGAATCGTGCGGCCGATCGAGCACGCCGAACTCGGTGATCCACAAGGGCTTCTCCGGCAAGACGCTGCTGTAGGCCCAGACCGACTCGTCAATATGGCCGAAGCGGGCATAAAACGGGTGCCCGTTCACGCCGCGCCCGTAGGGATGGAAGGCCAGCCCGTCCGGAACGACATCATTCGAAAGCCGCCGCAGCATTCGACGGGCGTAGGCGCTGCCACGGACCGGCCCGCTGTTGAAGCCGGCGGTGATGATGTTGACGGCGCTGTCGGCGCCCCGAATGGCGCGATAGACCTCATCAAACATCATGCCGTAGTGATCCGCGCTCATGCGCACCGATGCGAAGCCGCTCAGCGAATCCGGTTCGTTCCAGATCTGCCAGGCCGCCACCAGGTCGCGACCCGCCCACTGCGCCGCGATGTGACCCATCATATCGGCGAAGCGCTGGCGCAGCACTCGCCATTTGGCCGCCGTCATCTGTGACCAGGGCCAGAATTCGTTCTTGCCTTCGCCGTAGGTCTGATGACTGGTCGTGAAAACCACGCGGTAGCCGGCGTTGCGGTAGGCTTCAATCTGCGGCAGGTAACGCTGCAGCGCGGCGTTGATATCTTCCGAGCCGCGCGCGTTGGAGACGTTGTAGCCGAAACGCACCCAGCCGAGGTCGCCCAATTTCGCCGGCGCCGGCCGGCCCATGGGGTGGAAGACATCCAGGTTGACGCCCACAGGATTGACGCCGGGGAAGACTTCCTGGCCTTCATCAAGCGTCGTCGCGCGCAGCAGCCAGGCGGCAGTGTAACCTTCAATGCCGGTGACCGCGCTGACCTTGAGCCAGCTGTTCTCCGCGCCGATCTTCTCCATGGCGCGACCGTGATGTTCGTTCGGCTCCAGCAGATGCCAGCTATACACCCGGCCCACAATGCTGGCGTACAGGCTGGGCAATCTTCGCACGCGCAGGCCGTCTTCGGTCGGGCGGGCGCGCAGCTGCGGAATATAGATATAATCGCGCGGATTCACCAGATTGTCGTAGCCTAGCAAAGAAATGCCCTTGTCCGGTGGATTTTGCACGGTGAGAACCAGGCGGTCGCCGGCGCATCTGGCAATAACTTGGCCCAGCGCCACCTGCTCGCCCGCCACGACCAGCGCCCCCTCGACCCCGGCGTAAGTTGTGACAAAGCGTTCGTCGTCCACCAAGGTCTCGACTGTGACGGTGTCGCCGGCCGCCGCGGTAACCGCGCCCGCCGCCGCGCAGACGACAGCAGCGCCTTCATGCGTCAAGACATCGATGCCGCGCCGCAGCTCGCCACGCTCGGCGTCGGCGTTGAAGGGTTCCAGCAGCGCCATCGGTCGCGCGCTGGTCGGCCATTCGAGCACGAAACGATTGAAGATATGCTGCGGCTCATTATCGGCCTCGCCATAACGATCCTCCGCCGCGACGCGCCGGCTAATCACGGCTTCGAGCTCAGCCGGCGTCTGCGCGTCGATGACATCAACCATCACGACGGACGGATAAACACGGCGAATATGGATCAAGGCCGAGTCATGCCACCAGGTCAGCGGCGCGTTGACAGCGGTTATGTTGCGGAAGCGGTTGAGATTATTGCCGGCCGGCGAACGAACGACGGCGACTCGTTCAAACGTGGTCAGATAGGGCCGCAGCACCGCCAACCATTCGTAGAAGTTGTGATCGGGCAGGACGAAGGCATGGGAGATTACAGTTTCAGCAGGCATAATTGGGTAGATGCTCGCGAGTTCGGCTCATCCATTGGCAAGTTTGCCTCTTGCAGCCCGGTAGTCGCTGGCGCAAGCGACCATTTAGTCTCCAGCAGGAGCGCACATTACGAGCGGCAAACTGCGTATAATATATTATATGTTGCTTGCCACTTACGGATTTGTATCGGCAGCGGGCATTTGAGCGCGAGCAGAGGGCGCTGATTATGCAGTTGGACAGAGAAAAGACTATCAAATTGATTATCGTGGTGCTGGCGACCCTGGCGGCGCTGGCGGTGATGAGCACCATGGTGCAGTTGATACAGACCATTCTGCCCTTTCTGATCGTTGGCGCGGGCATCTACGCGGGCTACCGCTGGGCGCTGAGCGACGCGCCGGCGCCAACAGCGGACGAGGTCGAAGAGCAAGCGCGCGGCGTCTTCAGCCGCTTCCGCCGCGGCCAGAAGGCAGTCGAGACGACGATGAAAGTCGGCGAGGCCCTGGCGGAAATGGGCGATGCCGCCGAGCCGAAGGAGCGCCGGCGCCGGCGCCGATCACGCGCCGCTGTGTCAGTCAAGCCCACCGAAACTGAAGCGCCTGCGGAAGCGCCCGCTCAACCTGAGCCAGTGGACAAAGGCGAGCGCGTGGATAAAGTCGACCAGATGAAGCAGACGCTGGCCAGCGACCCCAAAGGCGCCATTGAGTTCAAAGATCGCGATGTCGTTATCAGCAGCGACGATATCATCCAGCCCGATATTTCGCGGCTGGAAGAAAAAGAGAAAGAAGCGCCCAAGGTCACCAACAACGTACTGGCGCAGATCGAGGAGCGTCGGCGCCGCCTGGAAGCCGGCGAATAGTTCGCGCCGCGCGGGAATCTCCCCTCACTTGTCAGACGCCATCGCCCGGTACACCGGCCGTAGCGTCTGGTATAGCTCGGCGTAGATTTCGAGTTGCCGTTGATGATGCGCGCTGCGCTCGGCCCGGGGCGCGAAGGTCTTGCGCAGCCGGATCAATTGCGCCGCCGCCTCCTGCAGACTCGCGTAAACGCCGGTCGCCCAACCAGCCAGCATGGCCACGCCCAGGCTGGCGGCCTCAGACGTATGAATGACGGACACGGGCAAGCCGGTGATGTCCGACTTGATCTGCATCCAGCGTTCGGAGCGCGAGCCGCCGCCTATGGCGGTCAGGTGGCTGATCCCCACACCGATCTCGTTCAGACGCCGAATGCCGAGAGCCTGCTCGTATGTCAGCCCCTCAAGGATGGCGCGCACGATATCAGCACGCTTGGTATCGAAGTTCATGCCGACCAAGACGCCGGTCGCGCTCGCGTCTTCATAGAGTGTGCCGCTGCCGGCGAAATAGGGCAGCATCAGCAGCCGGCCCGGCGCGTCCTCAGTTTGCTCGACGATGACGTCATAGACATCGCGCCCGCTCGATTCAGCGCTGGCGCGTTCGGCAGCGGCCAGCTCATCGCGATACCAGCGCAGCAGGCGTCCGCCGGTCTGGTTGCCGCTCAAGGCGATGAAGAGCCCGGGCGCGGCATGTGGATAGCAGGACACGTGATAATCCAGCATCTCCGGTCGCGGCCGCGATGTCACGCTAGCCAGGGCTTCGGTCGTGCCGATGGACAGCATGGCCCGCCCCGGTTCAAGCACGCCGGCCCCCAGCGCGCCCGCCGGCTGATCGTGGCCGCCGGCAACTACCTTAACACGCGCTGCAAAACCCAGGTCCGCAGCTAGGGCGCGTGGAATCTCGCCGATGATTGTGCCGCTGGGTACTGGCCGCGCCAGTTGATCCCGCCGCAGGCCGCCCGCCGCCAGCAGCTCGTCCGACCAGTCGAGCTTATGCACGTCAAAAGCCAGGGTCCGCGCCGCCATGCTGTGGTCGATGGCCGGCTCTACCCCCAGGCGAAAGGCGACGAAGTCGACGTAACAGAGAAATTTCCAGGCGCGCTCGAGGATCTCGGGCGCATTGTCACGCCACCAGAGTATCTTGGGCAGCGTATAATATGTGCCCATTGGCTGGCCTGTAATCTGATAGATTCGCTCCACGCCCAACGCCGCCTCCATCTCGGCGGTTTGCTTGCGATTGCGGATGTCCGAGCTGATCGGGCTGTTGGCCAGGGTCTCGCCCGCGCGCGTTATCGGCGTCATCGCCTCACCCTGCGACGAGAGCGACAGCGCGCTCACCGGATCGCGCGCCAGTTGCGCGTTCACCTCGCGCAGGCAATCGCAGACAAAGTCCCAGACTTGATCGGGGTCCAACTCGTACCAGCCGGGTTGCGGGCTGATCAAGGGGTACTCGCGCCCGGCCTGCGCCAGCACTGCGCCCGCATGATCAAAGGCGACGACTTTGCAGCCGGTCGTCCCGACGTCAATGCCCATCAAAGACATGGATTATTCCTCTCTGGCGGACGGCTCGACAAACGGCTCTTCAAGGCATATCCAGTTCGCCATAGAATTGTCCGCGCGTACGGGCGACCCGGTGAGTCGCCCCTACATAAACCTACGACGGCGGTCGTACTGTCATGACGCCCATGAGAGACAAGTCGGGCGTTTCAGCGAAACGCCCCTACCCTCCCGGCCAACTACCCCCGCACCGCGCCCGAGGTCAAGCCGCTGACCATGAAGCGCTGCATCAAATAGTAGACAACAATAACGGGTATCGTAATCAGCGTCAAAATCGCGAACATCGGTCCGGGGCGCATCATGAATTGCCCGCTGTAGACCAGCGGCACCAGCGTCAGCGGTTTGACCTCGACCGAGTTCATCGTCACCAGCGCCAGGATGAACTCGTTCCAGGAGGTCATGAACTGCCAGATGATGACCACGGCCACGGCCGGCCAGCTGACCGGCATCATGATGCGCCAGTAGATGCCGAAGGGCGTGCAGCCGTCGAGGATGGCGGCCTCCTCGATTTCGCGCAGGAAGCCAGCGAAAAAGCTGCGCAAGATGACGATGGCGAAGGGCACGCCCAGGGCGGTATAGGGCAGGATCAAACCCGCATAAGTGTCGTTCAGGCCGAGCGCTTTATTGATCTGAAATATCGGCACCACCAGTGTGGGTATCGGCAGCATGAGCGTCATGATCAGCAAGTAGAACCAGACGTCGCGCGCGAAGAATCTCAAGCGCGCCAGGGCAAATGCCGCCAGTGAACTGATGAGCACGACGAGAATCACCGAGGGCACGGTTATCGCCATGCTGTTCACGAAGTGCTGCACGATCTCGGCGTCTTCAAACACGGTGACATAATTCTGCAAGCTAACGCCCTTGATCAGCATGCCGCCAAAGCGCGGCGCTCGCTGATCGGGCGGCATCAACGAGACCACCAGCATCATGATAATCGGCACGAGCCATATCAGCGCCAGCGCGCTGACGAAGACGAAGGCGAGCGCCTTGCCCAGTTTCACGTCTTGCCCCCCCATCCCCCGGCCCCTCTCCTCATCTCTATGAGGAGCATCCCCACAAGGAGGGAAGGGGAGTCTACCGCGTTTAGTCGGGTCTGAATCAGCCCCCTCCCTCTGTATGGGGGAGGGGGTTTGGGGG
>VXLV01000130.1 GCA_009841405.1 Chloroflexota bacterium | reverse complement strand
CACAACCCTCCCTCAACATACTGATTTTCGTGTCCAATAAATTAGGACCACTACAACCCCATCCCCCGGCCCCTTCCCCAGCAAGCTAGGGAAGGGGAGCGATTGAGGCAGGGTAGATCGACCTGCATGGAGTTAGGGAGCCCCGGGCACAGGAGTATTCAATGGCAGACCAGCTAATCGGAAAGCGCGTCGATGTGCTCGACAACGGCTGGATCGAGTTGATCGATCTAATGCCGCATCCCGAGTCAAAGGTTAGTGGCGATTTGGCGATTGTCAACGCGGCGCGGGTCAGCTTTCTGGGCGAGAGCAAAGGGCCGGAGCGCGACAAGAGGCTGCTGTTTTATCTGCTGCGACAGCGCCATACCTCGCCCTTTGAAATGGTGGAGTTCAAGTTCCGCGTGCGCGCGCCGTTGGTCACCTGGTGGCAATGGGTACGCCACCGCACCTGGAATATGAACGCGCAATCGGGCCGCTACACGCCTTTCCAGGAAAGCGACTTTTATGTGCCGGATGTATGGCGGCGGCAAAGCAAGGACAATAAGCAGGCCAGCGAAGGCGCGCTTGAAGCGGCGGAGAATGACGCGCTGACGCGGCAACTCCTGCAGCACTACGATGAAGGCTATCGCCTGTACGCGCAGGCATTGGCGCAAGGCGTATCCAAGGAAATGGCGCGGCTGTTTCTGCCCGGATTCAGTGTCTATTACACCTGGGTGACGAAGATCGACGCGCACAACCTCATGCATTTTCTGCGGTTGCGCATGGCGAGCGACGCCCAGTTGGAGATACGGGTTTACGCCGAAGCCATCCACGAGAATTTCTTCAAACCGGCCCTGCCCTGGACGGCCGAGGCATTTGAGCGATACGTCATCAAGGGCGGCTAGCCCTGGTCAAGGTCGGGCGTGACGCTGCGGCGATTGATGAGAAAGGTGGACGAGCGGTCGAAGTATTCGCGCATCCGCGAGCGCGCCGGTTCCTGAATGCCGGCCTGGTCGACCGCGTTCAGCATGTGCCGCAGCCAGTGGTCGCGCGCGCGTTGATCGATCGCAAAGGGAAAATGGCGCATGCGCAAGCGCGGATGCCCGCGTTCTTCCAGGTAGGTCCGCGGCCCGCCGAAGAATTGCAGCAGGAACAGGTACAAGTGGCGCCTGGGGGCATCCAGGTTTTCGGGATACATGGGGCGCAAGACCGGGTCGCTTTCGACAGCGTCATAGAAGGCGTCGACGATCGCCGCGACCGGTTCATCGCCACCGATCAATTCATAGATGCTTTGCGGCGTGAATCCCAACCTGTCCTCCTGCTCAGTTTTGCAGCCGTGGCTTGGCGCCGCGCGCAGCCAGTCGCAGCGGCGCTCGACAGCCGATCTTAGCAGAAAAGTATGGCTTTACAATCGTAGCGCTGACGGTACAATCCCTGGGTTGAGGCTAGCAAAGGCAAGGATGCGTCAATACATGGCGAAGTTCAGAATGCACCGCGGCGCGCTCGCGCTGATATTGCTCGTGGCGAGCGCTGGATTCGGGCTGGCGCAGTCGCTTGTGGACATCACGATAGTCGGCTCCGGGATTGCCAATCCGCTGATTGAGCGCATGGCGGAAGCCAGCGGCATGGCAGCGGCCGCGATTAACACTACCGGGACGGCGGCCGGAATCGACGAATTCTGCAACGGGGAGATTGACCTGGCGACGACGACGCGGAAGATGACTGACGCGGAGCGCGCCATCTGCGACGCGCAGGATGTGGTCTACAGCGAAATGTTGATCGGGCACTATCTGGCGGTTTTCGTCACGGGCGGCGACGCCGCGATCGCGTGCATTGATGAGGCGCAGCTCCGCGAACTGCTCAAGCCGAGCGCGAGCAACGCCTTGACCGATTGGTCATTCGCCAGCGACGCTCCCCCCGATCTGCCGCTGACGCTTTTGCTGCCTCCGGGTGATGAGATCGCGTATTTCATCGCCGATTCCGTTGTCGCGGGCGACGGCTTGCGGCTTGATGCGGAAACGCTCGCTGCCGGCGCCGATGTCGCCGCGCGCGTTAGCGAAACCGAGGGCGCGCTGGCCTTGCTCGCCGCGACTGCGCCGAGTGACATTTCGGCTTCGGTCACGGTACTGGATGTCGCTAGTGACAGCTCCGGCAACTGCGTCACGCCCTCGGCCGAAGCGGTAGAGAGCGGCGAATACGACTTCGCCCTGTCGCTCTACGTGGTGGTCAATCGCGCGCGGCTGAGCGCCAATGAGAGCCTGGCCGAGTTTTTGCAATTCATAGCGGGCGAGGCGGGCGCCGCTTCGATGCGCGCCGCCGGCGCGACGCCGCCGACGCAGGCTGCGTATTCGCTGAACACTCTTATTGTCTCAGGCGCGGATGACGCGCTTGGCGCGGGCGCGGGCGGCGACTATGTGATACCGCCCGACCTGAGCGGAGAGGTCCGGCTGGTTGGCGCTTCCAACGGCTATCAGACGCTAAGCCGGGTCGGCGACATGCTGACCGAGTCATACCCGCGCTTTTCGTACAATTTTGCGGCGGCGGGTTCACAAGCCGGCATCGCCAGCTTATGCGCGGGCGAGGCCGACATTGCGCTGCTGGACGCCGCGCTTGCCGCTGACGCGCTGGATGGATGCGCGGCGGCGGGCCTGGTCACTTTGCCCTTGGCATTGGGCGCGCAAGCGACGGTGCTTGTCAGCAACGCCGGCGATCAGCACAGCGCCTGTTTGACCACGGCGCAGGTGAACGCGATATGGGCCGGGGACGTCGAGAATTGGTCGGCTATTGACGCGGCCTTTCCGGATCAGGCGCTGACGCTGTTTGGCCTCTCCTTTACCGATCATTACACCGACATTATGCTCCAGACTGTCGCTGGGGTTATTCCGCCGGTTCGCCGCGACACCGAATTGGATTACGATCCCTTGTATCGCGCGGCCGCCGTGGGCAATGTCGCCGGCGGCTTGACCTATATGAGTTGGCCGGACTATCAGCGGGTCCTTGCGAATGAACAAGCGAATATCGCGCTGGTGTCCGTCAATGAGGTCGCCGGCTGCGTCGAAGCCAATGCCGGTTCCATTGAGACTGGCGCCTATCCCTTGTCCCGGCGCGCCAGCCTGCTTATCAGCGAGGAGTCGCTGGCGCAGAGCCAGGTGCAGTCGTTCCTGTGGCGGCTCACTGATGAGGACAATTGGTCGCTTTTGGAGCGCAACGGTTTCGTCGGCGCGTCGGCGCTGGACTTGCCAATAATACGCCGCAATCTGACGACCTGGTTCGCCCAAGCCGAAGCGCAGTATCCGGCCGAAGACGGCGCCAGCAACGAGAACGCATCCGCCGGGGACGAAACCAGCGAAGACGCGTCCGGGTGATCACAAGCTCGACAAGGTCATATTCTGATCCAGGGCCTTTGCACGCGCCTGAGACAGTCGCGCGTTGTCCGCGCGGGAGGCTGAGATGCAGGGCGATCTGATTGCCTTCGACCTCGAGACCACCGGGCTTAACCCGTCCAGCGATGAGATCATCGAAGTGGGGTTGGCGCGTTTTCGCGATGGTCAAGTCGTGGAAACGTATCAATCGCTTGTCAAGCCGTCGAAGCCGATTCCCGATGACATCACGCACTTAACCGGGATACATCAAGAAGACGTCGAGGACGCGCCCGTCCTCGAAGATATCCTCGCGGACTTGCGCGGATTCTTCGCGGAGACGACCGTCATCGCCCATAACGTGGGTTTTGACCGCGCGTTCTTGCGCAAGCATGGACTGTTGAAGAGAAACGCGGCGATCGATACCTTTGAACTAGCCTCGATTGTGCTGCCTTCGGCGCCGCGCTACAGCCTGGGCAGCTTGACGACGCTCATTGGCGTGAGTCTCGAGCGGGCGCATCGCGCGCTTGACGACGCGGTCGCCACCGGGCAGTTGTATTGGCATTTGTGGCAGCGTCTCTGCGGGATGCCGTCGGGGCTGCTGTCGGAGATTATCCGCGCGGGCGATGCGCTGGATTGGGGCTTGCGCCCAGTCGTTCAGACGGCGTTGGACCAGAGTTTGCGCAACTTTGTTCCACGCGGCGCGGCCGCGCAATTCCAACCCGATCGGTATGTCGGGCGCGTGCTCAACCCGGACGATGCGCGGCATGACCCGCTTGAGCCGACCGCGGTCAGCGCGGTATTCGGCGATCGGGGCAAGTTGGCCGCCGGTTTCGGCGACTACGAAGTCCGTGACGAGCAGCTGCGCATGGCGCAAGAAGTGGCCGCGGCGCTGAATCAGGGCGAACAGCTTCTGATTGAAGCGGGCACCGGCACTGGCAAGTCGCTCGCGTATCTTATACCGGCCGCGCTTTGGGCGACGCAAAACGATCAACGCGTGACCGTATCGACCAATACAATCAACTTGCAAGAGCAGCTATTGGGCAAGGATATTCCCCAGGCGAGCGCTGTGGTTGACGCCCCGCTGCGGGCGGCGCTGATGAAGGGCCGCGGCAACTATCTGTGCCCGCGCCGCTTCGAGACCTTGCGCAGGCGAAAGCCCGCTAATCTCGATGAATTGCGTACGCTGGCCAAACTGCTGATCTGGCTGCAAGAGAGTGATTCGGGAGACCGCGGCGAGATCACGCTGCGGGCGGGCGAATGGGCAGTGTGGTCGCGGCTGAGCGCGCAAGACGAGGGCTGCGCGAGCGCGCGCTGCATCAGCGAGATGGATGGCGCCTGTCCCTACTACAAGGCGCGGCAACGCGCTGAGCGGGCGCATATCGTGATAACGAATCACGCCCTGCTAATCGCCGACGCGCGCATAGAGAATCGCGCCTTGCCCGCCTACAGCAACCTCATCATAGACGAGGCGCACCATCTTGAAGACGCCATCACGAGCGGATTGACGCGCCACATCGACCAGCGGCAGATTCATTCGCGGCTGCGTGATCTGGGCGATGGAAGCAGCGGCATTCTGGGCGAGTTGCTGGTGTACGGGCGCGACTATTTCCCTGTCGACGAAACCGGGCGACTGTCTGCCTTCGTCAGCAATATAGGCGACACAGTCGACTTGATGAAGCGCTTCATTCGCGAGTATTTCCGCGCGCTGCATGCCTTCGCCACCAGGCAAAGGGCTGACAATCGCTACGCCATGCGGCTCTTGCCACCGCATCGCGAGGCCGGGGATTTCGCGCCGGTTCTGGCGGCCTGGAAGCATCTGGGCGCTTATCTGCTGGCGGTCAGCGACGCCGTGGAGCGCCTTTGCGGCGCCTTGCCGCGTTATGCCGAATACGGTATGCCGGACTTCGGCGATGTCAGCAGCGAGATCAACGGACACCTCCGTTATCTGGCCGATCTCCATGAACAGCTTGAAGGCTTCACGCAGGCGCCCGATGCCGGGTCGGTCTATTCGCTGACCGCCGGCGAATCGGGCGAGCGCCTTGAGTTGCAGATCGCGCCGCTTCATGTCGGGCCGATGATGGAAGAGTATCTGAATCAGCGCATGGAGAGCATCATCCTCACCAGCGCCACGCTGCGGACACAGGACAATTTCGACCATATCAAAGAACGCCTGTACGCCGAGAGTTTCAAGTCGGTCGCGGTTGGTTCGCCATTTGACTACAAGAAGTCGACGCTGGTTTATGTCCCGAAGGACATCCCCGAACCCGGGAAGCGCTCCGATTATCAACGCATGGTTGGGCGGGGCGTCATCGAGCTGGCGGACGCGCTCGGCGGAAGGATGCTGGTGCTGTTCACCAGTTACGCGCAGCTGCGGGAAGTGTCCAAGGCGGTGACGCCGCGGCTGAACATGGGTGACATAAATGTCTATGACCAGAGCTTCGGCGTCAGCCGCGATGCGCTGCTCACGAGTTTCCTGCAGGCCGAAAAGGCCGTGCTGATGGGCACGCGCAGTTTCTGGGAGGGCATTGACATTCCGGGCGATGCGCTGAGCGCGGTCGTCATCGCCAAGCTGCCATTTGCCGTGCCCAGCGATCCAGTATTCGCGGCGCGCAGCGAGACGTATGCCCGTTCCTTCCAGCAATACGCCGTGCCCGACGCCATTTTGCGCTTTCGGCAGGGCTTCGGGCGCTTGATCCGCCGGCGCGCGGACCGCGGTGTTGTCGCGATATTTGACAGTCGAGTCATCCGAAAGTCTTATGGCGCCAGTTTTCTTGAATCCTTGCCGGAATGCACAGTACAATACGGCAGTCTGGACAAGCTTCCGGCGATAGCATCGTCGTGGATCGAGCAAGGTTAGGTAATGAAAACGCCCGCCGGACGGGAATGCCCGTACTATTACGCCGACTTCAACCGGCATACGCGCGATATTGAAGAATGTCGGCTGGCGAAAGAGAACCCGGCATCGGAGGCCTGGCATCCAAAGGATTGCGCCAAATGCCCGGCGCCCGACATCGTATTGGCGAACGCCAGCCCCGATACGCAGCTTGTGCTCACGATCAAGTCGGGTTTTCTGGGGCTGACGCGGCGGGTGGAAGTCGAGGCGATTTGCTTGAAGAACGGCGAAAAGGTCGATCCCTACGTTGGCTGTCCGGACGATCACCCGGGGCTGGATATCTTTCGACAAGCGATGGAAGCCGGCGATGATTAAGGCGGTACTGCTTGACCTGGACAATACGCTGCTGCGCAACCCGGACAGGCAATGGGCGCGAACATTTATCCAGGGTTGGGACCGGTACTTCGAAGATCGACACGGCATCACGCGGGCGTCGGTCGCGCTACGCAGCGCCATCGGCCAGCTCAACCAGGACGGCGATACCTGCCAAAGCAACGCCGACGTGATGGCAGAAGAGTTGGCCAAGCGATTGCCGCTCTCCCGCGAAGAGCTGGAAAGCGCGCTTGACGAGTTCTACGCGGGCCCATATCACTGTTTCCGAGAGACGACCGCGCCGATAGCGGGCGCGCGAGAGCTGGTGGAGGCGCTGCTCGATCAGGATTTGCTGGTGGCGGTCGCAACCAACCCGCTCTTCCCGGAGTCGGCGACCTATGCGCGCATCGCCTGGGCGGGCTTGGCAGACTACATCAGCGCGTTTGCCTTCATCACCAACAGCGAAAACATGCACTACGCCAAGCCGGATCCCGCATACTTCGCCGAGACGATTGCGCGGGTCGGCGTGGAGCCGGATGAAGCGCTGGTCATCGGCGACAGCCTGCCCAACGATATCGAAGCGGCGCAGGCGTTGGGGATTCACGCCTGGCAGGTGTGCGAGGACCTGGCGCTGGGCGCGGTACTGGAGCGCGTTCGTCAACCGGACTGGGTAAATGCGTTACCGCCCGGAAAGATGACGCCGGAGACGCTGCCGCCGCAATTCAAGGGCAACCTGGCGGCTTTGCGCGGCCTCTTGGCGGAAGTGAAAGACCATCAATGGCTGCAACGTCCTGATCCGGCCGAGTGGTCAATCTTGCAGATTCTTTGTCATTTGTGGCGCGCCGAGACCGAAGTGCATCAGCAGCGGCTGCGGACGATATTGCAGGAGGACAATCCGTTTATCCCGTCCTTGCCGCCCCCGGGGCCGGACATTCCCGAATGTCATGACGACGGCATGGAAGTCTTCGCGCGCTTTCGCTCAGAACGTCAGCGGACGATGGCGACGCTGGCTGAGCTATGCGCGGGCGACTGGCGGCGCCCGGCCCGGCACAGTATCTTTGGCTTGACGGATCTGCTGGAGATGGCCTACTTCACTGCGCAGCATGATCGCCTGCACATCACGCAGCTGTGTCAGACCCTGGGCAAATGCGCCGACTGAATCCGATTGACGGCGCGGGGCGGGCGCCGATTTCTGTTGACGCGTAGCGTACTTACAGTACAATACATTTAGATAGTTCTGAACTTCACAATTCTGAGACTGGAGCGGCAAATGACAGTCACAGTGGCGGGAACGGCGACAATCGCAGAAAAGCTGGACGAAGGGCTGGCGGCGGTGGAGCGCGTCATGCTCGAGGCGACCGACAGCCAGGTCGCCGTCTTGCGCGACGCCAGCCGTCACATCCTCGGGGCCGGCGGCAAACGCATCCGGCCGCGCCTGCTGCTACTGGCGTATATGGCGCTGGGCGGGCGCGATCTGGAGCGCGTCGCCCGGCCGGCCGCAGCCATCGAGTTGATGCATACCGCGAGCGTCGTGCACGACGACATCAATGATCACGGCATTTTGCGCCGCGGACGGCCGTCGGTGAACGCTGCCTGGGGCAGGACATTCGCCCTGCTTACCGGCGACTTTCTATTCACGGCCGTCTACGAGTTGATGGCGCCCTACGGCGACTTGAACGAGGACCTGGCGAGCGCGGCAACGGCTTTGGTCGAGGGCGAGACTTTGCAAGCGGTCGCGGTCAAAGACAATGATTTTTCGCGCGCGGTTTATATGCGGATCATCGCCTTGAAGACGGCTGCTCTCTTCCGCGCTGCCGGCGCGATCGGCGCCAAGCTGGCGGGCGCGCGTCCCAGCGAAATCGAGGCGCTGTCCGACTTTGGATTTAATCTGGGCTTGGCGTTTCAGATTGTCGACGACATTCTGGATCTCGTCGCCGACGAGGAACGCCTGGGAAAGACCGCTGGCATCGATATGGACCAGGGGCGCGGCGTGGCGGTGGCGCTTGGCGCGGACAATGGCAACGGACGCGCGCAGGCCGGGGATCCTCTGGACGCAATCAAACGCGGCATGCTGGAAGGCGACACGATTGACAAAGCGCGAAAGCAGGCCGATCTCCTGGTCGACGTTGCAGTCGAGCGTTTGGGCGCTTTAGAAACTTCGCCCGCCACGCAGGCGTTGGTGGAGTTGGCGCGCCTGGTGGTCGAGCGCGAAAGCTAACTCGCTTTTCGTTACCTTTCAACCAAGCGTGTATCGTTCAGCTACGGGTAGCTTGTCTTGGACGCAGCGCGGGAGCGGTCGTGATTAAGGTAGCGTCTGTTAGCGAGACGCGGGAAATTGAAGCCGCGGCCGACCGCTCGGTCATGAGCTACGCGCAGATGATGATCAAGGCCGGCCTGGACGCAAGCGCGTGCCTGCTAAGGCGCTTCGACATTAGGCCCGAGACGCGGATACTCTTCTTGATCGGGCCGGGCAGCAACGGCGGCGACGGCTTGGTTATGGCGCGCGATCTGGCGGAGCGTACGGCGGCGGAAATACGCCTCTATATGCTCAAGGAGCGCGACATCGACGATGGGCCGTTTGCAGGCGCGGCGCTAAAGCAGCTGCCGACGACAATCCGTCATGAAGACCGCGACCTGAGCCGCCTGTCGCAGTGGGCGCGCGAAGCGGACGTTATTGTAGACGCCCTCTTCGGCATCGGCGCGCGCCTGCCACTGGGCGGCGCCGCGGTCGATATCCTGGGCAGCGCGCGCGCCTGCCTGGATGCGTTG
>VXLV01000173.1:67239-73898 GCA_009841405.1 Chloroflexota bacterium | reverse complement strand
CCCCTTCCCTCATTTTGGGGATGCCTGCCATAGAGATGGCAGGAAGGGGCCGGGGGATGGGGGTTGCGACAGAGATTGCTCATTACTTACTTGGAATTACTGACGGCGCAGTATTGAAAGGCGCCCGCTCCTCAGGCATTGGTGGAGAGGGGGATTTGTTATACTGATAACTGTAATCTTCCTCGCGTTCAGTTCGGTCAGGAAGGTCGGGTAGTTGGAGAAAATCAAGATGGAAGCGACTACAGCGCCCGCCGGGCGAAAGCTTGAACAGGAGAAGCTGTTCATCGTTGATACCGATGTGCATCACGGCTTCAAGAGCTGGTCTGATCTCTATCCGTATCTTCCGCAGGTGTATGCCGAGCGTTTGCGCGAACATGGCGGCAGCGGGCCGTCCAGCCAGTATTGGCATAATGGCGGTATGCGTGGAAGGCGCGCAGACTTCCTGGATGCGGATGACCTCTTGGAGAGCACGCGCCGCCAGCTGTTGGATGACTGCGAGATTGACATTGCTGTTTTGACGGGCTCTTCCGCTTACGGCGCCAGCGGCATACCGGACGCTGATTTCGGCTCGGCGATTTGCCGGGCGTTTAACGATTACACGCTGGAGCATTGGGTCGCCAAGGACGCGCGCTTTCGAGTGGCGATGTCGGTCAACACCCAAGATCCGCTGGGAATGGCGCAGGAGGTCGATCGGATTGGCTCTCACCCGGCTGTTATCGCGATCATCATGCCCGGCGGCGCTACCAAGCCTTACGGCAATCGCTTTTATGACCCGATCTACGAAGCCTGCGAGCGCAATCGCCTGGCGGTGATGATCCATTTCAGCAACGAGGGCGTCGGCCTCAATGGACCGCCGACCGCGGCGGGTTGGCCCAGCCACTATGTCGAGGGGCGAATGATGCGCGCGCCGGTTTACATGGCGCACATGGCGAGCTTCATTTTCGAGGGGACCTTTGAGAAATTTCCCGGATTGCGCGTGGTCAACGTCGAAGCGGGTTTCGCCTGGATGCCCTGGTATCTCTGGCGCATGGACTCCGACTGGAAGTCGCTGCGTTACCAGGTGCCTTGGGTCAAGCGTCCGCCGAGCGAATACGTCAAGGAGCATGTGCGCGTCAACACACAGCCGATAGACGAGCCGGAGAATGAGCGCGATCTAGAGCGGATAATCGAGTGGATGGGGGGCGATCGGACGCTGCTATTCGGCAGCGATTTCCCGCATTTCGACTTTGATGATCCGCGACAGACCTTGACGCGCTTGCCTGACAAGCTGCGCCGGCGCGTCTTCGGCGAGAGCGCTTTGGAAACCTTCCACAAGTTGCAGCCGCTGGATTAAGGCCATGGGACGCCACGTTATCTGTCGGGCACGCGAATTGCCGCCGGGCGAAGTCCGGATCGTCGAAGCGGAAAAGCGCAGCATCGGCATTTTCAATATTCGCGGCGATTTCTACGCGTTGCGCAATACCTGCCCGCATAAAGGCGCGCCGCTATGTCGCGGCATCCGCACGGGCCTGGTGGTCAGCGACGCGCCCTTGCAAATGCAGATGACGCGGAATGGCGAAATCGTGCGCTGCCCCTGGCATGGCTGGGAGTTTGATATTCTCAGCGGGCGCTCGGTATACAATCCGCATCGGATGCGGGTGAAGACTTATGATGTGGCGGTGGAACCGTTGGCGGAGCAGGATCCTTCGGTTGAGACCTACGCGGTCACGGTCGAGGCGGATTTCATCGTGCTTTATGTTTGAGGCGGGTTTTCTCCGCCTGACCCCCGGCCCCCAAATGCTTTGTCGGCACTATCTGTAGGGGCGGCATACCATGCCGCCCGTGCGTGGCCGGTAACGGGCGACCAGGTTGGTCGCCCCTACGGGTTTCGCTTTGAGCGGGACAGTGGTGACGGGAGGGCGAGCCAAGGCTCGCCCCTACGGGTTTCGCCGTGGGCGTGATCAGCGGGATTGCAGCGGGCGACCCATCGCCGCGCGTAGACACCGCGGTTCAATCGCCATTACGGATTGTGTTTTGAGCGGGATGGTGGTGACGGGAGGGCGAGCCAAGGCTCGCCCCTACGGGTTTCGCCGCGGGCGTGATCAGCGGGATTGCAGCGGGCGGTTAGGGTGTTTCGGCAAATTCGACGGCGTCCAGGGCGAAGGGCAGCTGCGGGCGCGTGCCGAAGCCCAGGCTGAATTGGTTCCAGTTGGTCACGATTAGGCGGCTTCGCGCGGCATCGTAGACCAGGTCGCTGGCGCCGCGGAAGTCCCGTGCCAGCATCTGCAGTTCGCCCCGCTCCAGGCGCGCGGCGCGATTCCAGGCCAGCAGCGCCAGGTAGATTTCGCCGGCCGGCGTGACGTCGATGCCATCAAAGCCGTAGCCTTGGCGCGCCTCGTCGCTGAAGAGCGTCTCGGTCGCGTCCACGGCCTTCGCCAGGTCCGAGGCGCTGGCGGGCACGCGATAAACGGCGTCCTGCGCGCTGTCGCTGATGAGCACGGCATTGCGCCCGGCATCGTAGGCCAGGCCAGTCGGCGCGGCGCTGAGCTCAGCCGACGGTCGCCAGAAGACGCCGGGATTCCGTCCCTCGCTGCTGTAGCGCCAGACGCGCGGCGGGTCGCGGTCGCTGATGTAGATTTGCCCGGCGCTATCGACGGCGATGTCATCGGGCAGCCGCAAACCCACGCTCGGATCGGCCGGGATTCGCACGACGGAATTCAACTCGCCGGCCTGATAGCGCCAAACGATCGCGCCCTTGCTCTCCAACGCGGCGATACGGTCGAGGATGTAGAGCGCGCCATCAGGCGCCACGTCCAGGCCGGTGACCGAGCCGATGCGCGAGCGCGAATCGGCGATTTCTCGGACAGCGCCGTCGGGGCTGATCGACCAGAGCGCGCCCGTCTCGTAGCTGCCGGTATAGACCGTGCCGTCCGGCGCAATCGCCAGCGCGGCCGGATAGGCGTCCTCGTCGGGCAGTTGCGCGAATTCGCGTACGGTGACGCCGTCGCGCGCGGCCACCGCCTGCGAGCGCGGCGCCGAGCCAACCACCCACCAGGTCACAGCGATGATGACGACCGCGCCGATTAGCAGCGTGATCAGCAGCGCCAGCAATGCGCGGAAGCGGGTGAAGGAACTGGGACTGCTGTCGGGTTCAGGCATGCGGTCGAGTGTAGCACGGGATGGAACTTGGCCACAGAGGCGGAGACAAGTTTATGTAGGGGCGAGCGTAGGTTAGTGTCTACGCTACCCATCGGCTCGCCCGTACCTACATCGCGGTGAGGGCGCGCGGGCGAGCCAAGGCTCGCCCCTACAGCGTCGTCAATGGCGGGACGGGCGCCCAGGTTGGTCGCCCCTACAGCGTCATAGGTGGTTAGGGCAACTCAGCCAGCCGCTGCGACATCCGTGCCCGGCACGCTGACCGGCGAGCGGCCCTTCGCCTCACACAGGCCCAGCAGCGCGTCGGCGGCGGCTTGCGCGGCGCAGGGGCGGAAGCTGAAGGCGCAGAGATAGCTGCCAATATCCGGGAAACGCGCCAGCTCGTAGGGATCGCGCAAGCCGACCACGATCAGGCGCTCGCCATCCGCCTCATGCAGCGCGCTCACGATCTCGGCTTGCCGCCTTTGGTCGAAGTCCATGCCGGGCAGCGTGTAATTCTCGGTGACCGCGATGATGAGTCCCGCGTCCGGCACAGCGCCGGCGGCGAAGTCTTCCGCCGCGACCAGGCTGAGCCGCTCGCAGCGGGCGCGCAGCGCCTCGGCGAAGACATCAAAGGCGGGCTTGGCCTGGTTGGGCCCGATGCCGCGCGTCCGCGTCAGCACGGCGTAGGCGCCCCGCTCGGTGGTATTCACCAGTGTGATAGGCGCGGCGGGATCGACCGGGATCAGCCCGTGGCGGTCGCGCAGTTTGCTCACCGCGCGCCGTGACACATCCAGCTCCAGCGCGCGGTGCTCGCTGCTGCCGACCTGCGCGGTAGCGTCGGGCAGCAGCTCAGTGCTCCAGCCGGCGTCGCGCTTGAGGCGCAAGACGCGCCTTACGGCGTCATCGACCCGTTCGCGGCTGATGCGGCCGTCCTCGACCGCCCCTATCACGGCGCGGATGAGGGCGCGCTGGTTGGCCAGGTATTGGCCGGCATCGTGGTCATAATGTTCCTCGGCCAGCATCATCAAGTCAACGCCGGCGTTGAAACCCTGAATCGCCGCGTCGGCCGGGTCGTAATTGCGCTTCATCGAGTGCATATTCATGCTGTCGGAGACGATCACGCCGTCAAATCCGAGTTCGCCGCGCAGCAGATCGCCGAGGATGATGGGCGACAGGGTGGCCGGGCGCTCGGGGTCAAGCGCGCTGAAGATGATATGCGAGGTCATGACCATGCGCGCGCCGGCCTGTATGCCCGCGGCGAAGGGCTGCAAGTCGATGCGCTTGAGTTCTTCGCGGCTGCGCGTCACGGTGGGCAAGCCGCGGTGGCTATCCAGCGTGGTATCGCCGTGGCCCGGGAAGTGCTTGATCGCGCCGATGCTGCCGTTGTCCTGCAGGCCGCGGACGGCGGCGGCGGTCATCGCGGCGACAAGCTCCGGCCTTTCGCCGAAGGAGCGCATCTCAATGATGGAGTTGTGCGGGTTCGAGTTGCAGTCGGCGGCGGGCCCCAGCGCGACATTCAAGCCAACGGCCGTCGTTTCGCGGGCGATGACGCTGTACATCCGATAGGCGCAGTCGGGATCGCCGGTCGCGCCCAGCGCCATATTGCCCGGGCCCATTGCGCTCTCGGCGGTCATGACGGACCAGGTCCCCTCCTGGTCGGCGCCCAGCAAAAGCGGTATGCCCAGTCGCGTGCCGGCGGCGAAGGATTGCAGCGTATTGCATAGCTCGAGCGCGGCGGCGGCGGTCGGGACGTTCTCGTCGCTGATGTAGGCGCCGCCCACCAGATGCTCGGCCATGAGGATGCGGGCTTCGTCAAGCTGGTCGCTAGCGAAGGCCAGCATGAACATCTGGCCAACTCTTTCTTCGGTGGTCATGCTGGCGATTGTGGATTGGATGTTCATGGCGTGCTCTCCATCGTCCCGTATGCAGTAGGGGCTACCCATCGGGTCGCCCACCCGTAGGGGCTACCCATCGGGTCGCCCACATTATAATGACCTGCAAATGTGCTATTCAACATAAAGAGAGTCGTCAGACCATCGCGCCGGATTCTCAACTATGTACGCCCGGATTTTGTTCAGCGAATCCTCATCGCGGATGATATGCTCGTAAAAGTTCCTCTGCCAGATAGGCGATGGCGGCTGAATCGATTCCGCCTTCGCCCGCTTCGTGACAGCGCCTTTGAATTGCCCTACGATTGTGCCGAGCGAGTCGGACGACAGCTTTCTTGGATTCGCTGGCGATGACTCATTTTGAATCGGAGACACGACCGTCATTCCTTTCTCGCCGACCAAGATAATACCATGCACATGGTTTGGCATCACCACAAATCGATCCAGGCTCA
This sequence comes from Chloroflexota bacterium, assembly GCA_009841405.1. Taxonomy (GTDB): domain Bacteria; phylum Chloroflexota; class Anaerolineae; order Aggregatilineales; family Phototrophicaceae; genus UBA6055. Next base: position 68,440 of record VXLV01000173.1, on the reverse strand, counting down.
GATTGGAGCGCTTATCCGCTATTGACTGCCACGAATCGAGAACAATCGACCCCAGTGCATTAATAGTCATCCGCCCGTTGCTGATCTTGCCAAAGAGCGGTGCGTGTCGCCCTGTGCAAATGGTCAAGAAGTAAGCGCCAGTCTGTCGATAATCATACCCTTTGAGTCGAATCGAACGACGGCGCAGCTGTTTGGAATTGGTTGTGGGCACGATTTTTTCCATTCTTAGAGGGCGACCCGATGGGTAGCCCCTACGGCATCGCTGTTGCGGCGGGCGACCCGATGGGTAGCCCCTACTTCACCGCGCCCATGGTCAAGCCGCGCACGAGGTAGCGCTGGAAGAAGAGCGCCATCAGGAAGGGCGGCAACATGGTCACCACAGCGGCGGCCGACATGTCTTCCCAGGCGACCTCGTATTGTCCGATAAAGAGCGTGAGCACGATGGTCAGCGGCTGCGAGTCGTCCGTGCGGCTGAAGATCAGCGGGATGAGGAAGTTGTTCCAGGTGGTGAGCATGGCGACCAGGAAAACCGCCACCATGCCCGGGCGCGCCAGCGGCAGCACGATGCTGTAGAGTATGCGCCAGCGGTCGGCGCCGTCAACGCGGGCGGCGTCCTGGATCTCGCTGGGGATATCGCGCACGAACGTGGTCATCATCCAAACCGCCAGGGGCAGCAGCAGCGTGACGAAGATCAGCACGAGGCCCAGAAGCGTATCCACCAACTCCAGCCGCGACATGATGAAAAACAGCGCGATCAGCGAGACCCAGATAGGCAGCGGCAGCATCAGCATGATGAGCAGAAAGATGGCGTTTTTGCCGCGGAATTGCATGCGGGCGAAGGCGTAACCGGCCCCGGTGGCCAGCAGGGTGACGACCGCGGCCGAGGCGACGCTGATGATGAGGCTGTTGCGCAAGCCGGCACTCATCAGGTGGGCGGTGGGCGAGAAGCTGCCGTCGCGGAACTTGGCGCCCTGGGTGAAGATGGTGCGGTAAGACTCGAAGGTCGGCTCGCTGGGGAACCAGATCTTGTAGGGCTGGGCGTAGAGCTCGCGGCGGGTTGAGATGCTGCTGACCGCCACCCAGTATATCGGCGCCAGCGCCCAGACCAGCACGATGACGCAGAGGACGTAAATGAAGCCGAGGCGCAGGCGTTCGTGGCCGCGCTGTCCCAAACTCATGCCTCCTGCACCCCTTGGTTGTA
>VXLV01000173.1:39951-67139 GCA_009841405.1 Chloroflexota bacterium | reverse complement strand
AGGCGTTCGTGGCCGCGCTGTCCCAAACTCATGCCTCCTGCACCCCTTGGTTGTATACGCGCATGACGAGAGTTCGCCGCCGGTCTACCTCACCCCCCGGCCCCCTCTCCGAATCATCGGTGAGGGGGAGCGCCGAGCGAGTCCAAGCCGTTTTGCGGCGATTTTCAGCAGACGCACAGTCAGAGTCGAATACTCGACGACGTGTCACCCTTCCCCGTTGATACGGGGAAGGGCCGGGGATGGGGTAGAATGAAACGCGGCCGCGCTGTCCCAAACTCATGCCTCCTGCACCCCTTGGTTGTAAACGCGCATGACAAAAATAACGCCGACCGCCAGCGACATGACCAGAATGATGTAGGACAGCGCCGCGCCCAGGCCGATGCGCAGATCGCGGAAAACCAGCTCATAATTGTAGAGCATCAGGGTTTTGGTGAAGGGGTTCATAGCGCCGCCGGCGGAGCCGCCCGCGGTCAGCGTCCAGACGACATCGAAGATCTGGAAGGCGGCGATGAACTCGACCACCAGGGCGATGCCGAACGACGGCAGCAGCAGCGGGAAAGTGATATAGCGCACGCGATGCCAGGCGTTGGCGCCATCGACTTTGCCGGCGTCGAAGAGGTCGTCGGGGATGCTCTGCAAGCCGGCCAGCAAGATGATCGTCGGAAAGGCGTAGCGCGTCCAGGTTTGCACGACGCAGACCCAGAACAGCTGATGATCGGGCTCGCGCAGCCAATACTGATACTCGCTGATCAGCCCGAACTGGTAGAGGAAGCCGTTGAGCGCGCCGTATTCGCCGTTGAGCAGCCAGCCCCATAAGAAGCCGTTCACCACGCCGGGCAGCATCCAGGGCAGAATTGCGAGGGTGCGAACGACGCCGCGGCCGGGGAAACGCTGGTTGAGCAGCATGGCGATGCCGAAAGCCACCGCCATCTCCAGCGGCAGCGTGATGAGCACCACTTTGAAGCTGCGGCCGGTGACTTCCCAGAATTCGTCGTCATTGACCAGCTTGACATAGTTGTCGAGGCCGATGGCTTTTGGCGGGCGGCGGGTGCGCAAGTTGCGGTTGGTCAAGCTCGTGCCGAAGGTGTCGACGGCCGGGTAGTAGATGAAGAGCGCGATGAGCAGGACGATCGGCGTCAAGACGACGATGACATAACGGGAGTCGGATGAGAGGAGGCGGCGCGCGGAAAGTTTCATATTTGGATAGTCAACAATCTACGACTGACGCAATCGTCCCTCTGATTCCAGCAACAACGAATGCTGTAGGGGCGACACTTGTGTCGCCCTAAACCGGCAAACAGAATCCAGCCTCGCCATTTGTATCATTCCGCATACAGGCGATCATCAATCCACTTTGCGGGGTTTTCCAATATGTATTTGCGTATCTCATTCAACGAACATTCGCTGCGCACAATATGGTCATAATAGCCTCGTTGCCAAATCCTTGAGTCGCCAGCGATGCCCATTGTCTTGGCCCTCCTTGATACCGCAGCCTTGAATTGGCCGACAATCGCGCCTAGAGAACCTGCTTGAATTGTAACACTTACAGTTTCCCCATCTGACAATTGACGCGAGTCGCGCTCGCATCCTCCGCCTATGTCAATCAGACCGTGCAGGTGATTTGGCATCACGACAAATCGGTCCAATTTCACATTCGCCCGAGCAACAGCAAGGCGTTGCCACTCGTCGCTAACTAACTGGCCCAGTCTATTCAACCGCAATTCACCATCGCGCACCGTCCCAAAGCGCAGGCGCATTTTATCAGCGCAAATTGTGACGAAATATATCACTTCGATCCGATAATCGTAGCCCGGCAATCGCGGAGACCGGCGCGTATAAAAGGGATTATTTGATGTACCCACATTCGTGACCTCAAGAACACGGGGGCAAGACGAATTGCATCGCGAAACCTGTTGTTATGTCGGGTATTAGGGCGACACAAGTGTCGCCCCTACAGATTCGACAGTTTACGCAGGTCCGCGGCATACGGCTCGTTCTGAGCGCACGGACGATCCACTGTTTCGTCGGCAAGTCAGTCTTTACTAGAGGGCGACCCAAGGGTCGCCCCTACAGATTCTAACGTCAGCGTGGCGAAGTTTACTCGTACTCCGCCTTGAGCTCGTTCCATTCCTCGGCCAGGCCGTCGATGATGTCGTCAGCCGACATGCCGGTGGACATGCCTTCCTTGATGCCCTCGCTGACGGCGGCCGCCCAGGGGCCCCACCAGAGCGTGAAGCGCGGCAGCTCGTTGGTGTGCATGCTCTGCGCAACGATGGCGTCGTAGCCCTGGATCTCGCCGGCTTCGTTCAGCGCGCTGCTGATGGAAATCCGCGACGGATACAGGCCGAAGGCGTTCCAGATGTCGGTCATATTCTGGTCGCCGACATACCACTTGACGAATTCCCAGGCCGCTTCAACATTCTCGCTATCGACCGAGATGCCGATGCCGGCGGGGAAGCTCCAGGTATTGCCGACTTCGGGCAGGACCATGTATTCGACATTGGGCGCTTGCATGGATGATTCGGCGTTGCCGCGCACGACTGAGCCTTGCCAGCCCTGGTGGAAGACGCCAACGCCGCTCCAGAAGAGCGCGTGCTGGTTGATGCTGCCGGCCAGGATTTCGGGGCTGATCAGTTCGTCATCGAACCAGGTCTTGAGCAGGGCCATGGCTTCGCGGGCTTTGCTGCCTTCATCGGCGAAGACCGGGTTGAGGTCATCGTCGAACATCGGGTCGCCCATGCTCAGCGCGATCAGCCACCAGGACCAGTTGATGGCGCCCATGGCGATGGGGTTGTCGTCCAAGCCAGCATCGCGGACGGCGCGCGCCTGCGCGTCCAGCTCGGCCCAGGTGGTCGGCGCGGAGTCAAAGCCCGCCTCGGCCAGGGTGGCGGAATTGTAATCCATCATCACCAGCTGCAAATAAGTCGGGATGGCCATGATGTCGCCGTCGACGGTCCAGAAGTCGAGCTTCTCGAAGTCGTCGGCGTCGAGGTCGCCCATATCCAACAGGTCGTTGAGCGGCAGCATATTGCCGGTGGCGACTACGTTGGAGGGCCCTTCTTCGGTGATGAAGATCACATCGGCGGGCGCCTCGCCGGCAGCGGCGGAAACTTGCACACGGCTGTAGAGATCGGCCATTTGCACCGACTGAATCTCAACGGTGATGCCGCTCTCTTCCATGAAAGCGTTTAGCGAATCTTCGTTGGGCGGCACGCCCCAAGGCGGCGCCAGGAAGGAAATCGCGCTGTCTTGCGCCTGCCCGGCAAAACCGAGGCTGAGCATAAAGATAAGCAGAACAAGGGTAAGAATGCGTTTGTGCAGCTTCATGTTGGGGTTCCCCTTTCAGTATGTATCTACCTATGATTCTAAGCCACAAGCCGCGCCGACGCAAACTTGCGTGACATTTGCCGCTGGCGGGCGACCTGATAGGTCGCCCCTACGGGTTTTGCGCCGGAAGGCGGGCGACCTGATAGGTTGCCCCTACGGGTTTCGTAGTTGATGTGGGCGGGCGTTTCGGCGAAACGCCCCTACGGATTTCGCGGCTGACGGGTATGGGTCGTTCAGGGACAGTTGCCTGTCCGCGTCACATAGCCGCCGTGGATCCAGCCGCGCTGGCTCTCATATTCCACCTGAAACCAGTCCCCGCTGCGATCCAGCGCCCAAAGCGCCGCGCCTTGCGGCACTAGCCCGATCTTGTTCCCATTCGGCGCATCGCGGAAGTTCAGGCCGGCAGTCGTCGTAAGCTGACAGCTAAACTCGACGACTATCTCGTTCCCGTCGGCATCCAGCAAATTAACCTCCAGGGCATATTCCGATTCAAGCGCCGTCTGCAAGACAACGGGCGAAATAGCGACAACAACGCTGTCAACGCCGGGCAGCAGGTCGACAATCCGTTCTCCCGATCCCGCCATGAGCGAGCGCGTGACTTCCAGGCCCGCCTCGGTCTCCTGGACGACTTGCAGCCAGGTATTGTTGGGCAGGCGGTTGTCAGTGCGGATCCAGCCTTCTTCAATCCAACCGGAGTTTGCTGATTCGAAGCCATCATGGAAGTCGATGGTTTCGATACGCAGGTCGTCGATTGCCATGCCCTTGTAGCTAGTGACAGTTTCCGTCAGCACTTCGAAACGCAGTATGATATTGCCGGGCGCAAACTCACTGAGATCAATGGCTTCCAGAAGCCAGCGGCCCGACCTGCCGGTGTAGCAATTGTCATAAAACAGCCCGTAGTAGCTACTGGGTCTGGTGTGGTTTCCCGGCAAAACTGACCAGGTATCGCCACCGTCTGCGCTGATTTGGAAGTAGCCAAATTCATAGTGCTCGGCGAGATCATGCCACACACGGAACCTCAGCCATACCGGTCGCGATGATTCGCTGAGTTCAATCGAACGTGTAAGCCGGCTGCTGCTCCGATCGGTGGTGACGGCGTAATAGAAGCGCTCGCCTTCGTAAGGCGCGAGTTCGACAAAGCGCGCTTCGGATGGTTGCGTCAGACGGATCGAGAGTTTGTCGCCGTCCGCCACATTGAGCGCGAGATACTCGGCGCTGTATTGAGGAAGGCGGCCGCTGTGCCGTGCCGGGAAACTGTTCACCGTGGGGGCCGGGTTGATGGGGACTAGCTGGTCGTCCAAACCGGAATAGCCAAATCCGCGCTTGGCATCCTGATAATAATTGGCCAGCACCCAGTCGGCGAAGACCTCATCGGCCGATAGACCGGCGGCATCTCGCAGCGCCTTGTCGATCGCGGCCCAGCCATCAGCGGCTTCCGCGTGAAGCGACGCCAGGATCGAATCGCCGAATCGGTCGGCGAGGTATATGGCGAAGAGACCCCCCGCGCCATATTTCGCCCAGCGATTGTCGCCTTGGAGCATATGAGTCAGCCCGGTATTAGGGGCGGGCATGAAGCCCTCGGCGAGCCATTCGGCGACGTAGGGGCTGCCGATGTAATGTTCGACGAAGCTGGAAAACGCTTCGTCAAGCCAACGCAACTCGCCGGCATCGCGATGGTGCAGGAGAATATGCTGATACTCGTGGGCGATTGTGGCAACTATGTAGTCAACCGGGAGCTCGAAGTCATCGCCGATCGCCAGGTTGAAGACCATCATCTCGCGCTGGTTGCTAAGGCGGTGCAAGGTCCGAGGGCGCAGGTGTCGTTGGTCGAAGAAGGCTGGTCGGCTGAATCGAGGCTGGCGCATCATGATGACGAACAGGCGTGGATCGCCGTCAATTCCCGGCGGCATACTGAAATTGAAGAGTTGAGTAAGCGCTGAAATCACATCGGCTTCAACTCGATCCGCTATCTCCTGGGCCTCGCGGCGCGTAAATTCTGCGGATTCCTGTACCCAAACCAGCGCATTTTTCGTCATACCGCGCAATTCGGTCGTTATCAATCGTTCCGTCCATTGATCGTCTATAGGCAAATAGAAAGACTGTCGGTCGCCGATCTGGTAATCTTGCGACTCGGCCGGCGGGGAAAGTGACTGGTCAAACGAGTCAAATCGCTGAGCTACGTCTACATAGTCGAGCGCTGGAATCTGCAAATCCGCCAAGGCCTGCAGCGTGGGATATTCGCTATCTTGCGCGTCTAGCGGAAGCAGCGGCAGAAGCGCCAATACGATCAAGAGCGTTCTGATTGTCATACGGCCTCTCAACATATGTGTAGCTCCCTGGGCCATTTTTTCCGGACCGGAATGGGCGATTTGGCAGACGCGCAGGCGACACCAGGCCGCGCAAAAGTGACCGCAGGCACGTCTAGCGACTAGCGCATTACGGGCATTTCCCGGCTTGGGTGACATAGTCGCCGTGGACCCAGCCGACCATGCCATTGTGGTCGACCTGGAACCAGTCGCCGTCGCGATCCAGCCCGTCGACTACCGTGCCTTTGAGCAGCAGGCCGATCTTGTTGCCGCCCGGCGCGGCGCGGAAGTTCAGCGGATCGGTGGTCGTCAAGCTGCATTCGCGCCTGACAACCATGACATTGCCAGTGGCGTCCAGCAGGCTGGCTTCCAAAGTGTACTCGGTCGGCAGGCCGGTTTGCGGCGTGACCGGCGAAACGGCGATCAGCGCCTGGCTGACGCCCGGCAGGAGGTCGACGATAAGTTCGCCAGCGCCGGTAAGGCGCTCGCGGCTGACGTGCAGCCGGTCGCCGGTATCTTGCGCGACTTGCAGCCAGGTGTTGTTCGGCAGGCGATTGTCGGTGATGATCCAACCATCGGCGCTCCAGCCATCGTCAAAGGAGTCGAAATATTCGTCATACCGGATGGTTCGAATGTGAAGGTTGTCGATGGCGACGCCGCTGTAGGAAGTCCCGTATTCGGAAACAAGTTCAAAACGGATAAGGACTTCGCCGGGCGCATACGGGCTCAGGTCAATGCGCTCATTGCGCCAGGACCTTGTTTTGCCGGTGTATCCAAAGGTATACAGCTGGCCATGGAAGTTCGACCACTCCGAGTAGCGACCGCGGAGCGTTTGCCAGCTTTCGCCTCCATCAGTACTGATGGTGACGTAGAGGTATTCATTGTCTTCGTACAGGTCATACCAGAAGCGGAATTCCAGCCACAATTGTCGAGATGTCTGCAGATTAAACGCGCGCGTAAGCTTGGCGTGGCCGCGTTCGGATGAGATCGCGTATGCGACTGACGCCGTCTCGCCCGTATAGGCGTCAAACAGCTTCGCCAGGGGCGCTTGCCGCAAGCGCAGGCTCAATTTGTCGGCGCCGCGGACATCGACCGCGATGTAATCGGTGGCGTACTGGGGCAACTTGCGCTTGATCTCAGCTGGAAAACTATTGAGCGAGACCGCCGGCGCAGGCGGCGTCAGATCGGCATCCAGCTCGCGATAGCCGTAACCGCGTCGGGCATCCAGAAAGTAATTGGCCAGGACCCAATCGGCGAAGACCTGATCCACGGGCTCATCCGTGAATTCGCGCAGAACCTGGGTGACCGATTGCCAACCATTGGCGGGGTCGGCAAAAAGGCGCGCGGCAATATCGTCACCATAACGCTGGGTGAGATGCATGGCGAACAAGAAAGCAGCGCCATATTTGGGCCCCTTGTCTTCCGCCGCCCGCCATTGCGTCAAGCCCGTGTCCGGCGCCTGCAAAAATTCGTCAGCGGCGTTCTGGCCCGTTGAACGGCTCAGAAAAGGCTTGGACGCCGTGAAGCCCGCAAACATGGAGAGCGCTTCGTTGAGCCATTCTTCTTCACCCGGGTCGACGTGATAATGCAGAACGTGCTGGTATTCGTGCGCGATTGTGCCGACTAGAATCTTGTCATAGAAATCATAGTCATCGTCTCCATACAAGTTGACCACCATCATTTCACGCCCGTTGCTGAAAGCATCCACAAGGACCGGGCGCGCGTGGCTCCTCTGAAAATAGCCTCTCGACACGCGATTCGGGCCGCGGATCATGGCGATTGTCAGCCGGGAATCACCGTCTACGCCAGGCGGCTCCGCATACTCAAAGAGCTTTTGCATCGGGTCCAGCACATTGCGTTCAATACTCTGCGCGAGCGCATTGGCGCGCCACATCGGGTAATCGACGGCGGCCTCCACCCATATCAACACACGCTTCGACAGGCCACGCAATTCCATCTCAGTCGCTCGCCTTGACCCGCCCCGCAGGAAGGCCAGCCGGAAGGTCTCGCGGTCGCCGAGCGCGTAGTCCGGCGGGCTTGCCGGCGGCGTGTGATTTACGTCCATGGGCGACATGCGGTCTACAGCCTCGACGTAGTCGAATGCGGGCAGGTCGATAGCCGCCAAGGCATCCAGCGTTGGGAACTCGCTTCGCTGCGCCAGCAGCGGCAGTTGCGGCAACAAGGCCACAAGGCACAAGAACAGTCGGAATCGCATAGGGACTCGCAAGTCAGACGCGCAATCAAGCCTAGTATACGCCGCAGGCTGGCGCTTGTCAGCGCCCGTAGGTATAGCGCAGGAATTTTTAATGGCGGGCGATTGGCGATATTCTTGTGCAAATTGTCATGACAGGAGCGTGACTATGAAAATCACAGATATCGAAATCCGACTGTGCAAACACCAGGAAGATGTGATGGGGGCGAACGAGCTGCGCGAGACGCACAAGTCCGATCTGCACTTTCTGATGATCACGCTGAAGACCGATGCCGGCCTTGAAGGCGTCAGCATGGGCTTCGCCGGCATGGGGGCGGAGATGGCCGGCTCAATCGCGGCCCAATCGCTCAAGCCCTTCTTCCTGGGCAAGGACCCCTTCGCGCGCGAGCGGCACTGGCACGACTTCCGGCGCTACGAGCGGCACTGGCACCTGACGCCAATTTACTCGTACGGACCCTTCGATATCGCGCTCTGGGATATCGCCGGAAAAGTCGCAGAGCTACCGCTGTATCAGCTGCTCGGGCATTATCGCGAGAAAGTACCGACCTACGTCAGTTCGATGTACCTCGACACGCCGGGTGATTACGCCGAGCAAGCGCTTGAATTCAAGCGGCAGGGCTTCCACGGCTACAAGCTCCACCCGCCCGCCGATTACCAGGAAGCGCTGCAAGCCTATCGCCTGTGCCGCGAGGCGGTCGGCGATGACCCGGCGTTCAAGCTGATGGCCGACCCGGTGACGGCGCATACCTATTACGAAGAAGCGCTGCGCATGGGTCGCGAGCTGGAGAAACTTGACTATTACTGGTTTGAAGAGCCGCTCTATGACGTCGACTTCAACGGCTTGCGCAAGCTGACGCGCGACCTGGACATTCCCATCTGCGGGACCGAGGTGCTGGCCGGCTCGCATTATTCGACAGCCGAGTGCATCGCCGGTGGCGTGGTCGATATCGTGCGCAGCGATGTTTCCTGGAAAGGCGGCGTCACGGCGCTGATGAAGACGGCGCATCTGGCGGAGGCCTTTGGCATGCGCTGCGAGGTGCATACCACAATTTATCCGGCGCTGGAGATCGTCAACTTGCACTGCTGTTGCGCCATAGCCAACTGCGAATTCTTTGAGGCGCTGATCCCCAGTTCGCTGCTGACGCTGGGCATATCGAATCCAATCCATATCGACGCCGAGGGCTACGCGCATCCGCCGCGCGGGCCGGGACTGGGCATCGAGTGGGATTGGGATTTCATCGAGAATGCGACTGTGGCGGTGATGTAGGGGCGAGCCACCGGCTCGCCCGTACGCACCTCATACATTCACGCGATTGTGGGCGACCCGTCGGGTCGCCCCTACGATGTTTCGCATACAGCGCGCAGCTAATCCACGTGGAAGACTTCTTCGATGGTATGCCACCATTCGCCATCGGCGCGTTCGGGGACCGGCTGCTGCATGGGGCCGCATAGCGCCCACCATTCTTGCGTGGTTTCGTCCGCTGCAATCTCCGCCATGTCCGCTTCGTAATCGTCGCCGATGTATTCAAAATACGCGAAAAGCAAGTCCTTGTAGCGAAAGATGGAATAATTGCGCATATTGCAGGCTTCTATCTTCGCCAGAACGCCGGGCCAGACATCAGCGTGCAGGCGGATATATTCAGCGGCGTCTTCCGGCCGCAAGCCGATCACTTGTCCGAAACGCTGCATGGCGGTGCTCCTCTTCAATGTCGAGCCTTGAGTCAGCAACAGCCTATGCCAAAACCCGCGCGGACGCCAGAGTCGTTCGGCGAGACTGTTGCCCGCGCCATCGCCTTCCGCCATAATCGGCGCGCGGCGACCGGGCAATCTTTCTCCGCAAAAACCGAGACTGGAGGCGGGCATGATCAGGATTGATACCCATCAACATTTCTGGAACCTGGACGAAGTGGCCTATCCCTGGCTGACGCCGGACATGGGCCCCATCTATCGCAACTTCGACGCCGATGAACTGGCGCCACAATTGACGGCGGCCGGCGTCAAGCATACGGTGATCGTGCAGGCGATGAACTCTTACGCCGATTGCGATTCCATGCTGGCGATCGCCGCGGAATACGACTGGGTGGCGGGCGTGGTCGGCTGGCTGCCAATCCATGACCCGGCCGAGACCGCGCGCAAACTGGACGAGTATGGCGGCAATCCCTTTTTCAAAGGCGTCCGGCACCTGATCCACGACGAGCCCAATCCCGACTGGGTCGTGCAGAAGCAGGTGATCGAAGGCTTGCAACTGCTGGCCGATGCCGGGCTGACATTTGACGTGGTGGCGGTCTTCCCGGACCACGTCAAACACGTGCCGACACTGGCGGAGCGCGTGCCCAACCTGAGGATGGTTATCGACCACCTGGCCAAGCCGCCGCTGGCCGCGGCCGAGCGCGCGGTCTGGCGGCAGCAACTGGCGGCCGCCGCTGAGTGCCCCAATGTTTACGCCAAGGTCTCTGGCCTGAATACCGTGACCGCGGACTTCGAGAACTGGAGCTATGAAGACATCAAGCCGCTGGTTGACACAGCCGTCGAGCTATTCGGCGTTGAACGGCTGATGTTCGGCAGCGACTGGCCGGTGTCGCTGCTGGCCGGCGACTACGCAAAAGTGTGGCGGGAAACGCAGAAGTGCCTGGCAGAGCTTTCCGAGCAGGAGTTAGACGCCATCCTGGGCGGGACGGGCAATGCGTTTTACGGGCTGGGGTTGTGAGGCGAGTTTGTCCGAGCTGTCATTCGCAATTATCGTTGACGATTGAGCCGCTCCAGACGGCGTTGGACGCTCTCGACTTCTCTGCGCAGTCGACTCGATTCGAAACGTAACTCGCGGTTCTCCGAAGCGAGTTCATTGATTTTGCTGAGATGTTCCATACGCAACTCGTGAACTGCGGCTCTCGCTTTGCCTTCCAAATGCGTCACGAGCATGAAGACAAAGACGACTAGCAGCATAAATACAGAGTCCAGCGAAATTGTGGCGGTCATGATCCTCACTCACTCCTAACGCTAATTGAGTAGCGCCGCTTCACGTTAACTCTACAATAACAAGGCGCGGCTAAACAGCGGGCAGCGGCGTGGCGCCACTCGCGCTGGATTGATACGCCGCTTCCACAGTCGCCATCGTTTCTATGGCGTCTTCGACCGAAGTCGGCAATTCGTCCGTCTCGCCCAGCGTGCGGCGCATCAAGCTCGCCATCGTGCCGATGAAGGCTTCGGGGAACCAGGAGCCGGCGATGTCCAGCGTGCGCCAGCGCGGCCGCTCCGCCCCGTCGAGCAAGATGTACTCGAAGCGATCGGGCGCGCCCTGCGGGTAATTCATATTGAGCCCGGCGCGGATCTGAATCGCGCCGCGGCTGCCCTCGAACTTGATAGACGACTCCTGTTTCTCCGGTCCGTAGGTATGGCTATGGTTGGTCATGATATTGACGCGCGGATTGTCACCGTAATCCAGGATGATCGTGGAGCGCGCGCCCCCGCGCAGCTCGGGCGCCGACGGGTGGCTCATGGTCTTGGCGTAGACGCCGCGCGGCCGACCGCAGAACGAACGCGCCAGATCGACATAATGGATGCTGTGATAGAGGATCTCGACCCGCGGCAGCGCCGCCAGGAAGGGCCACAAGTGCCAGGGCGTCTCCACCTGGACGCGAACTTCCATATCGTTTAGCTCGCCCAGCAATCCCTGCGATATCATGTCGCGCGCGGCGATGATGAAGGGCGCGAACCGCAGCTGAAAGTTGACCGCCGCCGTCAGCTGGCGCTCGCGGCAGAGCTGCCGGATCGCGCGCGCCTCGGCCAGGTCCTCGCCCATCGGCTTCTGAATGAGAACAGCGCGTCCGCGCGGGATCTGGCGCAGAATGTCTGCGATAGCGGCGCCCGGAACGGCGATATCGAAGATAGCGCGCTCAGACGCCTGTTCAACCGCCTGCGCCAGCGAGTCGTAGAGCGTCGGGATGGCGAATTTGGCGCGCATCATGGCGGCGCGCTCGCGGTCGATGTCGTAGCCACCGACGACATCAAAGCCGGCAATCTGGTAGGCGGGATAGTGGGCGTCATGGACGATGCCGCCCAGGCCGATGCTGACGATTGGCGGCGGGTGGGCCGGCAGCGCAGCGGTTTGGCGAATGTGAAGTCCTGGCATGTGCGGTCGCTCCAGACTATCGTAAATCACAAAGGCGAAAAGACACGAAGGACACCAAGAAAAAGACAACAGTGGCGCTTAGCTTCGCCTCTCTGCGCTCTCTGCGTGCTCTGTAGTTCAATTCTGGTTTGATATAAGTCAGCACGGCCCTGGACGTGGATCTGCGCTAGACGCCGATATCTTCGTTCCAAAGCTGCGGATTGGCGCGGATGAAGTCCTGCATCAGCCGGTAGCAGCTTTCGTCGTCCAGCCGCGTCAATTTGACCCCGCGCGCTTCCAGGTAGGCCTCCGGCCCCTGGAAGCTGCGGCTCTCGCCGATGACGATGCGGGGGATCTTGTAGAGCAAGATAGCGCCGCTGCACATATCGCAGGGGGAGAGCGTGGTGTAGAGGGTCGCCCGCTGATAGTCGCGCGCGCTTAAGCGGCCCGCGTTTTCCAGGCAATCCATCTCGGCGTGCAAGACTGGGCTGCCGCTTTGCACGCGCCGGTTATGCCCGCGCCCGACGATCGCGCTATCGATAACGAGGACCGAACCGATGGGGATGCCTCCCTCGGCCAAGCCTTGTTTCGCTTCCTCAATGGCCGCGACCAGAAAGGGGTCCATCAAGCGTCACCCGCGCCGTCTTGATCAGACACGGGCAGCAGCGAGAGATAGTCAACGAAGTCTTCTTCCAGCGCGGAGATGAAATGCGCCAGCAGGCGCCCAGTTCGCTCGATGTCCTTGAGATCAAGCGTTTCCACGGGCGAGTGCATATTGCGCAGCGGGATGCTGAGCAGGGCGGTGGGCACGCCGCCGCGCGAGACCTGGATAGCCCAGGCGTCAGTGCCGGTGCGGGCGGGCATGATGTCGGGCTGCCACGGGATATCGTGGTAAGCGGCGATGTCTTTCAGGCGCTGGACCATACGCGGATGGAAGTTGGCGCCGATGCCCAGCTGCGGCCCCCCGCCCAGCTTGCCGCCGGGGTTCACGCCCGGCTGCTCGGCGAAACCGACATCCAGGGCGATGGCGCAGTCGGGCTGGATGTGATTGGCGGCGGTGGTCGCGCCGCGCAGGCCGACCTCTTCCTGCACAGTGGCGACGGCGTAGACATCCCAGCTATGGCGCGTCTTGCGCAGCATCTCCAGGCAGGTGGTGATTACGGCGATGCAAGCGCGGTCGTCCATGGCTTTGGCGGCGGCGCGGCGACCTCTGAGGTCGAGCATGGGGCTGTCCATCGTGACCAAGTCGCCGACGCTGACCAGCGCTTCGACTTCGGCGGCCGGCAAGCCGACATCCACCACCAGCGCGTCGACAGGCAGGAATTTCTTACGGTCGGCGGCGCTGAGCATGTGCGGCGGCATGGTGGCGACCACGCCGGGCAACACGCGCGAGCCATGAACCAGCACCGTCTGCGCCAGCATGACGCGCGGATCGATTCCGGCGATACGATGCAGGTAGAGGAAACCGGCTTCGATCTGGCGCACCATCAAGGCGATTTCGTCCATGTGCGCGGCCAGCATAATCTTGCGGCCCGACTTGGATGGCGCCGTGCCGCGTTTGATGCCGATGAGGCTGCCGAGGCGGTCGCTTTCGAATTCGTCGACCAGGCCGGCCCATTCGTCGCGCAGCAACTCGGCTACCGGCGCTTCGAATCCGCTGGGGGCGTGGACTTCGACCAGGCGTTTGAGATGAGCTTTGGGGTTGTACATAGGCGCTCCCGCAACAGTTGACGAGTCATTTTACCATCTGGCGAGCGGCGGGCAAACAGCGGCGTCGCGCTGATGACAAGCTGGCATTCGGGCGCGAGACGCGCTACAAATTAGCGCAAGCGCCCAACGAATACTCGCGCCAAGCGCAGCCTACACGAGGGTTGAAATGAATATGGGACGAATCTGCTTGAGGCTACTCTGGATCGCGACAGCATTGATTCTACCCGCGCTGCCCGTTTACGCCGCGGACATCGCCCTTGGCGCTGATTGCAGTCTGCATGACGCCATTACTGCCGCGAACACCGATGAAGCGGTCGGCGCCTGCCCGGCGGGACGGGGCGCGGACACGATCAGCTTTTCCGCCGACATCACGCTTGAGGCCGCGCTGCCGAACATCGCGTCCGATCTGACGATTGACGGCAATGGCTTCACGATCAGCGGCGGGGAGGCCTACGTCATCTTCACTGTCGTCGAGGGGGTGGTCGGTCTCAACGACCTGACCATGACTGACGGCAAAGGCGAACACGCGGGCGTGATAAGCAATTATACCGAGCTGACGATCCGCAACAGCAAGATGCTGAGCAATCGTGCAATTGAGGCGGGCGCCATCCTCAACAGCAACGGGACACTTGTCATCATTGACAGCCAAATCAGCGACAATAGCGCCGACTTCGGTGGCGCGTTGATCAGCTTCGGCGGCGAGATTGAGCTGCGCAATACGACTGTCAGCGGCAATACGGCAAGCGGCGATGGCGGCGCGGTCGCGCTGACATACGCCAGCCTGACAGCGGTCGATTCCACCTTCAGCATGAATAGCGCGACGCAAGGCGGGGCGATCTTCGCGGTCGGCAGCGAAGCCACGATAAAGGACACGACCTTAAGCGAAAACGGCGCCGATGTCGGCGGCGCAATCTATGTGGAAGAAACCACGCTGGCGATGGACGGCAGCCGCTTTGCCGGCAACTCGGCCGAGCACGGCGGCGCGATTTACGGCTATATGGCTAGGATCTCGGCGCTCGATTCGACATTTACCGAGAGCAGCGCCACGGCCGGTGGCGCGCTGCAAAGTCAAGACAGCCAAGTGACAATCGAAGGCGGCGCACTGACCCGCAATACGGCGGAGTACGGCGGGGCGATCCTCTGCCTGTTCAGCGACTGCATTTTCGATGACGCGGCCTTCAGCGAAAACAGCGCGGAACAAGGTGGCGCGATCGCCGGCGCCGACGGCTATCTGACGCTTACCGGCGGCAGCCTGGCCAAGAACTCGGCGAAGCACGGCGGGGCGATTTTGAGCCGGCGCGATACCGTCAGCCTTGAAGACGCGGCGTTTAGCGAGAACCGCGCTGAAACTAGCGGCGGTGCGATCTACGTGTCCGGATCGACTGCCTACATTCAAGGCGGAACTTTCGCAGAGAACTGGTCGATGCAGGGCGCCGCGATGCTTATGATTGATTCGAATGTGACGATCTGGGACGGCGACTTCAGCGACAACAGCATCAGCAGCGATGCGAACAACTATGGCGGCACTTTGACACAGGAACGGGGATCGCTGACGCTGGAAGACAGCCGCATCACCGGCTCGCGCATCACGGGCGGCGCCGGCTATGGCGGCGCGATTTACAGCTATACCGCGCGCTTGAGGCTTGCCGGCAGCCAAATCAGCGATGCCCAAATCGATGGCAAGTACAGCCGCGGCGGCGCGATCTACATCGAGGAAGGCAATGTCGGAATCGAAAGCAGCGTGATCGAAAAGAGCGTCGCCGGTTCCGGCGGTGCGCTCTACGCCGAGGAGTCCTATGTCGTCGTCTCGGGAAGTTCACTGAAGAACAACAGCGCCCGCTGGCGCGGCGGCGCGATTCGAGTTGCCGGCGCTGCGATATCGATATCGGACACGACCTTCAGCGACAACCTGGCGGGCGAGCCGGGCGCGGATGACAATTCGGACGGCGGCGCCATCAGCGCGAGCAGTGAAATCAAGATCGCGGGCAGCCGCTTCTATCGCAATAGCGCCCGCAAGGGCGGCGCCATCAATGCCTTCCGCGAAGAGCTGACTATTTCAGACAGCGTCTTCAGCGACAACAGCGCCTGGGATGAAGGCGGCGCAATTTTCAGCAGCGGCCCAGCCAGCATCAGCGCGAGCGAGTTTACCAAGAACCGCGCGGCGGAGTCGGGCGGCGCGATACTCAATTGGGAATCTCGCGAGCTGTCGGTCAGCGACAGCCAATTTGAGCGCAACGAAGCGGCCTGGGGCGGCGCGATCAACAACGAGGGAATTGCGAGTATCAGAGGCAGCGTATTCGAAGACAATGTCGCCGATTGGGGCGGCGCGCTCTATACCAATGGCAAAGCCATCGATATTGACAGCAGCTTCCTCTTTGGCAATCGCGGCCGGGGCGGCGGCGGCGCTATCGCCAATCTGCGCTCGAGCAAGGTTTCCGCGCTGAACTCGACCTTCGGCTTTAACCGAGCGGGTCAAACCGGTGGCGCGGTCTATGCATCGGGCGACAGCGGCACGGCATTTACGCACGTGACCTTGGTCAACAATACCGCCGAAACCGGCGGCGGCATTTATCAGCTGGAAAATGCGACGATCGAGCTGGTCAACAGCATCATCGCGTTTAGCAGCGGCGCTGACTGCAGCGCTGATCTCACCGTAAACTCGGGCAACCTAATCGACGACGAGTCTTGCGGTGCGGCGCTCTCCGGCGCCCCCGGGCTTGGGGCACGCGTGATTCCGCCTGATGGCTCGCCGCCATATTATCCGCTTCAAGCGGAAAGCCAGGCCATAGACGCGGCCGACCGTGAGCATTGCGCTGCGACCGACCAAATCGGCACTGCGCGCCCGCAAGGCGACGGTTGCGATATCGGCGCGGTGGAGTACGCGCCCGCAGTCGAATCCAATTGATGGCCGCCGGTGGGCGACTCACAGAGTCGCCCCTACACCACGCGCGGGATTTGCGGCGCTGGCGGGCGAGTTGTCAGGTCGCCCCTACAGTTTCCGCCGATTCGCCTCTACAATCGCTCGCCATGCCCACGCCCTTCACCCACTTGCGCATCGCGCAGCGCCTGCTGACTGACGAGCGGCTGGCCCCGCCCGGCCGCGCGCTGCTGCGCCGCCAACGCCCGGCTTTCCAGCTGGGCAGCATCGTGGCGGACGCGCGCGTCGCCAGCGGCGTCGGCCGCGAAGTGACGCACTTTTACAAATACGGCGTGCCCATCACCGAGCGGCCCTGGCGGCTGATGCTGCGCCAACACCCGTCGCTCTGCCAGGCGCGCGACGATGCCCACCGGGCTTTCCTGGCCGGTTATGTGGCGCACCTGGCCGCCGATGAAACCTGGGCGCTGAAGATGGTGCGGCCGCATTTCTGGGGGCGGGACTGGCCCGGCGTCGAACGCTGGGACAAGTTCTTCGCCCTGCACCTGATTCTCACCGTGATGGACGAGCGCGACGAACCCCGGCTGGAAGCCTGGCAAGCAGAGAGCCTGGCGCGCTGCGAGCCAAGCGCGTGGCTGCCATTCATGAGCGACGAGACCTTGCGCGGCTGGCGCGATCTGGTCGCGCGGCAGATCGCGCCCGGCGGCCGCAGCCAGACCCTGTCGATCTTCGCGACGCGCCTCAAATGCGACCCGGCCGAAATCCGCGCCGCCCTGGACGACCCGGCGCGCCTCGAAGCCAGCTTGTGGCGGCATATCCCCAAAGCGCTGCTGGCCGAGGTCGAGCGGCAGTTGTACGACTACAGCCGCGACCAACTGGCCGTCTACCTGGAGGAGTTCGCGCCGGCGCGTGTATCGCCTTGAAGGCGTTCGGAATCAATGCCCACGCACAGCCGTGCAATTTCGTAGGGGCGACCAACCTGGGCGCCCCCGTCTATGGAGGCGAATCGGCGGGCGTTTCGGCGAAACGCCCCTACAGATTACGCTGTTGTAGAACATTTCGCCAGTCGATTGGCATGCGCAGTCCACAAGCGTTTGAGACGGTCGCTCTTTCTTGGTAAACTCACAGGTGACAGCTAGCGCGACCGGATAACCGCCATGCGCCGTCCCGCCCAACAGATCATCGCCGCTTCGCCCGGCGACCTCAAAAACAACCGCCTTGGCCTGATGGGCCCGGAGCAGTTGGACGAGTTGAACCGGCAGATCGACGCCTATCATCCGCGCATGGCCCGTGTCATACGCCGTCTAATCTGGCTGGCGCTGGCCGTCACGATCGCTGTAGTGGCGCTGTCCTTCGTGCGCGTGATCCTGGCGCCGGCGGCGCTGGCGATTGAAGTGGCGGTCGTCGGCGCGATGCTCTACCTGACCAGTGATTTCAACCGTTTCGCGCAACAACTGATGATGGACCGCGACGCCGAAGCCGTGCGGATCATCAAAGGGCGGACCAGCAGCGCCACGCTACGCCACCATATTCTCTACCACACCTGCCGCATCGAACTGCAAAGCTACCGCCTGCTCGATCCGGCCTTGGCCCGGCAATTCAAGACCGGCGAACTCTATCAATATTACATCCTGCCCCAATCCCGCGTGATCATCGCAGCCGAAGGTATCGGCGAGAAGAATTCGCTCTACCGCCTCTAGCCGGGGTCGGCTCCCGCCGCAGGATGCGAATGCTGCGCGCGTTGCCGTGGTAGCGCTCGATCCAGCCCCATTTCTCCAATTTGTCCAGGTGTCGGATGACGCCGGACTTGGACTTGTAGCCCTCGTCCTCGGCAATTTCGCCCAGGGTGGGCGGGAAGCCATACGTATCGGTGTAACGGCAAATGAAGTCGAAAATGCGGCGGCTGCGATCATCTCGTTTTCTCACGTAGGTCTGCCTTTCTGTGCGTCATAATCACCGGGACTGTTCTATAATATCACAGGAGTAGCACATTTGTTCTATTTCTTTGGCTGATTTTCATTGGTTCCATCAGCCTGATACGATATACAGATAACGGCTGTAGGGGCGACCTATCAGGTCGCCCGCGTCTTCGGGCGAGCCACTGGCTCGCCCCTACGACTGGTGTTACTTCTTTGGTCTCCGCGGTCAAATCCCGAGCCGATGCTTCGCGCCGGCACAACCGGCCGTCCGCCATCGATTTGCCATTTCGCGGCGCGGCATGATTTGGTACACTGTCGCCGTTGCAACGAGCCCAGTCCACGGAGGCGAGCACGATGGCCAATACCGCCCGTCAGTGGTTTTATTCGACGCCGGAGCCGCGCCCCTATTACATCGAAGAGCGCGTCAACCACAGTTTGTGGAACAACCGACTGCAGAACATCTTCATGAGCTGCACCCAGGCGGAAGCGCCGATCAAAATGGAAGGCAGCCTGGAGGGCATGCCAATCTATTTTGAATTTGTCGCCGGACAATACTTCAAATTGCGCATGGGCGAGGAGCGCAAGGACGTTATCGCCACCATGCGCCAGATCCTGCTCGGTCTTAAGCCGACCTTCACCTACCAGGACAGCGAAGGCCTGTTCGTGGTCGAGTGGCATACCGACGGCGGCGATGGGCGCTGGCGAGAGATTCAGGGCGACCCGGCCTATCAGGGCCTGCGCCGGATGCGGCTGAACTAAGCCACAGCGGTTTTGCGCATTCGCATTGGCGCGCTCTTCGTCCTTCCGGCCATCGCCATTCTTGCCCGGCTAGGCAACTATTCCGGAGGCTTTTGGCGCGCCTACCTTTACGTGCCTGTCGGCGCTGCCACCACCCTCATAAGTCTGCTCACGCTGGTTTCCGGATCCACGCCGCCGCCAGCCTGCGATCATCGGCCTCTGCCTGCTGCTCACTTTTCCGGGGATTGCCCGTCTCGGCAAACAGCAGCGGCAATTCCAGCAGAGCGCCGACGATAAAGCGCGCGTCCCGCGTCAGATCTTGGAGCAGGCGCCCGGCATTGACGCGGGCCCGCATCTCATGCTTTTCACGACCTTGACAAGCGACGAACTCGTGGCGCGCCGCATCTGGCAATTTGAGTGGAGTATGCTGGACAGCGCCGTGTATATGTTGTGCCAGGGCCGTGGCCCGAAAGTCACATCCCGGTCTAAGTCCATTTGATGGCGCAGTCGCGACAATATTTCTAATTTGGTGGGCAGCCGCGACTTCCTCAGCGCCGTCGAAGACTATGCCGATGTCGTAATCATTCAACTGCACGAAGACATGCGCGTGGAATTGCCGCCGGAGCTGCGCGAGCGGGCGGTCAACCGCTACGACCCCGAACGGCCTGTCGACGCCGCCGCGCCCCTGCCGCCACGGGCCCGTTCCCTGCTGGCGGCCGCCTGGCGCGATTGAGCGCGCTTACGTGTTCGCTTGTATGATGGAATAATACTTGTGGGCGGGGCAGACAGAGCGCGCCAGTCTACAGTTTCCTTGTCTTCGGAGGCCAATTGTTTAACGGGATCCCGGGGTTCGGCCACTTCCTCGCTCGCCGACGCGTAAGCGCGCTATTGGCGACAGTAGCCGCGCTTCTGGTCTTGCTCGCGCTCGCCATTCATTTCACGCCTCGGCCGCAGATCGAGTCTTCATTCGGCGGCGCTACCGTGTCGCTCGCAGCTGACCGCGCCTGGACACTTCTGCCGGGCCAATGCTCCACTGTCCGCTGGACGCTAGAGGGCATCCAGTCGATTTATATCAACGGCGAAGGCAATGTCGGATCTGGCGAGCTGGAATTCTGCCCGAAGCCGAACGACATGACTGTGGCTTTCGAGATCACAGCGGCTGACGGCGAGACGCGCAATCTGACATTCATCATCCAGGGTCTGCCGGCGGCGATAGAAGCCTGGCTGCTTTTTTTGGCGCTGCTGCTGCCATTGCTGATCGCCGGCTATTATCTCGCGACTATGCGGCTGGGCGGGCCGCCCATAGCCCATCCATCGTTGCTCTTGCTGCTGGTGGCGCTGCTGCCGCTCGGGCTGCTGCTGCAGACGGCGCAGCCCACATTCATCGCCAGCGTTTTGGATCGACTCGGTCAAGTCTTCAGGAGTCACGCCTGGCAGGCGCTGGGCGCCTTGCTAGCGGGGTTGATCTACGCGCCGCTGGCGTTGCAGGCGCTGCGCCAATGCCGAGCGCGCGGCAAAACGGGCGATCTGGCGGCGGCAGCGGCTTTTTTCGTCGTAGCCTTGCTGCTCTATGCGCCAGCTGGCTTTGATAGCATTGGCCAGTGGGAAACCTGGACGACTCAGTCCTTCTTCGAAGGGCGGCCAGCGAAGGCCGAGCATGAAGTCATCGCGCGCTTCTGGATATTTGTGCCCCATGCCTTGGCCATGGCCATCAGTCCCGACGCCTTCGCCGGCTATCACCTGGTCAATCTTTGCCTGTTCTGGTGCATGATGGCCGCCTTCTATGCGGTCCTGCGCCAACTGCGCGCGCCAGCCTGGCTAGCCTTTCTGGTTACGATCCTCTTTCTCGTTTACCCGGTGAATTCTCGTCTGATGTCAATTCGCTCTATCGCGATGACTTTCGGCAAGGTTTCGCTGCTGGCCGCCATCGCCCTTATCCTGGACTGCCGCAAGAATCCCAGCCGACTGAAGCTGCTGGGCGTCTGGCTGGCTTTACTATTCAATGTCGGCTCTTATGAGATTGCGCTGGTCATCATCCTGGTCGCGCCGCTGCTGTGGTGGTGGCAGGCGCCGCGCAGTCGCTGGCGCAACATCAACCTGACAGTCGTCTGGTATCTCGCGCCTGTCGCCAAGGCGGCGCATTTGCTGCTCCTGCTCATGGACGGCCGCTTCTTCTACGGCGTATGGTTCATCAGCGGCCCCTCCGCCAGCGATCACATCACGCTGGACAAGCTGGGCAATTACGTAGAGCGGGTAGCCAGCGTTTATCGCCGCGCTTTTGTCGATGGCTGGGGCGAGGCGCTGCAGTCCATCAGCCAGAACAGCCAAGTCGCGCTGACCGCCGCGACGCTCGCGCTCGTTGGTGGGGTGGCGGCGTATCAGGCGCTGAATTGCGAACGCGAATGGCGCTTCCCGCCCCACAAGCGCGTCCTAGGCGCGACGCTGGCCGGCCTGCTCTTCATCTTGCCGTCCATTGGCGTGTTGATGTGGCTAAGCAAACAGGCCGGCGATCTTTGGCGGATGTATGTCTATGTGCCGATTGGCGCGGCGATCGCCGCGGCCGCGCTGATCGTTCTGGTCAGCGCGCCCATCAAGCGCATCCGTCAACGCCTGGCGCTGGTCATCGGCCTTAGCCTGCTGCTGACTTGGCCGGGGCTCTCCCGCTTGTACCTGCAGCAAGCGGCGATTCAGCAAAACGCCAACGCCAAAGCAGGCGTCCTGCGGCAGATTGTCGAGCAGGCGCCGTCCTTTCACGAGAACGCCCATCTTATGCTCTTCACCACGATGTCGGGCGAAGACCTGGAGCAAGAGGGCGTGCGGGAATTGCGCTACAACATGTTCGAAAGCGCCATGTACATGCTCTATCAGGAGCGCCGGCCGGTCGTTTCATTCTTGTGCATTGCCGGCCAGGGTTGCAGCCGCGACGATACCTTCTTGCAATACACCAGCCGCGACTTCCTGGGCGCCGACGAAGATTATCGCGATGTCGTCATGTTCCAGCTGCACGACGATTTGCGCGTGGAGCTGCTGCGGGAGCTGCCTCTGGAATTGCGCGAGCGGCCGGTCAACCGCTACGACCCCGAGCGGCTTATCGACTTTTCCGCGCCCGTGCCGCCGCGCGCGCGCACCTTGCTGGGCGCCGCCTGGCGCGACTGAGCGCGCTTGCCAGAGCCCGCCACGTCTGGGATAATATCGAGCGATAGACCTCAAGATTCAGGAGCGCGCCCCAATGGCCAAGCGCAGACGCAGGAAACCCAATATCTCGCAGACGGTGCTGGATCAAGCGCGCCAGGGCGCAGCGGACACGGGCGCGCCCGAGAGCGCAACCGAGCCGGACGCCGCCCCGACATCAGCAAAACCAGCGCCCCCGCGCCGCCGCCGCGCCTTGCAAGCGGCTCAGTTGGAGCGGCGAAAAGACGCCGGCGCGCTCGACGGCGAGTACGTGGCGGAGCTGCTGGCGAACCCGACCAAGGTCGTCACCGAGGACGATCTGCGCGCCGATTACGGCTTTGTCATCCGCGACCTGCGCAATATGGGCATACTCGCGGCCGGCTTGTTCATCGCTTTGGTCATCGTCTCGCTGGTCTTGCTCTGATCGAGGGGAAGTAAGCGCAACTAAGTCGTGCAAATCACGACTGTTAATCCAAGTGATTTGTGGGCGAGCCACCGGCTCGCCCTTACACGCATTCAATGAGATTGTCGAGCGCGACATGCTCTGGTCAAGGTTGCAGGTTTTCCTGCGCGCCATCGCCGCCAATCTGATTTCCGCATACGCGCTGTTGCTGGCGCTGTTTACGCTAATGCGCCTGCTGCGCCTTGCGGGCCTCCCGCTGCTTGACCTGGCCAATACCTTCGCGCCCTACTTATATATGCCGCTGGTCGTCAGCTTCCCGCTTTCGATCATCATCACGCGCGGCGGCGCCGAGCCGGTCGAAGCGGCGCGCAAGCGCCTGGCGACGCCGGCGCGCAAACGCGACGCGGACGCTAACCGGCGCCATCGTCCGCGCTGGCCGGCGGCGCTGCAGATTCTATTGCTCGCCATCGGTCTGTACTGGTTTGCCCTGCCCTCGATCTACCGGCCGCCCAACCCGCCCGCGGGCGAGACCTTCCGCGTCGTCTCCTTTAACGTGCAAGGCAGCAATGCCGAGCTCGAGCGGGCAACCGAGTGGCTGCTGAGCGCCGCGCCCGATGTCATCGTGCTGCAAGAAACCGCCGACGGCTACGACCCGCGCCTGGCGCCGCTCTACGCAGTCTACGCCCACGAAGACCATGTCGAAGGCAGCGCGCGCGTATTCTCCCGCTACGCCATTCTGAAACGCGACGCGCTGACCATCGAAGCGCCCGGCGATGATCAAAGCGGGCGGGAAGCGCTGCGGCTGCTGCTGGATATGGACGGCCGTCCGCTCGCGGTCTACGCCTTGCATTTCAGCTTGCCGCTGCGACCGCGTGCCGCGGGCGACGCCTACGTCGAGCTCGGGCCGGAAGCGCTGCTCCGCTACGACGAGAGCCGCCGCAACGCGCAGATCCGCCGCTTTCTGGACATCCTGGACGAAGAGAGCGCGCCCTTCATCGCCGCCGGCGATTTCAACATGAGCGACGCCTCGCTGATTTATGACGAGCTCGCCGGGCGGATGCAAGATGGCTGGCGCGCAGCCGGCAATGGCGCCGGCCGCACCTGGCCGGTGGCGGAGGCGATCGGGCT
Organism: Chloroflexota bacterium; assembly: GCA_009841405.1. Lineage (GTDB taxonomy): Bacteria > Chloroflexota > Anaerolineae > Aggregatilineales > Phototrophicaceae > UBA6055. The sequence goes on along the minus strand of VXLV01000173.1, from coordinate 43,242 downwards.
GCCCCGCGTTGTGCAGCCTTTCTTGCGCATCGACTACGTCTGGCACAGCGACGCGCTGCGGGCGACCGCGGCCGAAGTCGGCGCGGCCATCGGCTCCGACCACCTCCCGCTGAGCGTGGACCTGGAGTGGCGGGACAACTAGATAACCGGAATCAAGATGGTTGTCGGGCTTGTCCGGTACTGGGTCACGGTAGCGCGCTTTTTCTACCCCATCCCCCGGCCTCTTCCCGCAATCTCTATTGCGGGCATCCGATAAATCAGGGAAGGGGAGCTAACCTGGCGCGAAAATAATATGAATCTGGGAAATCTATATCATGCAGTCGTTGAACTACCCTCGCAGAAGCGCCGATCTCGCTGATGCAGTGGTCATCCCCCCATTCAAATGGGGGGACCGAGGGGGTAATCTAAAGGAGGCACGCAAAAAACAGAATACCGGACAAGCCTTGTAGGGGCGACCAATCAGGTCGCCCGCAGCTGTTGGCGCCCCTACGGGCTGGTCGGCGCGCGGGCGAGCCAATGGCTCGCCCCTACAGATTGGGAAGCGGCCGTCGTATACTTGGCGCATGGACGCCAGACTGCAATTCATCCCGATCATGATCGTCGGCTTTGGCGCCGCGCTCTGCCTGACCCCGCTGACGCGCCAGATCGCCATGCGGCTGGGCGTCACCGCCGCGCCCAACACGCGCAACATTCATCAGCGCCATGTGCCCCTGATGGGCGGCGCCGCAATCTACGTCGCCTTTGTGCTGTCGGTGCTGCTCTTCAGCCCGCCCGACCATCTGCGCGAACTGGGGGCGATCGTCGCCGGCGCGTCACTGCTGGCGATCGTCGGCTACCTGGACGACCGGCGGCATCTCAGCCCGCGCGTCCGCCTCTCGGCGATGACTCTGGCCGCTGCCCTGGCCGCTCTGGCCGGCATCCAAATTCGCCTGTTCAACAACGATTTCATCGACATCCCGCTCACGCTCTTCTGGATCGTTGCGCTGATCAACGCCGTCAACTGGATCGACAATATGGACGGGCTGGCGGCGGGCACGGCGGCGATTGCCTCGGGTTTCTTTCTGCTGCTCGCGCTGACGCAGGGGCAAATTCTGGTGAGCATGCTGGCGGCATCGATCTTCGGCAGCGCCTTAGGCTTTCTGATTTACAACTTCAATCCCTCGAGCACTTTCATGGGCGATATGGGCGCCTATACCCTGGGCTTCGTGCTGGCGATTCTGGCGATCAAACTGAAATTCGCCGCCCAGCCGCTGAACGTCACCTGGATGGTGCCGGTCTTTGTGCTGGCGCTGCCGGTGCTCGATATCAACCTGGCTATCGCCACGCGCCTGCTGGAGCGCCGCCCGCTGATGCTGGCCGCCAAGGACCACGTCTCGCACCGTATCCTGGACCTGGGCGCGACGCAGCGCCAGACCCTGGCCCTTCTCTATCTGTTTTCGCTGGTCTTCGGGCTGGTGGCGCTGGCCGTCAGCCAGGCCGATGTGCCGGATGCGCTGGCGCTGGGAGGGGCAAGCCTGCTGGTGCTGGCGGCTGTCTTCTGCCTGCTGATCGTCATTCGCTGGCGGGGACAAGCCAGGTAGTCAAATCTCGCCTCAAGAGTCCTCTTTTACCACAGAGGAAAATGAGGACACACAGAGGGCACAGAGGGCTTTGTATTATTTCGATTCTGCCGCAATAAAGGCAGCTCATCCAACAAATGAGAAGTTCGCTGGCTAATAAAGACTAAAATGCTTTACTCTGTGTCCTCTGTGTATCCTCTGTGATCTCTGTGGTGAGACCTTGAGTCCGTTGCGCGCGAGTAATCGGCAACGCGGCAAATCGCCTGCCGGTTAGCGCTCAGCCCAAACGCTCGGCGACCAGCGCAAGGCCGGCGCTCAGCTTGTCTTTCCAGTCCGCTCTCGGATGGCGAATGGCGTTCGTGCAAACGCGAAACAGGCAGACCGCCTCCCGAAACGCGAGGCTGCGCGAGTCCCAGCCAAAACGCTCAAGCGCGGCGTCGCGCAGGATGCCGGTATAAAGTCGGCTGTTCTCGGCGCGGGACCGGCGCGAAAATTCCCCCGACCAGCGCAAATGAGCGAGGAAATTTCCGATATCGAGCATCGGGTCGCCCGGGGCGATGTCTTCAAAGTCGACCAAGGCAATGCTGCCGTCGCGGAGTCGCAACATCTGGTCGTCATAAAAGTCGTTATGCGCCATGGTTGATGGCGACCAGGACTCGACAAATGGACCCAGCGAAGCCTCAATGAAATTCAGGGTGGGCGCGGCATCGTCAAAGTCGCGCAGGTTGTGCCGGAAGCTGCGCAAGGCGCGGCGGTAGGCGCTGCTCAGGTTAAATGCCCGGACTTGCTCCCGCTCCACAGGGCCGCGCCACAGGTCTTCGACGCGGGCCAAGAGACGCTCGGGATTCGGCGCTTTGCCCTTTCTGATGAGCTCGCGCAGATTCCGCCCTTTCACTTCCGCCAGCCACATTACGCCGCCTTCCGCCCAGTGCCCGGCCAGCTCCGGCACAACAAAGCCGGACCGGCGCGATCGCTCGTACGCCGCCAGAAATGGGGCGAAATCGGCGGGCCGCACGACGCGCGCGTATAGCCGGACTCGCCCCATGATATGCCGCAGGACGGCGCGGTAGGTTGGTCGATAGCGAACCAGCTGCACGCGAGCGCGGCGCGCGGGCACCGTCAGCACACGCTCGCTGACCAGCCGCAGCGCGGATTCGGGGCGAGCGGCGGGCGCCAGCCCGGGCAAGCGTTGATCGTACGGGTAGCGATCGAGGTACAAGCTGCCGTCGCGGCGGGTCGTCGCCACGAAATACTCCGGCGGCAGGTACAGGTCGTCGCTCCATTTCACTTCAAAGCTGACGGTGGCGCTGTTTCCGATATTGTGAATGAAGTGGTGAATGCGAATGCGCTGCGGATCGCCATAGTCGGCCGGCAACTGGGCCTGGCAGTTATGCCAGACCCATTCCGGATCGAAGAGCTGGGGCAAATCCGGCAGATTCGGGTCAGCCGGGAACTCCGGCGCCTCGAAAAGTCGGTCGGCTGCTGGCGCCGCAATCACGTTGACACGCCGCTGCTGGGGCTGTCCGGCGTGTCCGGGCTGGCCGGGCTGTCCTGATTGTCGGTGGCGTCGACGCCATCGCTGTCCGTGCCGTCGTTGTCGGTCGCGTTGCCAGTGGTGTCGACGCCATCGCTGTCCGTGCCGTCGTTGTCAGTCGTCAACTCGCCGGTGGTGTCGAAGCCATCGCTGTCCGTGCCGTCGTTGTCAGTCGTCAACACGCCGGTGGTGTCGTAG
>VXLV01000173.1:0-39851 GCA_009841405.1 Chloroflexota bacterium | reverse complement strand
GCCATCGCTGTCCGTGCCGTCGTTGTCAGTCGTCAACACGCCGGTGGTGTCGTAGCCGTCGCTATCCGTGCCGTCATTGCTGGTCAGCGGCGGCGTCGAGATGCCGTCGAAGTCCGTGGTGGGCAGCGGCGTGCTGTAACCGTCGCTGTCCGTGCCATCGTCGTCCGTCAGCGGAATCGAGGAGTCGATGCGGTCTTCGCTGCGGTAATAGAATTTCTGGCCCGGGTGTATCATCGAAGGCGTGTCAGTCTGGGATCTGAGCACGACGTAAGGTATGCCCAATCGGGCGGCAAGACGCCATAGCGTGTCGCCCGGTCTGATCGTATAGACGATCCGGTCGTCTTCTTCGCCCGGCGGCGTGTCGTAGCCGTCGTTGTCAGTCGGCGGATCGTCCCCGTCAGCGTCGTCGTCCTCCTCGTCTTTGATCTCGATGCTGCTGGGCGTCGCGACCGGGGCGTCTTCGCTGACGCCGCCTTGCGCGCTGAGGAAATCCGTACGATAAATGAACAAGGTCAAAATCAGCGCCAACGACATGACTTTGAAAAATAGAACTGTTGAGGCGGCAATCACTTTATACCACATGGGAATTCATTCTCCCGAAATCGTAATTCATTGTTTAACTTGGATTAATTCTAGCGCGCTATTCGAGAAATTGCAAGTGTAAAATGCAATTCGCATCTGCGATAATGAGCGCTCGACATCTGCCGGCCTATACTTGGCAATTATGAGACATGACCCGAATCGCCGTATCGGAAAACGCCCTGGTTGACTACAGTTCCGAGCGCTGGCGCCTGATCAAGGTCGAGGATCGCGCGGCGCCGAAGCTGGTGCTGGAAGCGAAGCGCGACGCCCCGCTGCGCTTCGACGCTTACTTTGCCGCCAGCCGCGACCTGCCGGAATCGGGAGAAATCCTGCGCGCCGATCTGGGCCAGGTTGTCCTGGGCTGGTCCAACGAATCCGAGTCCTGGCAGTTGGGGCTGACCCTCTCGCCGGAGATCTCGCTGGCGCGCTCCAGCCGCTGGTTCGAGATCTTGCGCTTCACCCACCCGGACCCCGCCATCCACGAAGAAAAGGCATCACGCCTGGGCCAGGCGCTCGCGCAGGCGCTGGACATCCCCTTCGCCTCTACCGAAGCCGGCATCCAGGCCGAGCCGGAACCAGAGCCGATCCCGCTGGTTGATCTGCCGCTGCATTTGGGCATGTGGCGCTTGCAGCCCGGCGACGAAAGAAGCGACGGCGAAGGCGAGTTGCGGCTGCTGCGGGAGACGCGCTGGCTGCATGTCCGTCTGCGTCAAATCGCCTGGCACGGCTTGTGGCTGCTCATCTATCTTGGAGTCTCCATCGCCACCTTGACCCACGAGCTCGGCTTGCCCATCGCCGGCACGCTCATCCCCAACCCGGCCTGGCTGCCCTGGCTGGGGCTGGTTGTCGCCGCTCTGCTAGCGCTGGCGATTGCGCGGCAAATCGTCATCATCCTGCGCGAGCCGGACGCCCTGCTCATCAATCCCTGGGAGCGGACGGTCGGCGCCTGGCGCGGCAGCAAACAGCTGTGGAAAGTGAAAGCCGGCAGCGTACAGTCGGTCTACGTCAGCGAAGTCGTGAAAAAACGCGCGCGCCGACCAACGATTGTGCATGGCGAAATCAATCTGCATTTGCTGGACGGCAGCTTCCGCTCGCTGCTGATCGACCGCGAAAAGATCCTTGACGCGCTGTTGCCCGGCAACGACCCGGCTGCGGAGAAAAAGCGGCCCGAGGGTGTGCTCGCTCTGGAGCCGGCCGAAGCGACAACCGCCCTGCAAGCGGCAGCCATCCATATCGCGCTCGGCCTGGGCGAGTTGCCCGTCTGGTACGACCGGCGCTTGCGCTAGGGCATTGTTCTACCCAATCCCCCCGGCCCGGTCTCGCCATCTCTATGGCGAGCATCCCGCAAGCCAGGGAAGGGGAGCGCGGTGAGAGGCGGTCAATATACTGTGCAACCTGAGCAGTTACGTCAAGCAAGCTAATACTGTTTGTGAAGTCACCCTTCCCCATTTGAATGGGGAAGGGCCGGGGATGGGGTAAAATCCGGGCAAGAGTCCGCTAATCGTGTGCGTACAAACACGACATTTATTTGAGTTAGAGGCGCGTATGAAAAGCAAAGTGATAGTCGATCCCCATTTTCGCCGGATGGACGAAATCTTCTCGCCCGAAGACCAGCGGCGTCTCCATGACCTGGTCGACGTGGTTTGGGGGCTGGACGAGCGCATGCCACGGGACGAATTCCTGCGCGCGCTGCCGGAAGCCGAGGCGGTGGTCTGCGCTGGCTGGCGCTACGGCGACGCGCTCGACCAAGCCGTAAAGCTGCGCGCCATCATGGATGTCTCGGGCGGCTTTCCCCGGGGCCTGGACTACGAAGCGTGCTACCGCCGGCGCATCCGCGTATTGAGCGCGGCGCCGGGTTTCGCCCGGCAAGTGGCTGAGTTCTCGCTGGGCATGGCGATCGCCTCTTGCCGCGAGATCGCCTACGGCGACCGGCAGATGCGCGCCGGCGACGAGCAGTACCTCTGGGACGGCAACGTCAACACCTACCTGCTCTACGATCAGCCGGTGGGCATCATCGGCTACGGCAGCATCGCCCGCGCCCTGCATCCCCTGTTGCGGCCCTTCAACGTGCGAATTTCGGCTTACGATCCCTGGCTGGGCGCCGGCTACTTGCGCCGGCAAGGCGTCGAGCCAATGCCGCTGGAACAGTTGCTGGCGACATCGCGGTTCATCTTTGTGCTGGCCGTCCCCTCAAGCGAGAACCGCGCCATGCTCACGCGCGAATTGCTTGAGCGCATCCCCCGGAACGCGGTGCTGATACTATCCAGCCGCGCGCACGTAGTCGATTTCGACGCCCTGACCGAACTGGTGTTGGCCGGGCGCTTCAAGCTGGCGACCGATGTCTTCCCGGTGGAGCCGCTGCCCGCGGACCATCCCATACGGCGGGCTGAGGGCGCGCTGCTCTCGGCGCACCGGGCTGGCTCGGTGGCGCAGGGCATGGTCGACCTGGGCGAGATGGTGGTGGACGATCTGGAAGCGGTGATCCAGGGCTTGCCGCCGCGCCGCCTGCAAATGGCGGAGCCGGAGTTGAGCATGCGTTATACGACGAATCGGGCGAAGACGCCTGATGAGTCTTGACGGGCTGCCATTTTATTCACCACAGAGGCACAGAGGGCACAGAGAAAAACGACGCCGTAGGGGCGATTCTGCGAATCGCCCGCTGAAACAATTGCGGGCACTTTTGGGCGACTCACAGAGTCGCCCCTACAAGATTGGATGTGATTGCGGGCGACTTGATAAGTCGCCCCTACAAGATTCGACGGGACTGCGGGCGACATGGTATGTCGCCCCTACAAGATTCGACGCGAACGAGGACGACCCAAGGGTAGCCCCTACAAGATGCGACCTGATTGCGGGCGACTTGATACGTCGCCCCTACAAATTTCCAGTTAATGGCGTGGTTGGCCTAATCCCGCACGCCGCGCAGCGTCTCGGCGCGCAGGTGCGCCACCACCGCCCGCAGCGCTTCATCAACGGTGGCGCCGTCCGACAAGCATCCGTTGTAAACCGCCAGCTGCCGGTCGGAGCTGGTGCCGTTTTCCAGAATCGTATGCACATAGTTGATCTCGTCGCGCGAGCCCAACTCGTCCACGACATCGTCAATGACCTCAAGCAGCTCATGCGCCAGGAAGCGCATCGGCACCGCCTCGCGCTTGCCGTAGTCGATTAACTGGCCATCCAGCCCCCAGCGCACGGCGCGCCACTTATTCTCGGCGATGAGCTCGTTGGGGTAGATGCGCCAGCTGAGGTTCTCGTTGCGCAGCTTGATCAGCTTGGCGACCAGGGCTTGCACCAGCGCGGCGATCGCCACCGCCTCATCGACCGTCGTGCAGATGTCGCAGATGCGGATCTCCAGCGTGCCGAAATCTTCGTGCGGGCGGCTGTCCCACCAGATCTTGGTGTAGTCGGCTTTGCCGTCGCTGCGCCCCTTGCCCAGCGCGCCCACCTGCCCGAAGGTATCGATAAGGTGCGTGTAATCGCTGAACGAGTTGAAAATCGGCGCCGTGCCAGTGCGCGGCAGGTTCTCGAAGATGATGCTGCGATAGCTCTTCAGCCCGGTTGGGTGCCCGTGCCAGAAGGGCGAACTGGTCGAAAACGCCAGCAAATGCGGCAAGAAATAGCGCAGCTGATTCTGAATGTCGATCAGCAGGTCAAGCTGCTCGGGGGTCGTGCCGAAGCCGACATGCACGTGCATGCCGAAGATCAGCATCTGCCGCGCCACCTCTTGCATATAATCTTTCAGGTCTTGATAGCGCTCGCCCGGATTGGCCTCTTGCTCTTCCCAGCGGGCGAAGGGGTGCGTGCTGGCGGCCAGGATGCCGTAGCCGTAGCGCTCGGCCACGGTATCCACCTCGCGGCGCAAGCGCACCAGCTCCATACGCGCTTCCTGCACGTTGCGGCAGATGGCGCTGCCAATCTCGATCTGCGACTGCATGAACTCCGGCTTGACCTGGTCGCCAATCTGGCGGATGCGTTCGTCGTGCAGCAACTGTTGGACCACCGCCGCCAATTCGCCGGTCTCGGGGTTGATCAACTGATATTCTTCTTCGATGCCGATCGTCAAGGGCGCTGAGTACATGAGTTTACCCCCTCCGTGGTGAGTGACACCTTCTTGACATATTAACATAATCTTACAACCAGGCAAACGGCTGGGCGACGCCCTTGCCCCCTCATCCCCCAAGCCCCTTCTTCCACCAGGGGAGAAGGGGAGCCGGCTCGCGAATGAGTCGGAGCCCGGGCAATTGCTTACTTCTTCGAGGCTGCAGAAAGCCCCTCTCCCGTTTTGGGAGAGGGGCTTGGGGTGAGGGCATAACGCCGCTTCTGGTCAAACGAGCGGCCAGGGGCGGACCTCGCAGCGCGCGGCCCAGGCCTCGTAGAGCCGGCTCATGCTTCGGACGCGCGCGGATTCGCCGCCGCTCAGGTCGTTCAGCTCGGTACGGTCCTCGACCATATTGTAAAGCTCCCAATCCCCCGGGTGTTTGCTGACCAGCTTCCAGTCGCCCACCCTCACGGCGCGGTTGCCCTCGTGCTCCCAGAAGAGCGGCCGTTCGCGCCGCCAGTTGCCGTCCGCCAGCGCCGGCAAGAAACTCTCGCCCTCGACCGGCTGAATCGACCGTTCGCCGTATTCGGCCGGATAATCGGCCCCGGCCAGCGCGGCGAATGTCGGCAGCACATCAATGAACTGGACCGGGCTGTGGATGACGCTCGGCTCGTCAATCAAGGCCGGATAATGCACGATGCAAGGCGATGAGATTCCGCCTTCGTGCACCCAGTGTTTGTATAGTCGGAAAGGCGAATTGGAGGCGTTGGCCCAGGGCAAGTCGTAGCTCATATAGGTATCGGCGGGTCCGGGCCGCATGCCGATGTGGTTGCCGATGCGCACCGGCCGCCCATCGGGCAAGTTGGGCACGTAGGAATTGATCCAGCCATCCTCCGCCAGGTATTCCGCGCAGCCGCCGTTATCGGAGAGGAAGATAATCAGCGTATCGTCAGTGATTGAAAGCGCGTCCAGTTTGGCCAGGATGCGACCAATGCCCTGGTCCATGCGGTCGATCATGGCGGCGTAGGTCGCCATGCGCAGGTCTTCCCAGTCGCTGTGCATTTCGTCGGCCCAGGGGCGGGAGTCCTCGTCGCGCGGCGAAATCTCCCAGGCGGGATCGAGCAGGCCCAACCCGTTGAGCTCCTCGTGCCGCTGCTGGCGAAGCTGGTCCCAGCCGCCACGATACGCGCCTTCATACTTTGCGATGTCGTCGGGCGGGGCGTGCAGCGGCCAGTGCGGCGCGGTGTAGGCGACATGCAGGAAGAAGGGCAGTTCATCGTCATGCGCTTCGCCGATCATCTCGACCGCCTTGTCGCTGATGGCGTCGGTGTAATAAAAGTCGTCCGGATATTCGCGGATGAATTCGCCGTCTTCCATCAGCGCGTGGGGGTGGAAGAAGCTGCCGGCGCCGGCCAGGGTGCCGAAGAAGCGGTCGAAGCCACGCTGCATCGGCGTCGGATGCCCGGGCGCGCCCGGCCGCCAAGACTCCGGCTCGCGCGCGGGCAGGAACCCGCCGACATGCCACTTGCCGGACATCAGCGTGCGGTAGCCCGCGCCCTTCAGCACTTCGGCGATGGTTACGGCGTCATCCCGCAGGTAGCCTTGATAAGCGCGCGTCCCGTTGTCGTCCATCATGTGGCCGACGCCGGCTTGATGCGGGTGCAAGCCGGTCAGCAGCGCCGCCCGCGACGGGCAGCAGCGGGCGAAGCTGTACATCTGCGAGAAGCGCGCGCCTGACGCCGCCAGCCGGTCGAGATTGGGCGTGGCGATCTCGGCGCCGAAACAGCCGATGTCACTGTAACCCAGGTCATCGGCGAGGATCAGGATGATGTTCGGTTGCGGCATGAGACACCTCCCTCCGGCGTATCAGTAGGGGCTACCCATTGGGACGCACGCTGCCCGACTGGCGAACATTCGGGGCGAGGCGGGGCGCCAAAGTGACGAATCACCAAATGAGGAGGCGCCTCAGCTGATGAATCCGGCAAAGCGACTAACCGTCCTCTTCCCGGGTGGGCTTCGGCTTGGCCGCGTCTTTGGGTGGATCTTGAGGTGTTGCGGCTGCGGCCAAACTGTCCAGAACCGGCGGCGCATGCTTAGGGTAAATTCTGTCCCCATCCACGACATATTCGGTAATGGGAGTATTCGAAATTGCAGTGTTGTTCTCTCTCATATTACGCCCTTCCATTTCGCTCCGACTTACGTCGCTCTTCCCACTACATTCAAGCCGTTGTGCGATGTAACGTTCCAGCCGCCGAATTCTGGCGCCTCAATCTGAATCTCATACAGTCCATCGGAGATATATCTAAATGGTCTAAACCGGAATGTCGTCAATCTACTCCTTGAGTTTCTTAGATCGATATTGAATTGCAGTCTGCCTATCTCTTGATTGTCGCCAGGAGCCGAGATTCGCAATATCGCCGGGTGAAGTCTCGATTCTGCATCTGATTCCTTATACCAGTATGATACAAGAACGAATGTCGGATCTAGCGGCGCCAATGCTGGTCCAGGCTGCGGCAACGAAAGCTCAAGAATTGTATCCGTGAACACTCTATGCAGCACTATTGTGCCGTCGTCCAGCCTTCCGTAATCTCGGCAAATCACCGACCAACCAAGCCGCATGCGCTCGCCTGCACTTTCAGTCTACCGCAAGTTCACTTGAAACGCCCGCGCTTCCTCCATCGTCGGCAGGGAGGGAATGGCGCCCTTTTGCAGGCAGGTCATAGCGCCGACGGCGTTGGCGAAGTCGAGGATCTCCGGCAGTTTCGCGCGCCAGTTATCGCGATTCTCCAGGATGCCGACGAGCATGGCCGCTGCGAAGGCGTCGCCGGCGCCGGTGGTATCGGCCGCTTTGACCGGGTAGCCGCCGCGCTCGACTGTCGTCCCGTCCTTGAGATGCGCGACCGCGCCAGCGGGCCCGCGCGTGACGCAGATCAGCTCCATGCGCTCGCGCCAAAGCGGCGCTACGTCATCGCCGCCGGTCAAGAAGACCAGCTCCTCGTCGCTGATCTTGAGCAGATTGGCGTAGTCCAGGCCACTGAGCATGCCGGCTTTGCCGGCCGTCGCGCTTTCCCAGAGCGGCAGGCGCAGATTGGGATCGTAAGAGATGAACTTGTCCGCGGCGACGGCATGGTCGAGCGCTTTGCGCAATGCCGAAGCCGCCGGCTCGTGAATCAGGGTGATGCTGCCGTAGTGAAACGCGGCGCAAGCATCGATCACCGACAGCTTGACATCCTCAGGCGTCATCAGCATATCGGCAGAGGGATGACGGTAGAACATGAAGCTGCGGTCGCCATCGGCGGTGTTGGAGACGAATGCCAGCGCCGTGCGCGCGGATTGCGAGAACATGAGGCCTTCGACGTCGACATTTTCGGCCGCCAGCACCGCCGCAAGATGCCGGCCGAAGGGGTCGTCGCCGACCTGCCCCATGAAGGCGCTGCTATAGCCCAGCCGGGCGACTGCCGCCGCGACATTGGCCGGGGCGCCGCCGGGCGCTTTCACGAAGCCAGAGGCGTCGCCGACCGTCACGCCCGTCTCCAACGCGACAAAGTCTATCAGCAGTTCACCGAAACTGAGCACGGACATGGCTGGGAGATTAGCAGTTGTGCCGGAAATGCGCCACTACCTGCCTCTGTCACAAAGGCGTGAAGGCACGAAGTTCACAAAGTAATGGCATTCCAATTGACGCTCTTCCTCTGTGATCTCTGTGATCTCTGTGGTTAGATTTAAGTTTCACGCTGCCCGCGCGTCACGAACTCATTGATGAAATCGCCACAATCGCTTGCGACCAGCGCGCCGAAGCCGATGTTGATCTCCAGCTTGCCCAGCAGCTGCAGCAGTTGCGTCATCTGTTGGTGCATGATCAGCATCATGTCGTCCCAGCTGACGTTGGCGGGCAGGTCGTGTTGGCGCAGATCGCGCATGCTTTCGAGGTATTCCAGGGCCGGATCAACCGCGTCAAAGGTCAAGATGCCGGGCAAGTCGTGCCGCACCACGGCGTAAAAGTGGCGGGCGAGAATCCGCGTGCCGTTTTCCAGAGCGAAGGCGTCACAGGGCAAGCACAGCGGCTGCACCTGCGAGCCGTTGTCGCTGAGCAGAATGATGGCGCGGCGGATGAGCACCTGCAGCTCGGGCGTGGTCTGCAGGCTGTCGGTGCTGGCCAGCAGCCGACCATCCGGCTTGAGCACGCGTTTGATTTCGCGCAGGCAACTGTCGACATCGGCCACGTGATAGAGCACATGATTGGCCATCACCACGTCAAAGGCGTTGTCGGCGTAAGGCAGCCGCAGCGCATCGCCGTAGGCCAGGCGGCCGGCGTTACAGGGATGCTGCGACAACAAGTAAGGCGAGAGATCGACGGCGAAGTAGCTGATGCCGGGCTGTCGCTGCAGCAGGCAGGCGTAGTGGCTGCCGGTGCCGACGCCAATGTCGAGCACGGCTTCGTCGCCCGCCCAGCCTACCGCGTCCAGCGTCCAGTTGACGAAGTCAGTGCGCGGGACGCAATACTTCGCGTAAGTCTCTTCCAGTATGCGAAGGTTGCGATCGGTCGCGTAATATCGACGGATTGCTTCGCCTTGCTCTGCTGCCGCCATCGCCATTCCAGCCAGTTACAACAACTGCTCTGCATCGACACTTTTACTATACAACCGAATTATCCCAACGCAAGCATGGCGTTGGCTCGGCGCGGGGCAATCGAACGGCTGGCCAAGATGCCGCCGCCCGGTGTAGGGGCGACCTACCAGGTCGCCCGAACATGTTGCGATTGCGTCAACGGGCGACCAGATTGGTCGCCCCTACGAGATTCGTGGTTGACGGCAATATAGCCTACGACGCGCCCCAGCGCTCCCAGTACGTCAACTGCGCCGCCGGCACGCGCTCGGCTTTGCGGAAGGTCTCGCCGGTGAAATAGCCCGCCGGCAGCAGCGCCGCGGTCGTGTAATCGGCCGGGATGCCCAGGATCTCGTTGCATTCCGTCTCGTAACTAAGGTGCAGCGTGGTCCAGGCCGCGCCGATGCCGCGCGCTCGCAGCGCCAGCATCAGCGACCAGGCGGCCGGAATAATCGACCCGTAGAGCCCGGCGTTGGCGCCCGCGCTGGCGTCACGCGCCCGCCCCCGCACACAAGGGAAGATCATCATCGGGACTTCGCCCATGACGTCGGCCAGGTATCGCGCCGAGCTGATCACGCGTTTCATCTGCGCCGGCGGTTCCGCGCCGGGCGCGGAGCGGGTCGCGACGCCCGCGTATTCGTACCAGGAGCGCTTGTAGTATTCACCGATCTGCGCCATTGTGTCAGCGTCCGTGACGACCAGCCACTTCCAGCCCTGCTGATTGCTGCCGGTCGGCGCCTGGATGGCGATTTCCAGGCAGCGCTCAACGATGTCGCGCGGGACCGGTCGCGTCAAGTCCAGGCGCTTGCGGACGCTGCGCGTGGTTTCGAGGATGTAATCGACTGATGCGAGATCATAGTTCATGTTCTTATCCTTTCGGCGGATTCGTCACCGGTGATTTAACCACAGAGATCACAGAGGGCACAGAGGAAGCGCTCCGCCCGGTCGGCAGCGGGCAGATTACCCCACCCCCGGCGCCGTCCCGCCATCTCTATGGCGGGCATCCGACGAGTCAGGGAGGGGAGCAAAACGCTGCGTGATGCAAAGTATTTTGCCTGGACGATGGCTTTGCCGCGCGTATATCTAGATATGTCGCTGAATGTATTGTCAATCAACGCGCTTAGCGCGCCTCGGGCGCGAAAAGCTCCGCCAGCCAGCCCAGGATCAGCCGGCTGACGCTATCGTAGCGCGAGTCGAAGAGGCGCGTGCCGTGGGCGCGTCCCGGGTAGATGCGGGCGCTGACATCGCCCTTGGCGTTCAGGAACATCTGGCGGATGGCGGTCGCGCTGCTCGCGTCCGCCTGTGACGCGACCAGCAGCGCCATGCGCTCGGCCAAGCCATCGACCAGCGCCGCCTCAGGCTTGACGCCGCGGTAGTCGAGCCCGGGCGACAGGGCGACCGCGCCGTCGCAGGCGTCGCTCTGCGCGCAGCTAATCAGCGCGACATTGGCGCCGATGCTGCCGCCGATGAAGGCCAGGCCCGCCTCGCTGCTATGCTCGTTTTCGGCCAGTAACTCGACCCAGCCGGCCATATCGGCGATGATGGCGTCCCAGTCCCGCGCCCCGCCGCTGTCGCCGTGCCCGCGCATGTCGACGTTGAGGATGGCGTAGCCGGCCGCCTGCAGGTCGGGGATGAGCGGGTCCCAGGCGCCGCGGCGGCTGTTGAGCATGTGCAGCAGGATGAGCGCGGGCGCGTCGTCGCCGGCCGGGTAGTAGTCGGCGACGAGGGCGGTGTCGTCCGCGGCGGCGCGGGTGGTGGCCTCTGGCGGTGGCGGGGCTTGGGCATTGGTGGAAAGACTAAGAGTCAAGCATGTAAGAAGAATTATCCAGCTCCGATTGTACATGCGTACTTCCTCAGTGAGTGTAGATCAAGACGGCGTGGTCCAAACGCATGCTCACGATTGAGACACGCGATTCAAAATGTCTTCCGCCTTACTCGCCGACACGAAGTGAGTAAGTGCCTCCCATGCTATACCGCCTTCTTCATCTGAATATTCAATCAAGAACTCGCGGGTCATTTTACTTATGAAGTTGCCGTACTCCTTTAGAAAACTCTCATTCCGCTTTTCCGCTTCGTAACCCAGCGGCTGTATGATCTCCAGATAGAGTTTTCGGTTTCCCGAGATAAAATACCAAAAGTCTTGCCCACACAACTTCCAATATACGACCTCATCTACGACGACGCGCGCCTCTTTGATTTTGCCCGTTTTGCGTGGTCTGCTGTCTTTGCCATACATGCAGCCATTGACAGGCACAACCGATTGAGTTGGATACCGCGGCTCAAGTCGTACAATCGCCTCTCTGAAATTTCGGTACATTTTCTGCTTTTGGCTGTCATTGCCCCAATTGGGACCTGATTTTATATCTACAACGTAGACTCTATTACCATTCTCGAACACCAAATCAATCCCTGTTAGTTCTTCATGTGTAGGTTTGAATCCGTCGTGGACTTGTCTTGCGACGAAAACCGCGACTCCCTCCAGAAACTCGCCAAAAAGCGTTTCTTCCTGCGAAGACAGAAAAGCGTCCAGGATACTACGAATCAACTGCGTTGCATCTTGCGCCTTTGCCTTGAACAAGTACGGGTTCTTTCGCTTCAACACATTTCTCAGCGGCATTTCCTTAACGGTTTCCATACGTTTGTCGTGAAACGCGCCGATATTCGCTTCCACGTAATCCTGAACTGCTGTTAACAGGTCGTTGCTCATTTGCGCCTCAAAGAAGTTGCTTCTGCAGTTGCCCTAATCGCGCCTCGATTGCCTCGACATATTCCGGCACAATCTCAATGCCTATGGCCGTTCGCCCCATTTCTTGCGCGACAAAGAGCGTCGTGCCTGACCCCGCAAACGGATCAAGCACGGTTTCTCCGGGGCGAGTAAACAATCTTATAAACCATTCGGGAAGCTGACGCGGAAAAGCTGCGCTATGCCCCTGGTTTCCTGTTTCAGTGGCCATGTGAATGACATTAGTAGGATAGACCATGTCTCGGCCAACCCAGTTCGAGATATTTTTTCCGAAGCCGCTCTCGACCTTGGACTCATCCCGTATCTTGTCCGTGTCGCTCAGATTCTTTAGCCGAGCTTTTGCCCAATCGCCAACCGGGACCATTACTTCTTCCTGATACATATCAAACTTCTTGGACTTATTGAATTGGAGTAGCCGTTCCCAGGAATCCCTAAAGCGATTGGGCCACTTCCCTGGATACGAATTCTTTTTGTGCCATATGAATTCTTCGGTCCAGAACCAACCCTGCCTGCGCAGCGCCTTGATCAGATCAAGCACGTATGTATGTCGTTCGCCATTGACCGCCTTTTCTTTAATATTCAGAACGAAAGTCCCGCGTGGATTCAGCACCCGCAGAAGCTCGCTAGCGATTGGCAAAAACCAGTCGACGTATTCGTCAGGATGAACACCGCCATAAGTATTGTTACGCTGATCAGCGTATGGCGGCGAAGTTATGACCAATTGAACTGAATCGGAATCCAGACCGCGCAGTTTTTCGGCGCTGTCGCCTAAGATGATTTTGCTCTGTTCGGTCATTGTGATGACGCCAGAATAAGTCTCGGTTACGAATGCTATCCGTTGACGTTGGGGGTCATTTGACTTCTTCCAACTCAGCCCACCACTCCGCGTCTTCGCCCTCAATGTCGACCGAATTCTCAAATGATTGCACGAAGTCTGTGCCTATCCAAGCACGTATGCCATTTTCTTTATGTTCCACAACTATGGCATCATTATGATGAATTTCATCACTGTAGAATAGCTTTACCACGTCGTTGATTTGTTCAAACGACCATTGATCGTCTGAGTACATTCTTGCTACGTGAAACATTGTCGCTCCAATCCCAGTCGGCGATTCCTCTGATTAGCGAAAGTTACATTACTCCAAATATACCTCATTTCTGCGTCCCCTTCGCTCTCCGCAGCGCCCGCCCCAGCAAGAAGAGCAGCAGCAGCCCAATCAGCCTGGCGATGGCCCACTTGTCCTGCGGCGAGAGCTCGGCCGGCGGCGCGGACTTCGACGCGATGCGGATCTCATGCGTCCCCATTCACCGTGGCGGTACATGCGGCGCTAACAGTTTTTTCTGCCTAGCGCCTTTCTCGTAACTCCTGACCGCTAAGATTCGACTTCGACCGTCGCGATTTCGACCCCGCGTTCCACCCGCTGCATCGTAGCGGTTATTGTACCGCCGTCGCTCGCCAAAGTCTCGAAGTCATATACGATCAGCTGCAGTGAATACAAGCCGTCTGGCAATTCGGAGATGTCCATTTCCTTGTAGCTCAACGGATCATTCCCAATCAGCTCATCGTACTGCAGCGCCCTGTGTCCATTTTGGTCGAATAACTGCACGGAGTAGCTATGCCGTCTGGTCGACCGGTTCGACCACTTCAGGATAACCCCGAGGCTGTCCTCATCGCTGTCGACGTACACGTTGTGCAGCGTGACGCCGCCGTCGTATGCCACCTCAAATGCGCTGCCCTCGGCGACTGATTGGCAAGGCAGGGCAACCTTTAAGTAGAGGTCCAATGTTATTGCGCCGTCACCGTATACGCGCTCACATTGCTTGTAGCGCTCGGCGAACCAGGCTCTGGCCGCTGCCGATTCGTCCTCCTCAAATGCCCGTGATACGTCAAGCAGCCATAGCGCGTTGTCTCGGTCCAGGCTGAAGTTCTGTTCCGGCGCGCGCGATGTGGAACTCTGAATGTCAATCTCGCCGCGCTCATCCATGCTTACGGCGATCACAGTTCTGTCGATGCGCGCGAAATGGCGAAGATACCACATGAAATACTCGCTGACATTCTGAGTCGGGGGAAAGACAACGGTTTTGCCCTGACGGCCAGAATACAGGGAGGCGCTTTGCAGGGCGCCGTGAACTGTATCGGTGAATTGATGTCGAATGCCGACAGTTTCCGGGCAAGACGCGCGCAGATCACCGGTACGAAATACCGAAACGTACTGGTCCGAATACCGCGGCGCAATGCCTCGAAAGCTCTCACGGATTTGATTCCAGCCATAGTAGACGCGATGAAAGACAATATGCGTGAAGCCGGCTAGCTCCAACGCGGCCAGCCCGGCGAGATACACTTCTTTGTCGGAAGTTTCGCAATGAACCGGTGAGAGGTCGCGCCAGGTCCGGAGCAAAAAATTGGATCGAACAAAATCGTATGCGCTCTTGGGCCTGCGGCTTATGGCGCCCTCCGTCTGAGGATATCCGCTAAGCGACTGGAAATAAGAGTATCGCGCGGGGGCAGTGTGCCCAAACGGCAAATTCACAAGTCGGATTTCCTCTGTATTCTCGTCTTTCAACCACTCGAAGTAGGCGACGCGTTCTTCGGTAACATCGGAACTCGATGCGACGCTGGAGGCCTCGGAGTTTACCGGGACGTGGTATTCAAATACGACGATGGATGTAAGCAAGACGATGGTCAAGGGTCCAACGCGGTTTCTGGCGGTATTTCGCAACGCCGCCAAGCCAAAGCAGGACAGCACCGCCAAGGGCAGCCAGGCGCCAGACATGAAAAAAGACA
This sequence comes from Chloroflexota bacterium, assembly GCA_009841405.1. Lineage (GTDB taxonomy): Bacteria > Chloroflexota > Anaerolineae > Aggregatilineales > Phototrophicaceae > UBA6055. The sequence goes on along the minus strand of VXLV01000173.1, from coordinate 25,097 downwards.
GATGATAGAAGGCCGCAAACACAGAAGGAATGAGCTTGTTCAAATAGTACTTGGGCAGCCGGACATTCTCCATCAGCGCGCCGTTGACGCTGAGCGTTGAACCGAGGCACAGGATAAGAAAAATCAGCAGCAGACCAAGCCACGGCCACATTTTCCGCCTCGCGCGCGCGGTCGCGAGGCCGATTGCGACCAATGTAAGAGGCGCAATTCCAAGGTACGCCCTCGCGAACGGACGAAGATGCTCAGGCGGGAATATCCCGTTCTCGGCCAAGGGGCCCAATACCGGATGCTTGACATTGACGAAGAAGACCATAAGATCGCGGTAAGCGTCAACTTCGCTGGCTGATTCTGCAACCTGTACATGCTGCTCCCGCGCGCGAAGCATCGGAACCACGCGCCAGCCACAAGCTACAAAAATTGCGACTGCCAACACTATCGCGGAAAGCCAGAAAACTCTGTCTCGCCAACGCGTGACCGCGAAGCAAAGCATGAACAATCCGCACATAATCATGACGCACACAAATTGGTATGGCGTGACCTCAATTGTTAGACCGGCAATTAGCCCGGCGAGCAGAACCAGTTTGAGTCGTCGATCCCGGATTCCGCGATGAAGGCAGTACGCGACAAGCGGAATTGGGGCAATCCAGGCGACCTCGGGCCAAGCGGGATACCCGGTTGTCTGCGCGCAAAAGCCAAAAACTGTAGCGCCGAAGAGAGCAATCCACTTGTCATTGAACAGCCAATTGATGTAAACGTAGGCGCTAAGTGCAGACGAGTATATGATCGCCAGAAAAGCAACACAATAAGCGTTGGAAAGCGGCATAAATGCCATCAAGGCATTAATGAACACGCTGTGCAGCATAAAGAGCGGGTGATATGCCAGCGAGACGCCGTCCGGGTAGAAGATCAAGTCGGTGTAAAAGCGATCGGCTTGGCCAGTAAGGATTTGTTTTCCGTACCAGACGTCCCAGAACTTGACAAGTATGTCCATCCGGATTCTGTCTGGGACCCAAAAAACGTCTGTTCTGAATACAAACGAGATCGTGGGGAATGTCGTAACCAGCAGAAGTATTGCAGTTACGATGATAAAGTGCCAGTGTCGCCGGAATACCATGAACATACTCGGTAGTATACGTTACTAGGGCTCGCGAGTCGGACGTATCCCAGCCAGTATTCCTGTGAATCTGAACGTTCAGCGATTCTTCCGCCGCGCCCGCCCCAGCAAGAAGAGCAGCAGCAGCCCAATCAGCCCGGCGACCGCCCACTTGTCCTGCGGCGAGAGCTCAGCCGGCGGCGCGGACTTTGACACGATGCGGATCTCATGCGCCCCGTCCCGCTCGCTGTGGCGATAGATCACGCGCTGCTCATCCGGTAAGACCTCAAACTCGCCATCGCTGACCTCGACCGTATAGCCCTCGGGAAATTGCGAACCGGGCACGTAGAGTTCGGTCGGCGCGCTGACCGCGCTGTCATGGCGGAAGCGGAAAGTGAAGCGTCCGCGCGCCCGGTCGAAGCGCATGCTTAGCGGCTGGCCGGCGACTGCCCGCGCGTAGGGACGCACGACCGCGGATAATGCTCGCCCGCCCGAATCGATATCCGCCGGGTCGCGCTGTTGATCGCGGCTGAAGATAGACAGGTCCTCGCCGTTCCAGCCATCGCCGCGCGCGTTGCTGTTATCGGGCGTGTAATTCCAAAGCGTGTAATTCAGCAGATTGTCATCCAGCGCGCGCAGGTTGTAGTCGAGCGCCTGCGCCTGGCGCGTGAAGTCGCCCGTGTCATACGCCTCCGCGCCGTTCAAATTGAAGGGGATGCCGAACTCGCCAATGACTATCGGCACATCGCCCATGCTTGCGTGCGCGAACTCGCGGAAGCGAACGAATTGCCGGCGGAGATAAGCGCGGATGGCGCGCTCCCCCAGCAGCGGACGGAAGCGGCTGAGGTCGAAATTGAGCTGTGGATGAAAGCGGCGCGTGAAGAGTGTCATGCCCTCGTAGAAATGCGGCGCGTAGACTAGCTTGTCGGCCGAGTTGTATTTGGGCGGCGGCATGAAGGGCTCGGCTTCGACGAAAACCTGTGCAGCGGGCATCGCGGCGTGGATACCGGCGGCGAAGCGCTCGCTGAAGGGCTTGAGGAAGTTCTGCCTGAAATCAGCGCGGGCGAAATGCGCCGGGCGCAGCAAGCGCGGAACTCCCGCGCTGTCGACATCCCAAACGCCCTGCGCGCGCCAGATATCGCCGCAGCCGTCTCGCCAAACCGTCGCCCCTTGCGGGTCAAGCCGCTCCGTGCCGACATTCAGCGCCGGGAACGTGGGCAGCGGCGAGCCGTAATCGGCGCAATCCTGCGCGAAGCCGTTGGCCAGGAAGATGGCCTGCGCCGGCGTCGGCATCACCCCGCGCTGAAAGGGCAGATGCGCCAGGCTGCGCAGGTCGGGCACGCCTATCAAGCCGGAGTGCGGCTCGTTCATCGTGCCGATGCCGAGCACGTTCGGCAAGCGCCGCAGCCGCCGCGCGGCACAGGCGAAAGCGCTAATGTAATGCGCCTGCAAGTAGCCCTGGATATTTCGCCCGTCCACCATCACATCGGGCGCGTAAGTCTCACCGCCGAAGAAAAGCGTGAACATGGTGAAGGCGGCGTAGCGATAATAGTTGTTGGCCCAGATCAGATGCGGGAAGTCGTCCGGCTGCTGCTGATGCAGCAGCGCCGCGCCGGTCTGATGAAAGCTGCCCACGTCCAAACCGGCCGCCTCGAAGCTCCAGGCGGGCGCGCCATCGCCGCCACTGAAGCGGCTCCAGACATCCTGGTGCGGGTCGATGAAGAGCGTAATGTCGTGCTCATGTGCCTTCTCGACTACCGCTTCCAGATAATCGAGATAGTCTTCGTCGTAGCTGCCCGGCCCGGCGTGCTCGATGGCTTCCCAGGTGACGATGAAGCGCAGAAAGTCCAGCCCCCAGTGCTTGAGCCGGCCGAAGTGCTCGTCGGCTTCTTCCAGCGGGAAGGGGCGGCCGACGAAGCTGAGCTCGCGCGTTTCGTCCAGGCTCTCAGGCAGGTGGGTGTAGCCGGGCGGGACGGCCGGGACTTTGCTGCCGCCGCTGAGGTTGACGCCATGCAGGATGCGCGTGCGGCCGGAGTCGTCGATGAAGTGGCGGCCCTGGGCGGTGATGGGCATGGGCGCTCCTTGTCGGTGGGTGAAGTTGCGCGGCGATTATAGCATAGGCAGCGCAGGATAATGCACCACAGAGACACAGAGAACACAGAGAATAATTGAAAAGGGGCGACACTGTGTTGCCCTAAAACTCGACCTGAAGATGCGGGCGACCTGATAGGTCGCCCCTACGGCCGCCTTAGGTTTTTCGCATCATTAACGCGGACTTACTGAGAACACAGAGAGTAGGACAAATGAAACGAATACTTTGTGAGCTTTGTGTCCTTTTGCCTTTGTGGTGAAAACACGTTAGCCGCTTGCCGCGCTACACCGCCGGCCAGGGGCGATTCGGGCCGGGGCCCGGCAGCGGAAACAGCCCGCTCTCCAGCAGGCGCTCGGCGCGCAGCTTGAGCATGCGCAGCTCCACATGCGACAGCAGCTCGCGCATCTCCCGCGCGTAGTCGCCGTCTTCATCCAGGCGCGCGCGGAACGCCTCCAGGTCGTCCAGGATCGGCGGCGGGATGGGCGCGCCGGCGAAATCCCAAATCACCGTCCGCAGCTTCTCGCTGGCGTTGAAGGTCAAGCCGTGGTCGATGCCCCAGAGGCGTCCGTCTTCATCGACGATGCAGTGCCCGCCCTTGCGGTCGGCATTATTGGCGATGGCGTCGAAGACTGCGAACCGCTGCAATTGCAGCAGGAAGCGCCGCTTGTCGAAGGTGTAATAGTGCTCTTCCGGGTCGTGGTCGATGAAGAGCTGCACCGAGCCGACGCCGCGCGTGCCGTCGCGCAAGATGGTCGGCGGCACGATGCCCCAACCCAGCGCCCGGGACGTCAGATAGGCGGCTGTTTCGCGGTTGCAGAGCGTGCCATCGGGGAAGTCCCAGAGCGGGCGTTCGCCCCGGCGCGGCTTGTAAATCGCCATCAGGCGGATGTCGGCGCGGACGATGTTGACCAGGAAAGTGTAATTCGAGCCCCAGCGCATCAAGCCGACTTCGTCGTCCATCTCGCCGTTTGCGATGATATCTACCGCTTCGTCCAGTGGGACGCAAACCGGTTCATCCAGTGCGCGGGCGGTGTGTACGCGGGTGACGCTCATCGGCGGCTGACCTGGCTAGCAAGGGCACACTGAGTATTGTAGCTTGTTGGCATTTGGCGGCGCAAAGCGAAGCGGGACAGTTCAGTCAATTATTCCGATCGTGCGATAGGCTTGGGCGAGAGGCAAGTCGATGCCAAGCGGTTCCATGCGGATCACATCCGCCGCGTCCGAGAATTGCCGCAAATGCCAGCCGCCCTCCGCGCGCGTATACCACTCCGCGAAAACGCGCGTCTGGTCGAGGATGAGGTAGCCTTCTATGCTGGGCACTGCGCCGTAGAGTTCGACCTTGCTGATATGGTCGCGCGTCATCGACGATGGCGATGTCACTTCCACCACCACCGTCGGATTCAGCAGCGTGACCTCGTTCTCGTCTTCGAAGCGCGGCTGGCCGAGGACCACACTGACATCGGGATAGACATACTTTGACGGGTCGATTCTGACGCGCATTTGGCTTGCGTATACCCGGCAGTCAAGATTTGCAAGCGCTGTACTGAGCGCAGTGATTGCGTACGCGGCAATTTCGTTATGAGGACCTGAACCACCAGGCATAGGATAGATTTCTCCGTCGATGAATTCGTTGCAGATCTCGCTAGCTTCGTCGAAGGCGAAGTATTCGGCGACCGTCATCTCACGTGTCTTGGCAATCATTCGGCGTCCTCGTTAATCTACGTCGGGACTTGCGCTCATTATAGCAAAGCGCAGCCCGCGATCAGCTCCAGTAGAAGATGATGCGCCCGTTCTGCTTGGCATCGGGCCGGCCGGATTTCACCGTATCCATCGCATGCAGGCTTAGCGCGCGCATCTGTTCGCGCGTGCACCACATGCGCACGACCTGTGGCTCGCCTTCGCTGCTCTCGAACAAGTTGAAGGCTTCCCGCGCCTCCTCTTCTTCCAGATCGTCCAGGTCGTCCAGCGCCCCGTTTTCGTCCTCCTCCGAAAAGGCTTCCGCGGCTTGGGGCACAAGTTCCTGCACGACCAGAATGATCTTGTTGTCGTTGGCTTCATAAGCCAGGCCCAGTTGCGCAATACGAAAGAGCGGCTCGATTGGTTCGCGCAAATCCATATCGAGCTGGCTGAAGTCGGCTTCGGTCCGCGCCGCGCCGTCGCCTTCAATATCATCCAGCAAGTCCGCGATCGCCGATGAAAGCGCCTGCGCTTGCTCCTTCTCGATGGTGAAGGAGACGATGCGATTGTCCTGGCCCGCCTGCAGATGAAACGTGCGCCGGCCCTTGGGGCCGATGGCGCCAACCGTGACGAAATCGACCGGATTGAGTTCTATCACATTGCTCATTTTCCCCTCCATCCACCTGCGGCCCGACGCTGCAGACTGGTCGAGCCGCGGCCTCAGCCGGACGTCGCCTCCCGCTGATTTCGCTTCAAAGCCAATACGTGCGCGATGTCATTCATGCTGATAATGAACGGGCGGCTATGCCCCAGCTGCAGCGTGCTGATCGAGGCCGGCGAGACGACAATGCGCTGAAAGACATCCAGGTGCATGCCGAGGTAATGCGCCAGCGCCATCTTGATTAAATCGGCATGGAAGACGAGGGCGATCATCTCGCTGGGATGCTTCTGCGCCAGCGCTTCGATCGCGTTAACGATGCGCGCTTGTACGCCGCGCATCGTCTCGCCATTGGGAAAGCGCGCGCGCGACGGGTATTCCTGCACCACAGCCCACATCTTGCGCCGCTGCAATTCGCTGATGGACTTGCCCTGCCAATCGCCATAATCCACCTCGCCGATTTCCTCGCGCGTCTCGACGTCCAGTTGCGGATGATGCCGCGCGATTTCAGCGGCCGTTTCCAGCGTGCGCTCGAGCGGGCTGGCATAGAGACGCGCGAGCGGCGCCCCCGCCAGGCGTTCCCCCAGCGCGACCGCTTGCGCGCGCCCCTCGTCGTTGAGGCGCACGCCTTTCGCCCGGCCAGCGAGACTGCCCGCCTTGACCGAGTCATTGGTTGCGTGCCGAATCAGCAGAAATGTCGTCATCAATACGGATCGATTGCGCCGCGCATCGCGACCGATGATAACATATCCGCCCGCCAATCGGCTAGCCAGCCTGAGGACGCGCGCAAAAGAACCGCGTTCCTCTGTGCCCTCTGTGTCTCTGTGGCGAATCCCCTTTATGAAGCAACGCATACATACATTGTCGTCTATTATCATCACGACTTGAGGAAGAGCAAAACCGCCGGTGTAAAACTTCAATGTTGCCCGTGAACGCGAGGCCGCCCCATGCAATTCGCCATCAATTATTCGCCGCAAGCCGAGAAGCTGTGGCGCGCCGGCCTGATTCAAGTCGACCTTTTCAAGTGCCCGGACTGGCCCGAGTTGGTCGCCCGGGCCGGGGCGCTGCACAAAGTCTACGTCCACTGCGACCTTTATGCCGGGCGGGGCGAACCCACGGACGCCGACCTAGACCAACTGGCCCGCTGGCTGGAGACGACCGAAACCCGCGCCATCAACACGCACTTCGCGGTCCTGCGGTCGGAGCTGGCCGCCGAAGAAGCGGCCACGCCCGAGACGGTCGTAAAGCGCGCCCTGCGCTCGATAGACTTGCTGGGCGAGCGCTTCGGCAACGACCGCATCCTCATAGAGAATCTGGCCTACCCCACCGGCTTTTGGCAGGGCGATTTGATGGCGGAAGCGGTTGACCCGGCGGTCATCTCGGAGATTGTGGCGCACAGCGGCTGCGGCTTGCTGCTTGATTTGGCGCACGCCATACTCGCCTGCGAGGGCACGGGGCGCACTGACCTGCGCGGCTACATGAATGCGTTGCCCGTGCATGCCCTGCGCGAGTTGCACGTGGTCGGCATTTTGCCGGAGCCGGATGAGAGCGGCGTCCGTCAAGATCACTTCGCCATGACAGAGGGCGACTGGCAAGTCGCCGAATGGGCAATCAGCCAGATCCGCCAAGGCAACTGGCGCCGGCCAGATACCTTGGCCTTTGAATACGGCGGCGTCGGCGAGCGCTTCCAATGGCGCAGCGACGAAGCCGTGATCGCCGCGCAAGCGCCACGCCTGTATCAGCTGGCGAAATCGGTCTGACGGGGGCGAACTCCGTCGCCTCGCGTATAATTGGCGTCATGGCTACCCTACGCGCGTATTTCGCCTTACAGTCGCGACGCCACTGGCTGATTCTAATCCTGGCGACGCTTGTGGTTCGCGGCGCGCTCTACTTCAGCTATCCGCTGCCGGTCGCCGGACGCGACGACAATCAAGCCGCGCAGGTATTCCTGATGGACGAACTTGCCAGCGGCGAGTTTCTCATCGGCAACGTCCGCTACAACACCGGCTACCCGCTAGTGATGTGGCCCTTTCACGCGCTTACCCGTCTGCTGGGCGCAAATCACGACCGCTTCTTTCTGCTGGTTCAGCTGACCGTTTACAGCGCCATCCCCTTCCTCGTTTACGACATGATGCGGCGGCGCTTCAACCCGCTGACCGCCCTCATCACGGCGCTGACGGTCTTGCTGGACCCTTTCGGCTTGCAATGGGCGCATCTTTACCTGCCGGTCTGGCTGATCGCCCTCCTAACCGTCTTCGCGCTTTGGGCGGCAGAGCGCGCCTGGTCGGCCACGCAAAGACGACGGCTGGCGCTAGTGGCCCTGGGCGCCCTGGCGATCGGGCTGGCGATTCTGGCGCGGTTGAACTTCGCGCCGGCGGCAGTGATCTTCGGCTTGAGCTTTCTGCTCTGGCGGCATATCCCGCGCGGCGAACGCATCGCGCTTGTCAGCCTGGTCGCATTGATCACCGGCGGCATCCTGGGCGCCTATACCCTATTAATTCATTTTCCTTCCACTGGAACGTTTCAGCTCAACTGCCACTCGGGCATGACCCTTCTCGCGAGCGCCGTAGACAAACGAATACCGGTGCTGGCATCCAATGGGCCCCATTCCGCGCACTACGCCCGACTCGTGGCGCTGCCGACCGAAAAAGATCTCAGTTCCTACTCCTATACGTTTCCGTATTGGCGCAAGCCCGGTTCCTGGTTCAGCCCTGCCGAAGTCGAAGAGTACTTGGCACAAGACGTCGGCGACGTAGCGGACAAGATTCCAGTCGCCATTCATGCGCTGGCGCCGAATTGGTTTCTGGGCCCCTGTGAAAACAGCGCCCTGCAAACTCGGGTCTACCTCGAGGCAGTCGCCTTGCATCCCCTTACGCTGGCGGTGGAAATAGGCCGGAGCATAATCGTGATGCTGGTGCAACTGCCCCCGGCCGATGGATTTCAAAACATGTATCTGGATTCGGTCCAGAACATTAAGTTCCTGGACGACGGCGCATTGGGCTTCATACGGGCGCATAGCGCACTCTACAAAGGCAATTTGGTGTGGCGGCCGGGCATCGCCGTGTTCAGCGCTCTATTCGCGCCCGTCAACCTGATCAAGCTGTTAACGCCCCTGGCGCTGGCGCTGGCGCTATGGCGGCGTGACTGGCTGCTCGCGACCGTCGGGCTTCTGCTGCTGGCCTGTCTGCTGGCGATCGCCTTGGCGGCTCATATCGAGCCGCGTCTCTACGGCTCTTTGTGGCCGATGTACGCGATCCTGATCGGCTGGTTCCTGGCGGAGATCGCGCAACGCGCGGGCGGACGCCTGCAATGAACGCCAAGCCGCACACGGGCGACGCGCCGCCTGCGCGCGAAAACCGCGGACAAGCGCGCCGCCACTGGCTGACCCTGCTGCTGGCGTCCCTCCTGGTCCAGGGCCTGATGTATCTGAGCTATCCGCTGGGCGCGGCCAACTTCGACGACAATCAAGCCGCGCAAACCTACATGTTGGGCGAATTGGCCGAGGGCAATCTGCTGATCGGCAACGTCCGCTACAACACTGGATACGCCTTCATCATGTCGCCGTTCTGGACGCTGACCCGCGCCATTGGCCGGCTCGGCGATCGCCTGTTTCTGCTGCTGCAGATGACCGCCTACGGCGCGATCCCCTTCCTTGTCTATGACATGTTGCGACGGCGTTTCGACCGGCGCTGCGCCTTGATTACGGCGCTGGTCGTTCTGCTCGATCCCTTTGCCTTGCAGTGGTCGCATCTGCGGCTGCCCGGCTGGCTGATCGCGCTAACGGCAGTTGGGGCGCTTTGGCTGGCGCAACTGGCTTGGGCCGCGCCGCAGCGCCGCCGCTTCGCGCTGATCGCCATCGCCGCGGTCGGCTTGGGCATTATGAGCGTGGCGCGCTATAACTTCGCGCCGCTGGTCGCGGTCTTCGGCGTCGGTTTCGTTATGTGGCGACACATCCCCTGGCGGGAGCGATTCGCGCTATTCGCGCTGGTCGGTCTGCTCAGCGGCGGCATCCTGGGCGCCTATACCCTGCTGATCCACCTTCCGTCCACGGGCGTCACTGCTTTGAGTTGCATCTCCGCCTTTCGCGCCGTGCAGAGCCTGCACGAGAAAGACGTCTACCCGCGCGCCTCCAATGGACCGAACTCGGCCGAATACGCGCGGCTGCTGGCGCTGCCATCGGCCAACCCGCGCGAGAATTATCTCGATTCGGCCAAATTCGCCTTGTGGAGCATTCCTGAGGGCTGGCTGGGCGAAGCCGAAAAGCAAGCCTTCCTGGCCGGGCAGCCGGGCGATATCCAGGACGAGATCGCCACCGATTTCCCGGCCAACTTGTACTGGTATCTGGGACCCTGCGAGGTTGACCGGCTGCTGGCCGGGCTACTCCGGGAGACGGTGGCGGCCGACCTGTGGCAGTACGCGCGCGGCGTCATCGGCGCCACCGTCTCGTCGCTGGCGCAGAACCCAGCCGACGCGCGCTTCGATTATATGTACCTCGACCGCTACGAAGACATGACCTGGCGCGGCGAGAATCTGCTGGGGTTCCAGGCGGCGGATAGTACGCTCTACAACGGGCACCGGCTGTGGCGGCCGGGCGCCGCGCTGTTCAGCGCGCTCTTCACGCCCTGGAACGCCATCAAGTTCCTGACGCCGCTCGCGCTGATTGCGGCGATCTGGCGGCGCGACTGGCTCTTGATCTGCGCCGCCGCGCTGCTGCTGACTTGCCTCGCGCTGCTGGCGACATTTTCCGGCATTGAGCCACGCTACTACGCCATCGTCGCGCCGCTTTACAGCATCCTCATCGGCTGGTTCCTTGCGCAGATCGCGGGGCGCGTATCGCCAGATACGGAACCACCGCAACCAGATTCCAACTCGCCCTAGTCAGGCGCGTTCCGGGCTGTTACACTTGACGCGCAAGGTGGTAAACAGGAACACATGATCAGTTTTCTCCACATTGGCGCCGTGGGTAGGCGCCCATCAGTCCCCCCCGAGAGCAATGTGAGCGGTGTAGAAGCTGCGCAACGGCGCGGATTTCGGCTGGCTCGCGGGCTTCTCGCTTCGCGGCGCGCGCCAAGCCCGGCATGTCGGGCGAAGGCGCTCATCGGCAAGACGATGGCAATACCCAGTTAATCGTTTCTCTATCAGGAGTATCAAGAACATGTCGGAAGAACGTCTGCAAGGTACTGTCAAATGGTTCAACGCCGAAAAGGGATATGGCTTCATCTCCCAGGAAAACGGCGATGATCTGTTCGTACATTACTCGGAAATCCAGGGCACGGGCTATCGCACGCTTGACGAAGGCGCGCGTGTAGAATTCCTTGCCGTCGAGGGCCGGCGCGGCATGCAAGCCAGCGCTGTGACCGTGCTTGAATAAGTAGACTCGTCTACAAAGCCAAAGCCCGCCTCGCATGAGGCGGGCTTTCTCTTTTTCCCGGCGACTATGTGGCAGCTTAGCGGCGCCGCGACTCCACAAATTCAATCGCGCGCAGCAGCTTGTTTAAGCCCACGCTGCGTTCGCCCGCCAGATGCAGGCGGATCGCTCGGCGCTCGTGCTTGTGCAGCGCCTGCAAGTCGCCGGCGGCTTGCGCGGCGAAGAGCGTGCCGAAGCTGTGGTCCATGTCCGGAATCTCCAGGTCGGGCGCGGCATCGGCCGTCAACTGCCAAAAGACGCCATTATTGCCGCCGCCTTTGTGATACTGCCCAGTGCTGTGCAAATAACGCGGACCGTAGCCGATCGTGACGGCGCGTTTGGTCACATGGCGCAGCCGCCGCTGGATCTGCTCGATCAAGCGCCGCTCGTCCGCGTCCGGCGTGAAGTAGATGAGGAAGGCGAAATAATCGCCGGCGTTGGTGCCCGCCATTTGCGCGGCGATGACTTGCACGGCGTCGCTCCCGTCAAATCCGTGATGGTGGCAAAGCTCGCGCAGCGGCGCCAGCGTGACCTCGTCGGCGTAGAGTTCCAGGCCTTCGCGGGTCATCAGCGGCGCATCGGCGGGCAGGCTGCCCCCCTCGACGACGACTTGCAGCAGCACCTTGGTCGCGTTTTTGGCTTCGGTGACGTTCGGTTCGTCAAAGGGGTTAACGCCCAGCAAAGCGCCGGCGATGGCGGTCGCGTACTCCCAGCGGAAGAATTCGCCAGCGATGGCGAAGCGGTCGGCCAGGCGGACAGTCACGCGCGGGTGACCGGCTTCGCGCAAGGCCCGCACCGCCGCGTCCTTCTCCGCGACGTCAGGGTCGTTGTCCACGCGCAGGTAGATGAAGAGTCGGTCGGTCACATAATCGTGCGGCTTGCCGATGCTGGCGCCGACCACGGGCAGCGCGCCTTTTCCCTCTTTGCCCAGGCTCTCCGCCAGCAGCTGCTCTGCCCAATTGCCGAAGCTCGTCAGCGACTGCGATGTGTAGATCGTGATCTTGTCGCGGCCTTCGCCCGCCAGCGCGCCGATGACCGCGCCCAGCAGCAGCCCCGGATGAACGCCCGAGGGGATGCTCTCGCGGTTTGTCGCCAGCATGGTATCGGCGCTGGCCCACAAGCTATCGAGGTCCAGGCCGATCAGCGCCGCGGGGACCATGCCAAAATAACTGAGCGCGCTGTAGCGCCCGCCGATGTCAGGCGGATTGAGGAAGCAGTCGCGGACGCCCTCTCTGCGCGCGACCCGTTCCAGGTTGGAGCCGGGGTCGGTGATGATGATAAACTGCTCGGCATTGGCGCCGGTTTTCTCCCAGAAGTAAAGGTCGAGCGCCACAGTTTCTATGGTGCCGCCCGATTTGCTGGCGACGACGAAAAGCGTATTCGCGATGTCGATGCTCGCTTCCACCTGGCGGATGCGCGCCGGGTCGGTGCTGTCGAGCACGATCAGCTGCGGGAAGCCGTCTTGGGGGCCGAAAGTATCGGCCAGCACTTCCGGCGCCAGCGAACTGCCGCCCATGCCCAGCAGCACGACGTGACCGAAGCGCCCGCCGCGCACGCTCTCTTGCAGCGCCGCCAAGCGCTGGCGGTCGATGGTCGTATTAAAGTCGAGCCAACCGAGCCGATCGACGATCTTCTCCATCGTCGGCCCGTGATTTTTCCAGAGGCTGCCGTCTTTGTTCCACAGGCGCGGATTGGCGAAATCAGCGGCCAGGCGCTCAACCGCCCGGTTGACCGCGGCGTGATAAATGCCCAGCGCCAGCTTGGTGCGCTCCATGATGCCGCTGCGCAGCAGCGTGCGCTTGGCCGCCACCTGCGATATCAGCGTCTCAAAGGCTTCGATGAAGGCGTCAACGCCGTCGTCTTGCAGGCGCGACGTGACCTGCCCCAAGTCGACGCCAACCTCCGCCAGGCGATCGAGGACTTCGTCGGGCGGCAAGAATTGTCCGCCCGTTTGCGTGATGGTTTCGGCCACGACGCCCTGTTCCTTAAAGGCGGCCAGCGTGGCCGGCGGCAAGGTGTTGACCGTGTGCGGGCCGATCAAGTTGTCGACATAGAGCGTATCGGAGTAAGCCGGGTTCTTGGTTCCGGTGGAAGCCCAGAGCGGGCGCTGGACCTGCGCGCCGGCCGCGCGCAATTCATCGAAGCGCTCGCCCCCGAAGATGCGCTGGAAAGAGCGATAAGCGGTCCTGGCGTTAGCGATGGCCGTCTGCCCCAACAGCACGCGGTTAGCGGCGATGCGCGCCGTGTCCGACTGCACCTGCGCCGCGCGGATATTGTTCTCCAGGATCTGATCAACCATGACGTCAATGCGGCTGAGGAAGAAGCTGGCCACCGAGGCGACGCGCGTGACATCCTCGCCGGCCGCGCGCCGCTGCTCCAGCCCTCGAACGAAGGCTTCCGCCACTTGCTCGTAATTGTCGATGGCGAATATCAGCGTGACGTTAACGTTGATGCCGGCGGCGATGGCGGTTTCAATGGCCGGGATGCCCTCGGGCGTGGCCGGAATCTTGATCATCAGATTGGGGCGGTCGACTGTCTGGAAAAGGCGCTTGGCTTCCGCGACCGTGCCGTGCGTATCGCGCGCCAGCAGAGGCGAAACCTCCAGGCTGACGTAGCCGTCGCCGCCGGCGCTGCGGTCGTAGATCGGGCGGAAGAGGTCGGTGGCGTTTTGAATGTCTTCAATAGCCAGCGCCTCGTAGATTTCCTGCGCTTCCAGATCCAGCATGGTCAAAATGGCGCCGTCATAAGTGTCCGAATCGCCGATGGCCTTTTGAAATATCGACGGATTCGACGTCACGCCCAGCACGCCCTCTTCGTCGATGCGGCGCTGCAAATCGCCGTCGTTCAGGTCGTCGCGATGGATGTAATCGAGCCAGGCGCTCTGGCCGAATTTCTGGATCTCCAGCAAGGGGTTGCTCATCAGGGTCTCCCGATTGCGCTCATAGAGATGCTTATAGTGTCATTCTACCAAAATATTTATTCGCCACAGAGGCACAGACGTAATCGCAGGCAAGTCTTGCGAATCCAAAACAATTGTCAGCGGTAGGGGCGACCCGCTGGGTCGCCCACAAAATCTAGCCTAAACGCGGACGAGCCAAGGCTCGCCCCTACATTACAGTCTCTGTGCTCTCTGTGGTCTCTGTGGTTAATTCTTTGCAAGACTTACTTGCGAATACTGAGAATGCAGAGAGAACGATTTCGCGGGATTCGGTAACGAAGCGTGAGACGGTCAGCCCGTCTGCCGCTCCATGCGCCGGATCGACGCCAGCACCAACAGCGCCGTGACCGAGAGATAGCTCAGCGTGAGCAGCACCCACGGCGAAAGTATCGGGATGGACGCGCCGTTGCTGGCCAGCGTCACGCGCATGGTCACCAACTGCTGATGGTCGATGAGCATCTGCTGCGAGCGCAGGGTCGCCATGATCGGGTTCAGGCTGGTGGCGATCATGTCCAGGTAGATGGTCGTCGCTTCGACCGTGGGGTTGTCGCTGACGCCGGCGGCGATATTGTTGACCACATTGCCGTAGGCGTTCTGGAAGAGAATCAGCGCGAGCAGAGGCAAGCCAACCGTGATAGCGATGGCCACCGTATAAGAGCGGATGGTGGCCGCCAGCGTGCGCTCGGTGATGGACGAGAAAAACATGCCAAATGCGCCCAGGGTAATCGCCGACACCAGCAGCACCAGCAGCGCCAGCAGCATCTCCTGCTCGCTGACGCCGCCGAAGAGAAAGGCGGTGCTCTGCAACGGGATCGCCGAAAGCAGCAGCAGCACGATATAACCCAGCGCCGACTGCATCTTCCCGACCACGAAGGTGGCTTTGCTGATCAGCGTCGTCTGCAGCAAGTCATAGGTCTTGCGCTCGCGCTCGCTTGTGATTGCGCCGGCTGTCAGCGCCGGGACGATAAAGATGATCAGCATCAGTTCGATGAAAAGCACGCCGATGAAGAGCTGCCGACCCAGTTCGCCGGTGACGACGACGCCGCCTTGCGGTATGCGCAGCAAATAAAGCAGCAGCGTGAAGAAACTCATCAGCGTCAGGAAGACCGAGATAATGGCGAAGCCGCGCACGCCGCGCATGCGCCCGCGCAGTTCTTTCACCATCACCGGGTTGAGGCGGAAGGCGCGCAAGTCGCCCAGGGTCATTAATCCTACCGCCGTCAGCGGCGCGATGGTCAGCAGCGCGGGGGTGAATCCGAAGGCGAGGAGCGCGGCCAGATTCAGCGCGGTCAAGAGCCAGGCGGTAAAGACGGTCCACAATTCTTGCGCCAGGATCACCACCGACAGCACTAGCAAGACGGCCATATTGGACAGGATGCCCGCCGCCAGCAGGAGCGCCGCCGCGTCCGCGTTGATGACAAAGCCGCGCAGCAGCGCCGTTTGCAGCTCGAGGAAGAGCGCCGGGTCGTGATTGCCGGCGTGTACCGTCAGCGCAATTACGGCAAGCGCAGCGACGAAATTGACGAGCGCGCCCCAGAGCATGATCAGCGAGCTGCGCCGCACCAGCAGCTCGCGCGGCGTCATCAATTCGGGCGGGACGCGGTCCCAAGCCCGGTCCAGCGGCACGTTGTCGCCGAATAGGTCGGCGACCAGCCGGCGCAGTGATTTGAGTGTGTCACGCATTAGTCAGCTCGTAATCTCTAATATGGCGCATTGTCACGCATCCAGCGCGCGGCCTGGACGAAATACCATCGCCTGCCATGGCGGCTAGCTGCGCCATACCTCGAAATAGTTTTGAGAGCGATAAAAGCAGACATTGAATTCCATCAAGAAGTTCAATTGGCCAAACAGGACCGGGACCTCGTCGGTGCTCGCCCATGCAAACAATAGAGCAACATCTTGCGCGCCTGCGATCGCCGAGCTGTTAGCTTGTACGACGAGACCTCTCGCTGTTACTCGGGAAAGCGCTCCCGTCAAGTTGCCAATGACTTGCTGTTCCTCCCAAATGGCGCCCAACGCCGCGCCCAGGCTATAGGGCAGAACATTAATGGTTGAAGCCGAGTCAATCATGCCGAGTACGTCCGCCGATCTCGCGCCATTGGAAATCTGAAGAGGCAACATTGCCATGAGATTGTCGGAATGGGTTGACCTCGGGGTAAACTGGAAACTAGCCATTACTCAGATGCGGCCTCTCGTTCAGCTTTGTCCTTTAGCAGCATCTCTTGCATGGCGAACGCCAGCTCTTCATTCTGCCGAATATTGATCGCGTCGAAGGGATTGATCTTGAGTTCGGGATCATGCAACAGCGCAAAGAATACCTGACGCCTGTCCTCCAAATCCAGAGACATGACCTTTCGCATTAGCTCATCTGAAACCATGAGTTTGACCTTCCCGGGCGGGCCCGATTTTACCTTTCGGCGCGTTACAGATTTGACTCGCAGTCTCGCGGTCTTTACGCGATACATTCGCAAGTCTAATTGTACGCCATGTTGCAGCCGAAATCACTACTTCGTCGGCAGCCCCGCCACAAGCTCACAGCAGCGTCCCGCGCCGGCGCGCCAGTTCCGCGATCACCAGCCGATCGGCTTTGCCGAAGCTGTAACGCCCCAGCTCCCGCTCGCAGGCCCAGGCCCAGTCCAACGCTTCGAGCGCCTGCGGCTCGCTGTACGGCGGCAGCGCGCCCAGGTATCGGCAATCGAATGCGTGCAGCGTTATCTTGAAATGGGTGAAAGCGTGCTTGACCATGACGACGTGCTGGCCGACTTCCACCTCGATCGCCAGCTCTTCGCGCAGCTCGCGCCGCAGGCAGTCGACCAGGCTTTCGCGCCCTTCGCGCTTGCCGCCGGGGAACTCCCACAAGCCGCCGAGCAGCCCATCCAGCGGGCGCTGCGCGATTAGCAGACGCCCCTTCTCGTCGCGGATGAGACCGGCGGCCACATCGAAGTGCGGCGTCGCCGCGCGTGCCGCGCGCGCTGGACGCGCCGCCTGCGTGCCGGCGGCACAGGCGCGGCAGCTGGCCCGCAGCGGGCAATCAGCGCAGCGCGGGTTCCGGGGCCGGCAGACTAGCCGACCCAACTCCATCAACGCTTGATTGTACTCGCCCGCCCCCTGCGCTGGCAGCCACTCAGCGGCGATACGCCAGAGCCGAGTCTTCGTCGCGCTCTGACTGATATCATCCGGCATATCGAGCAAACGCGTATAGACGCGGATCACATTGCCATCAAGTATGGGGGCGCGGCGTCCGAAAGCGATACTGGCGATGGCGCCGGCGGTGTAGCGGCCGATGCCGGGCAGCTTGAGCAAATCATCGACCTCGCTGGGCAAGGCGCCGTCGTATTCGGCGATCACCAGCCCCGCAGCGCGATGCAGGTTGCGGGCGCGGCTGTAATAGCCCAAGCCTTCCCAGCGTTTGAGCACGGCATCCAGCGGCGCGTCCGCCAGGGCGGCAATGCTTGGAAAGGCGGCCAGGAAGCGATGATAGTAGGGGATAACGGTGTCGACCCGCGTCTGCTGCAGCATGACCTCCGACAGCCAGACCTGGTAGGGGCTGGGGTCGCGCCGCCAGGGCAAGTCGGCGCGATTGGCCCGGTACCAGCGCAGCAGGCTGGTGATGGCATCATCGTTCATGGCGAACTATACAGGCGCCTGCGCCGAGAATTGCCGCGACCAACTGGCCGCACTGCGCCGTGGGCGAGCGGCGGGCGACCCAATGGGTCGCCCCTACAAACGAAACGCGGGCAGCGATTAGCCGGCCGCGGCTCAGAGCAGCGACAAGGCGTGGCGGTAGACATCCAGCGCCGCTTCGAGGCGATCTTGCCGCATCAGCGCATCGCCCAGCACGCGGTGCAGCGAGGGAACGCCCTTGTACTGCGACTGCGCGATTAGCTCGCGCATATCACTGACGACCCATTCCAGGCCGGCGCTCGTGGTCAGCAAGGTCTCATAATCCAGCAGCGCCGCCGGCAGATCGTCGGCCTTGACTTTGCCGCGCGCGGAATTAATTGCGGCTGCCAAACCGGGTGGCGGCGGCTTGGTCGGCTTCATCAGGGGAGGCAGGTCCGGCGCATGGCTGCGGCGGTCGCCGGGCGCGGCGATGTCCCGCAGGCGTTCGGCATACCAAGCTTCCAGATCCGCTTCCCGGTTCTGCAATAGAAAGGCGCGCGGCAGTTCGTCCACGCGCTCGCCGGGAGGCGCTGGCTGTGGGTCAGCGCTCTCTGCGGGCGCGGGCGCTTTCGCAGCTTCGCCTTCCGGCACCGGCGCCATGGACTGCGTGCTGTACTTTTCCGCCTCGCGGTCGACCAGGCCTAGCAGCGAATTGAGGATTTCTTGCGAGCGTTCCGCGCCCGATTGATACAAGCTCTCGTCTTCCAGATCGTCGAGTTGTTCGTCGTCTTCGTAAGTTTCGTCGAAGTCGTCGCCGGCTTCCCGGGAGTCCGGTGGGTTGTTATGCCCCGGATTGCCGCCCGGCGCCGCTTCCAGCCACTCCAGCGGATCATCGTCCTCGCGCGCGGCCAGCCCGCTATCCAGCGCGGCCGCCGGCTGATCGCCCGGTCGAAGCCCGTTGAAATCGGGCAGGTCGTCCCCCATTTCGTCGGCGGTAAGCTCGTCGAGCCAATCCATGGAGGCGGTTGGCGCGGTATCGTCATCGTGCAGCATGGTCATATCCACCGGGATGTCGCCCTCGAATTCGACGCCCAAGGCGAAACCGCCCAAAGGGGTCAGGGGCTCCGTATCGTCCAGCCAGTCCGACCATTCGTCCTGCGGCTCGTCTTCGTCCGGCGCGTCCTGGTCGGGGCTGTAGTGGTCAATGAATTCTGACGCGGGTTCGCTGTGCTCCTGGGCCAGTTGTCTCAACCACTCAATCAACTCTTCCTGCGACATGGAGTCGAAGTCGGGTAATTTAGAGTCTTCAGACATCGCGCATGTCTTTCATGCTGCCGGAGAAACCTTCGCTTGGGAGAAGGAATCAAATTATAGCGTCGAATCGCGGTTGGGGCGATGAGGATCTGCTGAATCAGCGTCGCTTTCGGGGTCTTCGAATCCGAGCCAGGCGGGGGCGTCTTTGGCAGACGACTCCAGGCCCAGGCTGGCGTCATCAAACAGGTCGCTCGCTGTGTCAAGGCCGCCGTCGCCCGCCCCGCTTACGAAGTCGAAGTCGTCATCGTCGATACCCAATTCTTCGAATTCCACGCCCACGGCGCTCTCATCAATCGAAATCGCGATGGTCTTTTCGGTCGGCGATTCCTGGTCGAAATAGTCGTCCCAATCCAAGCCGACGAAGCTCAGCTTCTGCGTTTCCTCGTCCAGGTTGATAACATCCATTTTGTCGGTCGGCGTATTGAAATTGAAATAGTCGTCGAAAGTCAGGTCGTCCAAATCGAGCGCTTGCAGGTCTTCATCCAGGCTGAGCGCGACGCCGGCGACGACCGCCCCTTCGTTCGCTTCGCTCTGTATGCTCAAGAGCCAGGCCGGCTGCTTGCTGAAGCGGAAGTAGGGCATTTCGCCGCTTTCAGTCGGTTCGACCGCTTTCATCTGGCCGGTTTCTTCTTCCACAAGATCGCTGACCCAGCCGAATTCCTTGCCCGGCGCCGCCATCGGGCGGGCATACTCATTCGGGTCATTGGTATCGGCGTCGTTTTCGCGGTCCAGCCCGGGCACGACCGCATTCATCCAGTCGGGCGCGCCTTCGCCGAGGCCGCCTTCTTCGACAAAATCGGCCAGTTGATCGGCATCATCCAGACCCCAGGCGCGCGCCTGCTCGGCCGAATCGCCGCCGGCCCGCGGCAGCGCGAGCGCCTCGTCAGCCGCTGTCTCGTCCGCTCCGGCCGCGAAGGCGCCCAAATCATCGTCCAGCTCGTTGGGGTCGTCGCTCAACCAGTCGACGTAGGGATCGTCATCGTCGTCATCGTCCCCCAGTTCCGACTGCCAGCTATCGATCAAGTCGGAATTGATTTGGTTGGGGTCTTCAGCGTCCGCGCCCGTTTCCAGCCAGGAAGTCGAAGGCGGCGCATGCAGCAGCTCATCGTCCAGGTCGAGGGCGCTCTCGTCGGCCGCGCTGGTTTCGGGCGCCGTCTCGACATTCAGCCAGTCTTCAATATCGCTGGCCTGAATTGGCTCGGTATCGGAGCCGCCCAGCAGCGCCTGCAACTGCTCGTCTTCGCCGAACAAGTCGAACTCGCCCTGGTCCATTCGCTCGCGCATGGCGGCCGCCAGCCAGGGCGCGCCGGCGCTTTCTTCGTCGGCGCTGTCCTTGACCCACTCGCGCTCGAAGTCGTCCAGGTATTCCAGCGATTCGTCGGCCTCGTCCAGGGCCAGGCTGTCCCGTTGAATCTCCGCCATCCAGTCTTCATCGTCATCGGCGTCGTCGAGGGCTTTCAGCAGGCTGGCCAGTTCGTCGTCCGGCGACGTGCCCGTTTCGTCCACGGCAGCGCCTTCGTCTTCTGCGGCGTCGCTCGCGCTCATCTGCGCCATGAATGGGTCGCTTTCGTCGTCTTCATCATGCACCGCGACCGAAGCGCTCTGAGCGGCCGGGTCCAGGTAGCCGCGATCTTCCATTTCGTTCAGCACTTGCTCGAGCTCGGCATCCGGCTCGGCGTCGCTGGTCTCGGCCACGGCTTCGCCGATTACCAATTCGGTGAATAGCTGTTCGATCTGGGCGTCTGACAGCAAATCGTCGAGGTCGGCGGTGACGCTTGTTTCGGCCGGTTCCGCCTCGCCGTCGATGCCGAAGAGCGCGTCCAGGCTGCCGGTGTCTTCATCGGCGGCTACCAGCCATTTCGGATCGACGATATCTTGCTCGGGCGGCGCCAGGCCGCTGATGTCGTATTCCTCGGTCATCACCAGACTCTCGCCCGGCGTCTCGCCCAGGGCGATCTCATGCGCCAGATAGGGGTCCAGCGCCTCGATACGCTGCAAGTAGACCTGCGCGTCGGAAGGCCGCTGCTCGGCCAGCCACAATTCGGTCATGATGCGGTTGGCGTCGATGGCGTATGGCAACTTCTCCAGAATATCGAGCGCGGCCTCGGCAGCGTCCATGCGCCGGCCATCCAACCAGAGCGCTCGCGCGCGCAGCAGCTGCAAGTCGATTCGTTCGGGACTGCGCCCCAGCGCCCCGTCCAGCGTCTCCAGCGCCTCAGCCAGCAAGTTGCCGCGGATTTGCTGCTGCGCCAGGGCGCCGGCGGTCAATTGCAGGCGCTCGATTTCTTCGCCCCGATGCCGACGATAGAGCGCGCGAATCAGACCGATTGTCGCCGCGTCATTCGGTTCTTGATCCAGCGCGCGCTCGGCGTGCCAGATCGCCCGCTCGCATTCGTCAAGGCGCTGATAGCACTGCGCCAGCAGCGTATGCGTCTCGAAGTCTTGCGGCATGGCGCCCAACAGCCGGCGCAGGACGTCAGCCGCTTCCGCCCAGCGCCCGGCGGCTACAAGCGCGCGCGCCAACTGCTGATAAGCGCGCAGATTCTTGGGATGGGTCTTGAGGATATGGCGCGAATGCGCGATGACTTCGTCGTGTTTGTTCTGCGCCGACAGCTGGGACAAGTTGTCCTGGTAGGCGCTCAGGCTGATTTCCGCCATTTGGGTTCAGTTTGCTCGGCTCGGTGGGCAATTTGAGAGGCATTATAGCATAGATGCGCCGGGCGCATTCGGCTGGGAGGAGGGACACCCGGGCAAACGCTTGAGATCGCCGCTTTTCTACCCCATCCCCAGCCCTTCCCCGATTCATCAGGGAAGGGAGACTCGCTGTTGTGGATGAACGTAGTGGCGAAACTCGCATTACTCCGGCAGATCTATTAAGGCTCACGCAGTGACATTCCGCCGGCGCTCAGCGAAAGTCGGCGATGCCGTCCTCAAATTCGGCCGCGTCGTCATCGCGCAGGGCGTAGAGCGCCTGGATCAGGGCGTAGTTGCCGCAGTAGAAGCGCGCCCGCGGCAAGTGCCGGCGCAGGGCCGGATAATGGCGAAAGAGACGCGCGGCAAAATCTTCCCCATAGCTGGCGATCAAAGCGCCCAGGTCTTGCGCCGGGTCGTCCAGGCCGCAGAAGCTGAAATCAATGATGCCGCTGACGCGCCCGGCATGAAACAAGATATTGCCCGCGCCGAAGTCGCCGTGTGTCAGGCAGGGGTCGTAACGCCACAGGTCGTCGTCGCTCAGCGCCGACGCGAAATCTCGCTCAACCGCCCGGCGCGCTTCGACACGCATGTGCGGGAAAAGCTGCTCGCGGAAATCCCGCCCGTATTGCGCCCAGGCCGCGCGCGCGTCTTCAGCTACTGCGTTCAGCCCAAGCTCAGCCGGCGGAATCGCGTGCAGCGCCAGCAGAAAGTCCGCCAGGTCGCGGGCGACGCCATCGACGACCCGCCCGTCAGCTTGCAGCCCGGCGTAACGCTCGCGCAGCAGCGGCGCCCCGGGCAGCATGGCGTAGCCCATGAAGAGCACGCTGCCCGCGTCATCGCGGCCGCTGAAGCGCGGCTCGGGTATCGGCAGCGGCAATTTGCCCTGCAAGCGGGGCAGCAGCGCCAGTTCGTGCGCCAGGTCGGGAGCGACATGCGGGCTCTTGGGGAAGCGGAAAATCCAGCGCTCGTCCAGGCAGAGCACGGTGTTGAATTGGCCGGCGGGCAGGATGCGCGCCCGACTGCCGGCAAACTCCGGCAAGCGGCTGGCGATCAGCTCAAGGTATTGAGTCGTCAGAGCAGAGACGTCGGTCATTTCAAGCAATCATTTGGGCGTATGACAATGGATGGATTCAAAGTACGGCACGCATTCATTATAGATAAGGACCCAAGAATTCTTCATTATCAAAATGGATCAGGCGGTCCGGCGCATCTGCATTCCGCCCTGGGCTGTCGCAGTGGGGGAACCTGTCAACGGGAAAAACCGTCCAACTCGTACGGCTTTTGGCTCAAACATTCGCTCTGGGCGGCTTCTTTAGCGGCGCGCGAGGGAAGAATATATCATATGAACACGTTTCTCATAATCGCCGCACTGCCGCTATCGACAGGGTACCGCTCTCATCGGACACCGCGATGCAGCGATCATCCGGCGACCAAGCCAAACAGGCAATCGGCGCTTTGAACACAACATCCGCCAGCAAAGCGGCCTTCTTCGTCCCGACTTTCCAGATCGCCAGCAAGCCATCATTGCCGCCAGATGCCAGCAACATGCCCTGTCGCTGAAAATTCAGATGCTTGATGAGGTGCTGATGTCCTTCTACCATGATCGGTCGAGTCTTTTCTGGCCCCTTGCCGGAACAGTCCCAGATTACGACCTGAGTCCCGCCGCCGGTCGCCAGATAGCGACTATTGAAGCTCCATGCCAATTCAAGCACCTTCGTTTCGTAACCCCACATCTGCAGATCATTCCCGGTGTCGGTGATCCAGAAATGCACCGTCGAGTCCTGGTCGCCAGTGGCAATGTATTTGCCATTGGGACTCCATTCCAAGGTGAGCGTCGAACCCTGCCATTCGAAACGGCGCAGCGGTTCCGCCTCTTCCGGGTCATACAGCACGACTCCATTGTAGGCGGAGACGGCGAACTGTCTACCGTCATGGCGCCACTTGATGTCGGTAATCGTGCTGTTGGCATCGGGATATTCGCGGATTAATTCCCCGCTGCTGTTCCAGAGCCGCAGTTTGCGCCCAGCGGCTGACACCAGCCAATCGCCCAGCGGGCTGAACGCGACGCGCTCCACCCAGCTCGCTCCACCTGCCATTTCCGAAATCTGCATTCCTGTCGCGACATCCCAGAGCCGTACCTTGCCGTCTTGCCCGACGCTAGCGAGGAGACGACTGTCTTTGCGCCAGGAAATTGCCATCGTATCGAGGGCGTGACCGGGCAGCCTGTGCCGTACCGCGCCATCCGCGCCATTGAACAGCGTGATTGGGCCAGACACCCCCGCGACTGCCAGGTTCTTGCCATTCGGCGACCATGCCAGCCCAATCGGATGATCGTCAATGTTGGTACGCCATACAGCCCTGAGCGGTGGCTGTGCCGGTCTGGACTTGCGTTTCCGCTGCCTCACGATGCGAGACACTCGCGAAAGCCGTTTTCCAGCGCAGCCCGATCCAAGTTGCGCCCGATAAAGATCATCTTGTTTTGACGCGGTTCGTTCCTCCAGGCACGATCAGGGCGGCCGTCAAAGAGCATATGCACCCCCTGAAATACGTAGCGCTGATCCCAACCACGAACGCTCAACACGCCTTTCATACGGAAGATGTCCTGTCCCTGTTCCTGCAGGAGTTGGCTGAGCCAGCCATTTAGCTTCTCTAACTGCAAATCGCCGGGGAGTGTGATGCCAACGGAAGTCACTTCTTCGTCGTGTTCATGGTCGGGCTTGTACTCGCGGGTCTCGAGCGGGTCAAGCACGGCCTCCGCGTCGCACAAATGCGCGTCGAATTCATCGGGATGATGTTCAGTGAACAGCATAAAACTGCCCGGCTCTTGGATCGCGAAATTGAAGACGGTCTCACCACTTTCGTTCAGCACGAGCTGGTTGTGCTGTCCTTTGCCGAGGCGCATCATTTCTCCTGCCGCTAACGCCCGCTCATCTTCAGAGAAGGTCAATACCGCGTCCATCAGCGTCGCTTCCTTCGCCGCCAATCCGGTGTTCGCCAACGGCAAGAGCGCCGCTCCCATGGCCGGGTCGGGTCCTTCACCCATTACCCATTCATAACTACCAGCTTTCAGTTGATAGATGCCCGACCATTCAAACGGGTATTCCGGCTCCATGAACTTCGGGTCAATTTCCAGCGCCCGGTCGAGGTTGAAGCCGCCCACATTCAGGATTTTGTCCATCTCGACCACCGCGTCGCGGCTGCGGTAGATTTTCGCCATGCTGTTCATACTTTTGATGCGAGCTTCGAGCTTCTCGAGGTCTTGCGGGGCGACCAGATCAATCTTGTTGAGCAGGATGACATCTGCAAAGGCGACCTGCTCTTTGGCCTCGTCGCTATCGTCAATATGTTCCCAGATATGCTTGGCATCGACCAGCGTGACGATCGCATCCAAATGGAGCTTCTGCTGCATGTCATCATCGACGTAAAAGGTTTGCGCGACGGGTCCAGGATCGGCCATGCCAGTGGTTTCGACCATGATGTAATCAAACTTGTCGCGGCGTTTCATTAGATGGCCGAGGATGCGAATCAAATCGCCCCGAACGGTGCAGCAGATGCAGCCGTTGTTCGTCTCGAAAATCTCTTCTTCGGCATCGAGGACGATGGCGTCGTCGATGCCGACCT
>VXLV01000029.1 GCA_009841405.1 Chloroflexota bacterium | reverse complement strand
GGGTTGGGGGGTGGGGTAGAACTGGTGTATCACGCAGCAAATCAGGTTTGTCCGAACAGATGGCGTCCACGCCTAGAGCTTTCAGCGCCGCGATCTCCGCCGGGCGCTCTTCCTGCCAACAGACAATGCCCAAGTCAGCCGCTCGCACCGCGGCGATCCACTCGGGCGTCAACAGCCGATGCGGCTGCTCGGCGCGGCGCTCCCAGCAAGGATGCACAAAATCGGCGCCGACCGACTCGGCCAGCTTCACCGCGTCGATATTGACAGCTCGGAACAAGACCGATGTCTGCGCCTCCGGCCGCGCCGCTTTAATATCCGCCAGATAATCGGGCCGGCCGGAGCCGAAGATGACCTGTTTCCAGTAATGCCGCTCGTCAAGCGCCGCAAACATCGTCCGCGCCGCGCCCGGGCGTAGTTCCTTGATATCCAGATAAATGCCAAGTCCGAGCTCGCGGCATAATTCCAGCGCCTCGGCGAAGCTGCTGATCGCGCCTGCAGTCAGCCGCCGCAGCTCGTCCATGTCGTAATCCGAGACGCTACCGTCGATGCCAAAGAGTCGCTTCAAGCCGCTGTCGTGGGCGACAACCGGCACATCGTCAGCAGTCACGCGGATGTCGATCTCCACCATGTCCGCGCCCATCTCAGCGGCGATTCGCAGCGACTCCAGCGAATTCTCCTGCGCGTAAGCTGAGGCGCCGCGATGGGCGATGCGCAGGGCGCGCCGTTCGCGCGGCGCAATGCCGGCCGCAAGCGCCTCCAGGCAAGCTGAGACGCGCCCCGGTATCCAGCGGAAGAGGCTGGGCCAGGGCACGAGTACGGCGTCTCTCAAGTCGAAGCACTGGGAAAAGTCGTAAGTCGGCGCGAATTGAAGCCGCTCGAGATAAGTGTGAACGAGCCGATTCTGCAGCGGCTTGCGCTGCTTGATAATGCCGGCGAAGAGCGGCGTTACGTGAACGCCCATCCTCCCGGCATGGATGCCGCAGCTGGCGTCGGTCCGGATGCGTCGCTGCAGCAACCGGCCCGGCGAGGGCGCAAAGGCGTGTTTACCCGGCTCGGAATACAGCAGCGGCCGCCCGTCCTGCGGCGGCAGCGCGCCCTCCTCAGTCCGCATCCGATTGAAGCGCCCATGCCAGCTCGCTTCCAGCTCAGCGATGCCGCCCGCCGCGTCCACGCCGACCCAGACGTGCTCCAGTTCGTAGAGGTGCTGAATGTCCCAGTCCCACCAGATGGCGTATTCGATGACGCAGGCAAGCCCGTCGCCGAGCGAGATCTCGCGCGGAAAAGACGCCGAGGCTGCGTCGCGCCGAAATACGCTGTAACCGACGGCGGAGGGGAGGAAGGGCTCCCGCCGGTCGAAGCGAATCAGCGGCGCATAGCGCAGCGCCAGTTCATGGTCCTCCGGCGAGGCGACGCTGCGGTCCAGCCCCTGCACGGCTTCAGCCAGCATGAGCGAGCTATTGCCGCCAGAGCAGCGAGCGCTCTGTGGCCGGGTCGAAGAATTGCGATTGCCCCATGTCAAAACTGAGCTTGACCGGATCGCCGGCTTGGTATTGCGTCTCGGCGCCTGCCAGCACGATGAAACTGTGCGGCCCCACGCGCACGTCGATCAGGTCTTCGCGGCCCAGCGGTTCGACGATGAAGATCTCGCCCGCGACATCGCCGGCGTCGCTGATCTGAATGTCCTCCGGCCTCATACCCAGCACGACTTCGCCATCACTGCGCGCCGCCGGCTCGCCCCGCTCCGCGCCCAGCGTCAATTGCAGCGCTTCAGCCTGGGCGACATAGCTGCCGTTGGCTTGCGAGACTTCGACATTGACGAAGTTCATGGGCGGGTTGCCCACAAAGCCGGCGACAAATTGCGTCTTGGGGCGGTTGTACAATTCGTCGGGCGAGTCGAAAGCCTGCAAGTGGCCGCCGCTCATCACGGCAATGCGGTCGGCCATGGTCATCGCTTCCACTTGATCGTGCGTGACGTAGATGGAGGTGATGGCCAGGTTCTTCTGCAAGTGCTTGATCTCGCCGCGCATCGTCAGGCGCAGGCGCGCGTCGAGATTGGAGAGCGGCTCGTCGAAGAGCAAGATATCCGGCTCCTTGACCAGCGCCCGCCCGAGAGCGACGCGCTGCTGCTGCCCGCCCGACAGCTGCCCCGGGCGCCGGTCCAGCAAATTGCCGATGCCCATGACATTGGCGACTTGCCGCACGCGGTCGTGCTGGTCGGCTTTCGAGACCTTCTTCAGTTTCAGCGGATAGGCGATATTCTGAAAGACAGTCATGTGCGGGTAAAGCGCGTAACTTTGGAAGACCATGCCGATGTTGCGGTCTTTCGGCTGGACGGTGTTGACCACGCGGTCGCCGAATCTGATGACGCCATCGGTCGGCTTGTAGATGCCGGCCAGGGTCAGCAGCGTGGTCGTTTTGCCGCAGCCGGAAGGACCTAGGAAGGCGACAAACTCGCCGTCTTCAATATGTAGGGTCAGGTCTTCGACGCCGACGACATCGCCGAACTTCTTGGTGAGGTTGTCAATCGTGATTCTCATAGGCTGTGTATCCTATTTGGTTGAGACACGGACAGCTACCACCGAGGACACCGAGTCGAGCTGAGGGCACAGAGGTTCAAGCATTGTTTCAATGCTCCCGCAATTTGCGCCGGCCACCTTTTCAACAGGGCTCTCGCCTCGGTACAAATGCTATATGGCTTTCCTCGGTGTCCTCTCTTTTTCTCGTTGAACTCGGTGGTAAGTCTTTGTGTTACTTGCTCGATGTTCCTACGAACTGCCCTTCGTGCCGCCGGCGTAAATGTTGAGCAGGTATTCCTGGGCGAAGATGAAGAAGATGAAGATGGGTATCAGTTGAAACAAGCCGACCGCCGCGACCTGGTTCCAATCTACCGGCGCAGTCTCGTCGATCAACTCATTCAGGAATACCGGCATATTGCTCACACCGCTTCCGATCGAATAGGTCGCCGGAATGATGTAGGCGTTCCAGCCGCCGATGAAAGCGAAGATGCCCAACGCCAATAGACCGGGCCGAATTTGCGGAAGCAGAATTTCCCAATAGGTGCGAAAGCGGGAAGCGCCGTCAATCAGAGCCGAGCGCTCCATATCCCAGGGGATGTTGTCAAAAAAGCCTTTCATTAGCCAGACGCCCAGCGGCAGCTGGAAAGCGACCATCACCAGCGCGATGCCGCCAATCGTATTGAATCCGATCAAATCGCCGATGATCGGCAAGTTGCCCAGCCGCAGCAGCACGATGAAAATGGGGATGAGCAGTGTAATCGCCGGGAAGCCGTGCAGGATCAGCGTGAATGAGAGGAAGAATCGCCGACCGGGAAAGTTCATGCGCGAGAGGGCGTAACCCGCCATCGACGACACCAGCAAGACAACAACGGTCATGACCACGGCTATCGCCAGCGTGGTCATCAGAATTGGCCAGATGTTGAACTCCAGCCCGGAGATATTGCCGGCGAAGATAGATTCCCAGTTTTTTAAGGTGAAGCCGCCGATGTTGTCATTGCCGTCAAGCGGAATCAGGCCCTCTGTGCGGAAAGAGAAAGTCGCGATGATCACCCAGGCATAGCCGACGATCAAGGGCGACAGCAGCCCAACCAGCGCGATATATGGCGCCCAATGACCAGGCAGGAACACAATTATCACGGTGAAAATTAGCCCCAGAGCAAGACCGGGAATCAGGACGCCTAGCTGTTTGTCGGAAACCAGAACAACGCGAACGGTCTCCTGCATTTCTTCAGCACCGCGGATAAATCGCAGGCGCAGCGGATCGCCTTCCGCCGCCTGCCCCACTCGCCGGTTGAACGATTGCAGATCCATTGGGTCGCGCCGTATGGCCGTGATGACGTCGCCGACTTGTATCTCGGCGGTTTCGGCAGCGCCGCCCGGCGCAATCGCGTCGACGCGGATGCCCGCATCCGTCTGGCTGAGCGTCATCTGCAGCGATGGCTGCGGCGCAAAGACGCCATAATCCAAGGCGTAGTGCCCGGTGGAAATGAGGGCGAATAATATCACCGTGCAGGTCAAGGCCAAGGCAAGGGCCCTCACGGTATCAGCGCCGGTATAGCGGCGGGCGACGCTCGCGGCTGCGATATAGGCGACGAATGGCAAGGCCAGCAGGATGAGACGCGTCAGCACATCCATCGCCGTCTCTTCGACGCTGCCGAGCGCAAAGAGCGGATGGACGATTCGGCTGAAGAAGAATGCCGCAATCAACAGCAAGACAATACTGATGACGCCCAAACGCAAGGCATCAATCAAATCTTGATGAAAGGCGCGCGGCGCTTCGTCTGGCTTTATTTTGGCCGAATCAAACAATTCTTCGGGGCCGGTCATAGCGCCTCCACGCGCGGTTCGGCGACCAATTCGTCGAAGCGGAAGACACGCATGTAAATCACGGCGAGCACGACGCCGATGAAGACCAGCAGAACAGCAAACGCGGATCCGTATCCCCATTGGGCGTTGCCGAAATAGTTGGACAGGGCGCGATGAAATGCGGTCAAGGACCAAACCTCGGTGCGATAGAGCCCCGGGCCCCCATCCGTCAACAACAGAATCTCTTCAAAGGATGTTAATAAGGAAAGCGTCTGATACGTGACCACAAAAAGCAGGGGCCAGCGAATCAAGGGCAGAATCACGTAGCGAATTCGCTGCAGCTTTGAGGAGCCGTCAACCAGCGAGGCGTTTAGCAAGTCTCTGGGAATGGATTCGATGGCTGAGGTGAAAATTATCATGCCAAAAGACACGCCGATAAATCCGTTGACCAGCACCACGAAGACCCAGGGGTTGGTAGAGACGTAATTAAAAGTCGGCTGCCCCAAGATTTCGTTGAACTGGTTGATGATCCCGAAGGGCGCTTCCGCCATCATCCGCTTCCAGATCAAGATATAGACCACGGGCGAGGTGATCCGTGGCAGGATCCACAAGGCGCGGAAGAAAAAGCCGGCATTGCGATCAATGTGCGTGGTGAGCAGAGAAACGATCAGCGCCAAACCGACATTAAAGAATGACAGCGTAACAAGTACATAGAAGATGGTATTGAAGAAGATCTTGCGCGCGAACTGATCGTTGAACAGCGTTCGGAAGTTCTTTAGGCCGATAAACTCCATCCGAGCGAGATCCGAGGTGAAGTTGGAGCTCGCCAGATTGGTGACGCTCAGATACAGCACTATCGCCACCGGGATCAAGAAGAAGATGATGACGAGAATGCCTGCCGGCGCCATAAAGCCATACGCGCCCAAATGGGATCGCCAGGCGCTGCGGCTGTGCGCTTCGCGTTTTTCCTGTCGCTGGGACATTGGCTGGTCTCACGCTTTTAAGCCGTTTGAGATAGGTCCGAAGGGGTGCGGGCAGCTTTTTCTACCCCATCCCCGGCCCTTCCCCGTATCAACGGGGAAGGGTGGCTCGTAAACGGGAATGTGACGCTAGCGATGCCTCTACAGAAAATCGCAGCAATGGAACGGATTCTGGCAGTCCGCTCCCCCTCTCCGATGATTCGGAGAGGGGGCCGGGGGGTGAGGTAGACCTTACCGCACCGCGATGCCGTCACCCAATTCGTTCTGCATCTGCGCGATAGCGATATCAGCCGCGCCGGCCGCATCCGCCTCGCCCGTCTCCACCGCCTGGATGCCCAGGAAGTACGCGTTCGACCAGGCGTTCCAACCCGGATGGTTGGGCAGCGCCGTCGTGTGATCGAGCATGTAATGCGCGCTGCTCAGCAAGCGGTTGTTCGCGTAAGCCTCAGATTCCAGCTGCGCGTTGAGAATGCCCAGATGGAAGCTGTCGATGGCGTGCTTGTTGTTATGCTCGGGCGTGGTGATGGCCGCGATCAGTTCCAGCGCGACATCGGGGTTCGCGCTGCCGCTGCTGATCATGTAGGTCAGCGGATGCGTCAGCGTGATAGCGTTGCCGGTGGCCATGGCCGGGATCAGGGTCAAGCCGATATTCTCAAACAGGAATTCGTCGCCGCCCTTGTCGGCCACATAGTTGATCGACCAGTTGGGCCAATTCCAGGTGCCACCGGCCGCGAAGAGCACGGTATCCGCCTGCGCCACGGTCGGGTGCCAGACTTCGTTCCAATCCAGCCCGATGATATCCGAGCGCAGCACGCCCGACGCCACCGCGCCGCCCAGCAATTCGTAAGTCGCGACCAGCGCTTCACGGTCGACCACCAGGTTGCCTTCCATGTCCAGCACTTCGCCGCCGTGCCCGAAGTAGTAATACAGGAAGTCGGGGCCATTACTCGGGCGGTGCCACCAGCCGTTGCCTTCATCGACGATGCCTTCTTCGATGGCGGCTTCAGCGGTCGCCAGCATGTCCGCGAATGTCCACTCGCCGGCAACCACGCGGTCAGGCAGCGACTCGATGTCGTCTTCGCTCCAGCCCAGGTCGCGCAGCAGCAGCTTGCTGTAGAAGATCGGGCGCGCTTCCGCGTCTTGCGGGATGCCCCAGATCTGCCCGGCGTAACCGTGCGAATCCCAAAGCGAGGGCACGATATCGTCGAATTCGCTGTGCATGCCGATCACGTCATCCAGCGGGATGATGAACCCGGCCGGGGCCCAGGCGCCGATGTCTTCGTGGCCCGAAAGGATGATATCCGGCGCTTCGCCGGCTTCCGACGCCAGGACGAATTCGTTCTTGTAATCGCCCCAACCCGCGTTGTCTTGAATCAGATTCAGGTCAATGTCGATGCCCAACTCGGCTTCGACTTGTTCTTCGACGACGGCGAAACTGTTGCAGCGCCAGTCTTCTTCCGGCGGGCTGGCTTTACAGCGGACCGTGATCGACACCGAATCCTGCGCTAAGCCAGCCCCGGCCAACAAGCCGAAGAGCAAAAAGAACACAAGAGCAAGTCGTAACTTTGAACTCATTTCTCTACCTCAATATAGCCATTGGTCAGATGACATCAGTATAACGCCTATTAGCGAATTCACAAAAAAGTCATTCGCCGCCAGGCTGCTTGCGAAAATAACTTGGTGACCTGCGCCGCATTTGGCGGTAGAATAAGCGTAATCGAATTAGGGAGTGCGAGTGAGAAAACCAATGTCTGACGAAATACGCGAACTGCGCGTCTCGAACGACGCGATG
Source organism: Chloroflexota bacterium (assembly GCA_009841405.1). Lineage (GTDB taxonomy): Bacteria > Chloroflexota > Anaerolineae > Aggregatilineales > Phototrophicaceae > UBA6055. The sequence continues at coordinate 2,580 of VXLV01000029.1, read as the reverse complement.
AACGACCCGCAAGAGTTGCAGCGGCGCATCGCCGATGAGGGTTATCTCTTTTTCCGCCAGCTGGTGGATCCTGACAAGATGCTTGAGTTGCGGCGCGAGATGATGAGCGTGATCCAGCAAGTTGGCTGGCTGATCGCCGGAACCGACCCCATGGACGGCATCGCCGATATCAACATGCGCTACACCGAGGGCGACAACGAATACAGCGCCGGCTACGCCGAGGTCTACAAGAACGAGAACTTTCACCGCTCGGCGCATTGGCCGGAATTCCAGGACATCGTGGCCAAGATGGTTGGCGCGCCCGTCATGCCGCATCCGCAGAAGGTCGCGCGCATCTGGTTCCCCAAGTACACCGAGCACACTACGCCGACGCATCAGGACTTCGTGCATTTCCAGGGCAGTTACGACAATATCACTTGCTGGGCGCCCATCGGCGACTGCCCGATTGAGTTGGGCGGGTTGGCAGTCATCCCGGAGTCGCATAAAGTCGAGCGCGTCCTGGACCATCATTTCTCGCTGGGCGCCGGCGGCTTGATCGTGGACGAAACCGAACACGACGAGATCGACCCGGTTTGGCATTCCATCGATTACGAAGCCGGCGACGCCCTGTTTTTCCCGGCCTTGACCATTCATCGCGCGCTGCCCAACTACACCGAAGATCGTCTGCGCCTTTCGCTGGACAATCGCTACATGATCGTCGGCGACAATATCGCCGATCACATGCTGGAGCCGCACGGACCCAGCCAGCTCGCTTGGGACGACATCTACCGGCATTGGCGGCGCGATGACCTCAAATACTATTGGCGCAATTACGACAATACGGTCGTGGAACGCGACTTGAGCTATGGCGAAAAAGGTTTCGCCGAGGCGCTGGATCTGGCGCGCGCCGGCGACCAGGACGCCATCTTCATGCTGCAGCGCTCGATCAAGAACTCGCGCGACCGCGTGAATCTCGACGAAGCGGTCGCGGTGCTGGAAGAGCTGGGCGTCACGGCCGAATAGCGCGAAAGCACTTTTCTTCTACCACAGAGGATAATGAGGATACACAGAGGGCACAGAGGGTTCTGGCTGATGGGGATTCCGCCGCCATTTAGGCATGCGTCCAACAGATGCGGACTTTCGCCGGCAAACCATTACGACTTCGCTTTATTCGGCGCGCTCTGTGTATCCTCCGTCAGCGCAAGCAAGTCTCGCAAATCATGTCCTATAGATTATGAGACTTGCGGGCGAGCCAATGGCTCGCCCCTACACGCACTCGATGATTTTGGGGATTATGTATCGCGAGAATATCTTTCACTCATTTAGATTTTGAGGTTGATGAGATGGCTTACCAAGAACTTTCCGAAGTGCGGAAATCTTTGCGCGTTGATTGGTATCGCTGCCCGACGAAGCCGGGCGCGCTGCGGGAGTTGTCCCGCCGCAGCGACGCCCAAGCCTGGTTTCAGGCTGGCGGGCACTTCGGGCTGTTCTTGCTCACTGGCGCGTCAGTCTTCTGGTTCTGGACGCAGGAGAGCTGGCTGGCGATGCTGGTCGCGCTCTTCTTCCACGGCACGGTGACCAGCTTCTTCACCGGCACGGCGCCGCACGAATTGGGCCACGGCACTGTCTTCAAGACCAAGTGGCTGAACAAATTCTTCTTGTACCTCTTTAGTCTAATCGGCTGGTGGGACCCCTTCGATTACGCCAGCAGCCATACCTACCACCACCGCTACACCCTGCACCCGGAAGGCGACCGCGAGAACTTGCTGCCGCTGGAGCCGTCGCTGGCCTCGAGCTTTATGCTGCAACTGTTCACCGTCAATTTGCTCACGGAGCGCGGACGCACCTTCGGTAAAGGCGGCTTGATCTCGACCTTGATTATCACCATATTGGGAACGGTCGGTCGCGTGCCATCGGATGAACGAGCGCCGATCAACGAGTGGCTTAAGGCTTTACATAGAGATCAACCGGAGCAGCATCGGCGGTCGATCGTCTGGTGCCGCATTCTGCTGCTCTTCCACGGTTCGATGCTTGGTATCGGCATCGCCAGCGGTTACTGGGTGCTGCCGCTGATCTTCTCGCTGGCCGTATTCATCGGCAACTGGCTGTCCTATTTCGTCGGGCTGACGCAGCACTGCGGCCTGCGCAACCACAGCCGCGACTTCCGCAAGAATACGCGCTCGGTAAAGCTCAATCCGCTCTTCTCGTTTCTGTATTGGCGCATGAATTGGCATATCGAGCATCACATGTACGCCGGCGTACCTTGCTACAATCTGGCGGCGCTATACGACGAGATCAAGGACGACATGCCCGTCCCGCGCACGCTGATCGGCGCCTGGAAAGAAATGCGCCTGGTCTGGGAGCGGCAGAAGCGCGAGCCGGACTACGAATATGACACGCCTCTGCCCGCCACCGCCAACCCCGAACCCGTCGCTGAAGGCGATGAAGTGCGCTCCGCCACCGATCTGGAACGCTCGATTGGCGATCTGGCGCCGGCGGGCCTGCAAGAGGGCTGAGGAAGACTACCCCACCCCCCGGCCGCTGTTCCCCCCACAATCCCCCCGCTCAACGGGGGGCGGAATTCCGGCAAGCCAGGGAGGG
>VXLV01000161.1 GCA_009841405.1 Chloroflexota bacterium | reverse complement strand
GGCCCCTTCCCCAGCAAGCTAGGGAAGGGGAGCGCTTCTCGCGGGCCAGATTTTCGCACGACTAACTTGGCATTACTGAGAAATACACCTTGTGCGTTCAGCTGCTGTTGTCGGGCGTGGGTTCGACGATGACGTTGACGAATTCAAATTTCTGCTTGTTGCGATACTGGTCATTGGCGGCGTGGTTGACTTCGACCAGGGTCACTTGCGTGCCCAGGGTCTCGAGGATGTAGCTGGTATGCCACTCGCCGGATTGCTGGACATTGCGCAGGTAACGCAGGCGGCACTTGGGGTCCATCAGACGCAGCTTGAATTTGGCGCGCCAGAGTTTCATACTGCTTAGCTCGTCCAGCAGCGCTTTGCGTTGGGCTTGGTTGAGAAACGCCATCTTCGATCCTCGTTCGCCTAATCCGTAAAATCTGCGATAATTGTAACTGTCGCAATTGCTCGCCACAACGGGACAAATGCCGAGTTGCCATGCGAACTTTTTCTGTGCGAGAGCTCACGCGTTACATTCGCGATCTCTTTGAAGCCGATGAAATACTCGATGATGTCTGGGTGCGCGGCGAAGTGTCAAATTTGACCAAGGCGCGTTCCGGGCATTGGTATTTCACCGTGAAGGACAGCGACGCCCAGTTGCGATGCGTCATGTTTCGAAACGCCGCGCGGGGCGTGCGCGCCGATGTGCGCGCCGGCGACGAGATTCTCGCGCATGGCCGCGTTAGCGTCTATGAAGCGCGCGGCGAGTACCAGCTCTATGCCGACCAGATCGAAGCCTTGGGCGGCCTGGGCGACTTGCACTTGCGGTTCGAGGCGCTAAAAGCCAAGCTCGATGCCGAGGGCTTGTTCGACCGCGGTCGCAAGCGGCCGATACCGGCCTTTCCGGCGCAGATCGGCGTGGTGACTTCGCCGAGCGCGGCCGCCTGGCACGATATGCAGAATGTGCTGCGGAGGCGCTTTCCGCTGGCCGAGGTCGCGCTGAGCCCGACGCTGGTGCAAGGGGCGGAGGCGCCGGCGCAGATCGTGCGGGCGCTGGAGCGGCTCAACCAATACACCGACGCCGATGTCATCATCATGGCGCGCGGCGGCGGCTCGCTGGAAGACTTGTGGTGCTTCAACGACGAAGAGGTGGCGCGGGCGGTAGCCGCCAGCCGCATTCCCGTCATCAGCGGCATCGGGCATGAGATCGACTTCACGATTGTCGACTTCGTCGCCGATTTGCGCGCGCCGACGCCATCGGCAGCGGCCGAGCTGGCGACGCCCAATCGCGACGATTTGCTGCTCGATAATGATCGGCTGCGCATCGGCTTGGCGAGCGCGCTTGGCGATTCGCTCAGCGAAAGAACGCGAGAGCTGGGCCGGCTGCAGGGCGCGCTGCGTTTCACGACGCCGCTGAAAAGTGTGCAGCTGGCGCGGCGCCGCGTCGATGAAAAGCGCGCGCAACTGGCGCGGACGCAGGGCCTGCAGCTACGGCGCTTGCGAGAGCGGCTGGCGCACGCTGAAAGGGCGCTAGAGGCGGCCAATCCGCGTCAAATCTTGGCGCGCGGTTACGCCCTGGTTCGCGATGACGCGGGCGTGGTAATCCGCGCGGCGGCGCAAGTCAGCAGGAACCAGCGGTTGAACGTACAATTTGCAAGGGACCAGATCAAGGTGAGGGTCGAAGATTGATGGACGAACTGACGAATCTCAGCTATGAAGCGGCATTCCAGGAGTTGGAAGCGCTGGTGGCGCGCATGGAAAGCGGCGATCTCCCTTTGGAGGACTCGGTGAAATTGTACGAGCGCGGTCAGCGGCTCGCGGCGCATTGTCAGGCGCTGCTGGAAGACGCCGAGCTCAAGATCAGGCTGGTGGATGAAGATGGCTGAACCAACGATGGACGCGACCCCGACCAGCGAAACCGCCATGATCGACCTGGATCAGTTGCCGCAGCGAGCCGAAAAGAATATCTCGGTGCGGGTGAAGCGCGCCGCCGAGCGCGCCCTGCGGCAAGGCCATCCCTGGGTCTTTGAAGACTCAATTGTCAAGCAGAGTCATTTGGGCAACGGCGGCGATCTGGCGGTGATTTACGACCGCGCGGACAACAACTTCCTGGCGGTCGGGCTCTACGATCCGCTGTCGCCGATACGCATCAAGGTGCTGCAAACGCTGCAGCCGATGCGCGTCAATCAGGGATTTTTCGCGGACAAACTGCGCGTGGCGCAAGCCAAGCGGCAGCCGCTAATCAGCGCGGAGACGACCGGTTTCCGCCTGGTCTATGGCGAGAGCGACGGCTTCCCGGCGCTGATAATAGACCGCTACGGCAATACGCTTGTCCTCAAGCTCTACACCACCGCCTGGATCCCGCACTTGCGGGCGCTGATCCTGGCGCTGCAGGAAACGGTCATCTTTGACAATCTGGTACTGCGTTTGAGCCGCGCGCTGCAATCGGACCGGCTGAATGTCGCCAAGCTCTTTGGCTTGCGCGATGGCCAGCTGCTGGTCGGCGACGATCCGTCCGGTCAAGTCGAGTTTGTGGAGAACGGCTTACTGTTCCAGGCGGATGTCATCAAGGGGCATAAGACCGGCTTCTTTTTCGATCAACGAGACAACCGCAGCAAGACGCGCGACCTGGCCAAGGGGCGGCGCGTTCTGGACGTATTCTCGTACACGGGCGGCTTCTCGGTCTATGCGCTGGCTGGCGGCGCGCGCTCGGTGACGGCGCTGGACAGCAGCGAGCCGGCGCTGGAGACTTTGAAGCGCAATGTCGAAACCAACGGCTTCGATATGGATCAGGTCGATGTCATCGCCGCTGACGCCTTCGAGGGCTTGCGGGGGTTGATCGCCGCGAAGCGCAAGTTCAACCTGGTCATCGTGGATCCGCCCGCCTTCGCCAACAGCCGCGCCAGCATGCGCAATGCGGTGTTGGCTTATCGGCGCTTGGTCGAGATGGCGCTGCGCCTGCTGGCGAAGGACGGCATCCTGGTGATGGCTTCCTGCTCCAGCCGCATCAAGGCCGACATGTTCTACCAATTGGTGACGCGCTCGGCGGCGGTGGCCGGCTTCGAGCTGGAGACGCTGGAGCGCTCATCACACGCGCTGGATCACCCGATCGCCTTCGCCGAGGCGGAGTACCTCAAGGCGATTTTTGCCAAAGTATCGAGCTAGACTTACTGCGAATCGCGGCGCATCAAGCTGAAGCTCTGGCCGGTGGGACCGGTCGGCGGCTGAGTCGCCAAGAAGAGCGCCAGCGGCACGACATCGGCCGGCTGCTTGAACCACTCGAGGCTCAGCGCGGAACCCGCCGGTCGCTCGGCCTCGCTCAAGATTGCGGTATCGACCAGGCCCGGAATCAGCTCGTTGACGCAGACGCCGTAGTCGCGCAGCTCGGTCGCCAGATTCCGTACCAGCATCCAGGCGCCAGCTTTGGATACGCTGTAAGCCGAGCCGGCGCCGCCATCGCGGTGGCCCATGCCTGAGCCGATGACGATGATATGACCACCCTTGGGCTTGAGATCAGGGATGGCGAATTTGCAGGTGTAATAGACGCCGAGCAAGTTGACGCGCAGAGTCTCTTCCCAGGCGGCGATGTCGCTATCTTCGACCGAGCGGCGCTCGAAGTTGCCGCCGGCGTTGGCGACGACGATATCGACGGGCCCGTAAGTCGCGCGCGTCCGAGCGTAGAGATCCCGCAGATCGTCAGGACGGGTGACATCGCAGCGGTGGGCGATGGCGTCTCCGCCGGCGTCGCGGATCACGCGAATAGTCTCATCAAGCTGGGCTTGGCTGCGGGCGGCGCAGACAACCTTGGCGCCCTGCCGCGCGAATCCGATGGCGATGCCGCGCCCGATGCCGCGTCCGGCGCCGGTGACAACGGCGATTTTGGATTCCAACTGTTGGTTCATGGCCGACCTCCCCTAGCGCGCAATCAGCTTAAGCGCGCGGCGCAGCGCTGGCGCAAGCAGATAACGCGTCTCGCTAACGTTAAAAATGTAGCCGCCGCCGAAGAAGATCAGCGCGGCGAGCAGGCAGCCGCCAATTGCGAGCGGCGCGCCCGCGACCGGCAACGCGCTCTTGAGCGCGACGAGGGCGCCAGCCATGACCAGCGAGAGCAGCAAACTGCCGCCGGCGCTGACCAAAACAGCGCGGTCGTGGATGCCCGCGGACGCGCCGTCATCCGCCAGACGCCGGCGCAGCAGCCACCAGAGCGCCAGCGCCTCGACAATGGTGGTGAGGGCGTTGGCCAGGGCCAGGCCGGCGAAGGCGCCGCGTGCCAGACTTGCCGGATCGCCGATGAATTGGATGAAGATCAGATTGAGCGCGATATTGCTGAGCATGGCGGCTGTGCCGGCGATTACCGGCGTCCACGTGTCTTCCAGCGCGTAGAATGCGCGCGACAGCACTTCAAGCAGTGCGAAGCCGGCGATGCCGATGGCGTAGAAGATCAGCGCCCAGGCCACGGCTTGCGTGCTTTCCGCGGTCCAGGCGCCGCGCTGCAAGAGCGCGACCAGGGGCTCGCCCAAGACGATGAGCAGCGCCGAGGCGGGCAAAGCCAGGTAGAGCACGTTGCGCAGGGCGCGGGCCAGGCGGTCTTTGAAGCCGGCGATGTCGCCCTGCGCGCGCAGTGCCGCCAGCGTGGGAAACACGGCCGAGGCCTGGCTCTGGCCGATCATGCCCAGCACAAAAAAGCAGAGCATAAAGGCGTAACGAATGGCGACCACGCTGCCATCGACCATGGCGCTGGCGAAGCGGATATTGACGTAGAAATTCAACTGCACCACGGCCAGGCCGAAGACGCGCGGCCCCATCAGGCGGATCACGTCAAGCACGCCCGGGATGCGCAACGAGAGCAGCATACGCAGCCGGGCGCGGATCTTGTACAAGCCGGGCAGCTGCACGACCAGGTGGAGGACCGCGCTCAAGACGGCGCCGTAAGCCAGGCCCATGACATTTGAGGCGCCGACCTGGCCGATGTCCGGATGCGGCGGCAGCGCGGGGGCAATGACCAGGGCGCCGATGATGATGCCGATGTTGTTCATGCTGATGGCGATGGCCGGCAGCCAGAAGGCGGCGTAGGATTGCAGAATGCCCATGATCAAGCCGCTGACGCTGAAGATGAGCGGCGTGATCATCATCAGGCGAACCATCTCGGTCATCAATTGTTGCTGCTCCGGCGGGCGATCGACATAAAGTAGATGGCTGACCAGGAATGGCGCAAACGCTGCTACCAGCAGGCCGAATAGCGCGGCGGTCGCGGCGGACAGCGTCATGACAGCACTGGCGAGACGCCAGGCTTGCGCGAGGTCCTGCTCGCGAATGCGGGCGAAAACCGGGATGAATGAGGAGCCGAGCGCGCCGCCGGCGACCAGCACGAAAACCGTCTCCGGCAATTGTTGGGCGGCGGCGAAGGTATCGTTTGCGGCGCCAGTGCCGAATTGGGCGCCGACCACCGCGATGCGGATTAGGCCGAGCAAGCCGCTGGCCAGGAAGCCGACCAGAACGATCAGCGCTTTTCCGATAATCTGGCGATTGTCCAGCGCGTGGTCAGCGCCCATAGTCCCGCCCCCGCGACGCCGGATTGCCACTTGGCAGCGCCGCCGACATCCCTATAATATACGCGTTCAGGCAATAGAAGACGCGCTGCGAGACGCAGTTGCAACGCGAGACGCGAGGGAATACAGATGCAGGTTATTTTGCTGCAGGACTTGTATAAGCACGGGGTCGCCGGTGAGGTGGTGAAGGTGGCGGATGGATTCGCCCGCAACTACCTGATCCCGCGCAAGATGGCGGTGCCTGCCACGACTTCGGCGCTGCGGCGGACGGAGAATATCCGCGAAAATGTCGAGGCGCGCAAGGCGCAATACAACAATATGCTGAACGACCTGGCGCGGCAGATTGATGGCGTCGAGTTGATCTTCGGGCGGCGCGCCGCTTCCACCGGCAAGCTCTTCGGCTCGGTGACGACACAGGAGATCGCTGACGAGTTGGACCGCGTCACCAGCGTCGACATCAATCGGCGGCGAATCAGCCAGCAGTCGCTGCGCGAGGTCGGCACGCATCAGGTCGCGGTCCGCCTGGGTAATGAGCTGTCGCCTACGCTCACGATCACGATTGTGCCGGAGGACGAACTGCCCGAGTTCCTGGCGGCGCGCGAACGCGGCGAGCAGGTCAGCGCCGAAGACATCATGTCCGAGGGCTTTCGGTACGCCGGTCCTGTTGAAGACGCGAGCGACAGCGGCGCCGCCGAGACCGAGGACCTCGGCGAAGCGATTGCGGATGCCGCCGCCGAAGCGGAGTTGGAGCCGGTATCCCCATAAGAGCGCCAGCGCGATGTCCCGTTGTTCATAACACGACTTACAATTACATAACCCCGCCGGATTCAGGTTATACTGGACGGGCGGGGTTATTTCATTGAGGCCATAGATGGACGCCTACTCGCTCGGGGAGTATCTGCGGGAAGCGCGCGAAGCCAAAGAGTTCGATATCGAGGATGTGGTCGCCGCGCTGCGGATACGGCAGCCGATCCTGGAGTCGTTTGAGGCGGGCGAATTCGAAATTCGGGGGGTGCCCGAGATCCAGATCCGCGGATTGCTGCGGATTTATGGGCGCCACCTCGAATTGGACGAAGACCATGTCCTGCTGCTTTACGACCAGATGCGCCTGGCGCAGGAGAAGGGCCGCCGGGGGCGGCGCGGGCGCGGGCGGCGGCCCGAACCGCTTGAGGAACCTTTCAGTTCGACCCAGCCGCTCCAGGAGATCGAGCTGGCGGAGCGGCGGTCGTCAGGCTGCCGCAGCGCGCTGCGCCTGCTGTTGCTGCTACTGCTTTCGGCGGCCGCGGTCGCGGTGATCGCATTTGTGACGTTGGAACTGGTCGGCATTGAACCGGGCGCTGAGCCGCAGACGGCCACCGATGCGCCGGCGGACACGCCATCAGCGACAGCGGAATCGCCAGTTACTGCGCCGCCCGCAGCAACGGCCGCATTGGCCGCGAACCGCAGTCAGTATTCCGGCAGCGGCATCCTGGTCAGTCTGCTGCTGACGCAGCGCAGTTGGCTAAGCCTGGAAGTTGACGGGGCCGAAGCCTTTGTCGGCATCGCAGAGGCCCAGACCCTGCTCGAGTACAGCGCGGAGAGCGAGGTGCTGCTCTCGGCGAGCAACGCGCGGGCGCTCGACCTGATTTGGAATGGGCAGCGGCAGGGGCAGATCGGCGCGCGCGGCCAACGGGTGGACATTCGATTCACGGTGGATACGGCGGTCGTGAGCTTGGGGCCAGCCAGCGACCTCGCCAGCGAAACGCCGACGGAGGCGATAGTCGTGGAGACGGTTGTTGAAGTGGTCGAGCAAGTTAGCGAGAGCAGCGCGGAGCCCTCGCCGAGCCCGATCATTGAAGCGACACCGGCGCCGACCTTGACGCCGATCGCCACGAGCCCGCCGGTGGCGCAGGCGACGGTGACGCCGCTGCCGACTCAAGTTATCGCGGCGACCGCGACTGAGCCGCAAGAGCCGACGGCGATACTGCCGCCGCGCGTGACGCAGGCGGGCTTGCCACCGACGAAGGAGGGATAGATATGTCAGCTGGACTGCAGTTGGATTTCGATTACGATGCGCTGGAAGATGCGATCTTCACGGAGGCTCGCCAAGCGTTTAGGCAATTGCAACGAGATTTCAAACATGAGACATTTTATGGATTTGCCTTAATGTCCAATGACCACTACTACGACGTAACTCTTGCGGCCAATTCGGAAGAAGGCTTAACAAGAAGAGTGGATGAGAATCGCAAATATGGCCAAAGTTTTGGCGACGCCGATGAAGAGATATGCAAGGTCTATCTGCGCCCAATCGTGGAAGAGTACCATTTCTTTCAGGAATGGAATCTGATGCAACGATATCAACCGTTTCTCAAGAAGGCCAATGCTATGATGCGCGACCACACCGAGCGGTCTGGGTCTCTAGTTGAGTTCAGTGACGCGTACAACCGGGGGCCTGACGCAGGCTCGGTCGCGGCTTGGGACAGGCTCATCGAGCCATTTGAAGCAGAAATACGCGAAAGATTCTCAAATGCGCTGCGACGATTGGATCAATTCAATCTGTTTGAGATGACAAACACACGCGACAACGTCACGCTCGGTATTCACGTGCACGATTCCAAATTCAGTCCGGACGGCGTGTTGGCAGATACGCACAAGTTGAATCCTGAGACTGTCCACCGAAAGTTCATGGCGGATTACGAACGGCATCTGGAAGCGGAGAGGGTCCTGTTCGGCAGGTGATTCTGTACACTGATTGCTCTGAATCGCAGAAGAGTGCTAATGCCAAACTTAGTAAGTAGAAGCGAAGACAAATACTACCTGCTCAGCCTGGGCTGCGCCAAGAACACAGTCGACAGCGAGAGCATGGCGCAGATCCTCGAAACGAGCGGCATGCGCGGCGTTGGCGATCCCGAAGCGGCCGAAGTGCTGATCGTCAATACCTGCGGCTTCATCAACGCGGCGAAAGAAGAGTCAGTCGCGGCGCTGCGGGAATTGGTGGAAATCAAACGCGGCGACCAGATGGTGATCGCGGCCGGCTGCTTGTCGCAGCGCTACGGCGATACGCTGGTGCAAGAAGTGCCCGGCCTGGACGGCGTCATCGGCACGCGGCGTTGGATGGATATATTCGACCTCATCACGCGCCTGCGAAAACGCAAACATCCCGAGCCGCTCTATCACCTGCCGGATGAAGCCAAAGTCGTTGGGCTGGACGAGCGCGGCGTTTTGCGCGCCAGCCTGCAGGGCGCCTCGGCGTATCTCAAGATCGCCGATGGCTGCCGGCGGCCCTGCGCCTTCTGCGCGATTCCGCGGATCAAGGGCACGGCAGTCAGTCGGCCGCTGGAGTCGATCGTGGCCGAAGCGGTCCGACTGCAGGAGTTGGGCGTCCGTGAGGTCATGCTGATCGCACAGGACAGCACCGATTACGGCTACGATTTGGGCATGAAGGATGGCCTGGCGCGGCTGCTGGAGGCCATCGTGGCGGCGGCGCCCGGCATCCCCTGGCTGCGCATCATGTATGCTTATCCCGGCTACGTGACGCCGCGGCTGATCGAGACCATGGCCGCGCACGAGCAAATCCTGCCCTACCTGGATATTCCGCTGCAGCATGGACATCGCGAGACGCTACGACGGATGAAACGCCCGGCGAAAGTGGAATGGGTCTACGAGACGATTGGCAAACTGCGCGATGCGATGCCGGAGCTGGCCGTGCGGACTACCTTCATCGTTGGTTATCCCGGCGAAACCGAGGCGGAATTTCAAGGGCTGCTGCGGATGGCGCGCGACCTAGAGTTCGACCGCGTCGGCGCCTTTCAGTACAGCTACGAGCTGGGCACGCCCAGCGCAACCTTGCCGAACCATGTCGATGACGCGATCAAACAGGAACGCTATGAACGCTTGATGGAGTTGCAAAGCGCCATCAGCCTGAAGAAGAATCAAGCCCTGGTGGGCAAGACGGTAAACGTACTGGTCGAAGGGCATGGCGCGGGCGAGGACGAAAACGGCGCGGACACGGGCGATATCATCAGCCTGGGCCGCAGTTACCGCGACGCGCCCGAGATTGACGGTTACGTTTTGGTTGAAGGCGAGCTGCCGCTGGGCGAGATCGTGCCCGTGCGCATCACCGGCGCGACCACCTACGATTTGCTGGCGACGGTCGACGCGGCGGCGCCGCTTGTCATCGAAGCGGGCCGTGTCTATGGCGAGGGGATGCTTGTACCCCCACCCCAAACC